>NZ_JBEXKX010000008.1:102733-262137 GCF_040609695.1 Amycolatopsis sp. NPDC004625
GTGAGAAACAGGGTTAGAACACTGTTTCTCACTCACGACGGCGGTGGTGGTGGGAGCGGCTGCTACTTCTTCAGGACCTCGATGGACGGGTAGTCCGGCATCCGGCGGAAGTCCAGGGCCGCCGACTTGAGGTTCTTCGACTTCGCCGCGACGCCCTTCTCGTCCCACACCGGGATCGTCGGCAGGTCCTGCGCGATCAGGTCCTCGGCCTGCTGGTACAGCTTGACCGCGGCGTCCTTGTTGGCGGTGGCGTCCGCCTGGGCGAGGATCGAGTCGACCTTCGGGTTCGAGTACGTCGAGTCGTTCGAGGACCCGCCGGTCTTGAAGATCGGGTTGAGGAAGTCCTCGATGGACGGGTAGTCCGCCGACCAGTCCGACCGGCCCATGCCGGTGAGCTTGTGGCCGGTCACGATGCTGCGCCACTGCCCGAAGTCGGTCGCGGGCACGAAGTCGCACTCGACGCCGAGGGTGTTCTTGATGCTGTTGCACGCCGCGACGAGCGGTTCCTTGCGGCCACCGTCCGCGTTGGACGCGATGGTCAGCTTGCCCTGGAAGCCGGACTTCTGGAACGCCGCCTTCGCCGCCGCCGGGTCGTACTTGCAGAACTGGCAGACGCCGGGCCGGTAACCCGGGATGCCCTGCGAGATGTAGCCGTCGGCCGGCACGTAGGTGTCGTTCATGACGGTCTTGGTGATCTGCGCGCGGTCGATCGACATCGCGATGGCCTTGCGCAGCTCGAGGTTGTTGTACCCGGGCACGTAGTACGGGATGGCGATGGTGCTGATCCCGAGCAGGTGACCGGTGACCAGGCGGTCGCCCAGGTCGTTCTTGTACTTCCCGCCCGCGACGGCCGACGGCGGCAGCGTCTCCATGAAGTCGAGCCGCCCGCTCAGCAGGTCCTGGTAGGCGGTCTCCTGGCTGGAGTAGATCTTGATGTCGAGGTTCTTGAACTTGACCTTGTCGTCACCCTTGTAGTCGTCGAACCGGGTGAGCTTGATGTCCTGGTTGGGCGTACGCGACACGAACTTCAGCGGGCCGTTGCCGATCGGGTGCTGCTCGAAGCCCTTGGGGTCCTTGAAGAACGAGTCCGGCAGCGGCGCGAAGGCCTGGTAGCCGACCTTGATGTCGAAGACGGAGAACGGCGCGGTGAGCGTCACCTGGAACTCGTAGTCGCCCTTCGCGACCAGCCCGGACATCTTGTCCGTGGCCGGCTTGGCGTTCTTGTCTTCGGGGTGGACGTCGGCGTACCCCTGGATGTTCGAGTAGAAGTCGGTGTTGAGCTGGCCGTTCGGCCCGTAGGCGCCGTAGTTCCAGGCGTCGATGAAGTTGTGCGCCTTCACCTCGGTGCCGTCGTGGAACTTCCAGCCCTGCTTGATCTTGATGTCGTAGACCTTGGAGTCGGTCGTGGTGATCGAGTCCGCCATCAGGTTGAACGGCTGCGCGTCCGCACCCTTGAAGCCGACGAGCGTGGCGAACATCGGCTGGATCGCCTTGGTGCCACCCAGGTCGTTGATGTTGGTCGGGACCAGCGCGTTCTGCGGTTCGGTGCCGTAGACGCTGACGGTGCCGTCCGGATCCGTCCCGCCGGCGCCGGTGGAGCTGCCCGAACCGCCGCCGCACGCGGTGAGCGCGAGCGCCAGCGAGGTCATCACCACCGTGGGTCCCCAGAGCCTGCGCGAAGGACGCATGATCCCCTCCATCTCCGTCTGCCCGAAAGGTGAGACGCACGCTATCGGGGGCGGTGAAGCTGATCACAGGACTGCGGTGTTGCAAATCAGTGACGACCGTCAGGACCACCTGGTTGGAGCACAACCAAGGTAGCAAACCGGATGCTCCGGACGGACCAGCGTGGACAGCAGGTCATCGCCCGCTCACCCAGGGTTCCGTTGCGCCACAAGCCCTTTGGGACGTCCGAACGGTCGGTCGGGCGAACGAGCGGTGGTGGCGAGCGGTCAGGCGAGGGAGAGGGCGATGCCGTCGAGGATGTCGTGCTCGCTGACCACCAGCTCCGTCGGGCCGCCGCGGGCCGCGAGCTGTTCCGCGAGGGTCTGGACCACTACCGCGCCGCCGCCGATGACGTCGACGCGTCCCGGGTGGATCACCGGGTTGGCCGCGCGGGTGGCGTGGTCGCTCTGCAGCAGCTCGGTCGCCAGGCGGTCGATGGCCGCCGGGGTCAATGTGGACAGGTGCACGCGCTCGCTGTCGTACTCCGGCAGGCCCAGCGCGATCGCCGACAGCGTGGTCACCGTGCCCGCGACGCCCACCCACGTCTTCGCGCGGGCGACGTCGACGACGTCGAACGCCTCGGTGAGGACCTTGCCCGCCAGGTCGCGGGCCGCCGCGATCTCGTCCGCGGTCGGCGGGTCGCTCTTGAGCGCGCGCTCGGTGATGCGGACGCAGCCGATGTCGACGGACTTCGCCGCGAGCACCTCCGCCCGGCGGCCGTCCCAGGTGCCGAGGACCAGCTCGGTCGAACCGCCGCCGACGTCGACCACGACGAACGGGCCGTCGTCCGGGTCCTGCTCGCCGACCGCGCCGGTGAAGGACAGCCGCGCCTCTTCGTCGCCGCTGATCACTTCGGCCTCGACGCCGAGGGTTTCGCGCGTCATGCGGAAGAAGTCGTCGCGGTTCCCGGCGTCGCGGGTGGCCGAGGTGGCCACCATGCGCACCTTCTCCGCGCCCTTGCGCCGGGCGGCGGCCGTGTAGTCGGCCAGCGCGGCCCGGGTGCGTTCGAGCGCCTCGGGGGCCAGCTCGCCGGTGGCGTCGACGCCCTGGCCGAGCCGGACGATCCGCATCTCCCGGTGCAGGTCGCGCAGGTCGACCGTGCCGTCGTGGCGCGGCGTCAGCTCGGCGACGAGCAGGCGGATGGAGTTGGTCCCACAGTCGATCGCGGCAACACGAGGCATGCGATCACCCTAACTGGCGGGTGACGGCACCGTGGTCGTGGTCAAGGTGGTCGACGTGCTGACCGAGGTGATCACGGCACCGCAGGACGGCGTGGGTGTCGTCGTCGGCGGCTTGGGGCTGGTCGTCGGGTCGGTGGGTGTGGTGGTCGGCGACGGCACGGTGGTCACGCTGATCTCCGTCGTCGTGGTCGTCGTGGTCGTCGGCGACGCGCATGGCTTCGACGGCGTCGTCGTCGGGCCCGGGCTTGTCGGCGTGGTTGTCGGTGACGACGGCGTCGTCGCCGGGACCGGCGGCGGCGGGACCGCCGGCGGGGGCGGGGCCGCGGCCGCGTTCGGGGCGCCGATCGGGACCGTGCTGTCCGGCACCTGCATGATCCCGTTGCGGTAGGCGTCCGCCCAGAGGACGACCGTGTTCACGTAGGTGTCGGAGTTGTTGTAGCGGTAGACCGCCCCGCGCAGCTGGTCGGCCTTCGCCAGGTCGAACCCGCCGGAGCAGAGGTACCGGCCGGTGGCCAGGGCCGCGTCGAAGATGTTGTTCGGGTCGGCCTTGCCGTCGCCGTTGCCGTCGGAGGCGTACGCCCGCCAGGTCCCCGGGATGAACTGGGTCGGCCCGACCGCGCGGTCCCACACCGGGTCCGTGTCGAGCAGGCCCTGGTCGGTGTCCGGGATCGCGGCGAACCCGCCCTGGCCGTTGAGCTGCGGGCCGAGGATCGGCTCGCGGGTGGTCCCGGCCGCGTCGACGTACCCGCCGCGCGCGTGGTTGGACTCGATCCGGCCGATGCTGGCGATCAGGGCCCAGTCGATGTGGCACGCGGGCAGCTCGCGCCCGAGGATGTCGGCGGCGTTCTTGTACGCGGCCAGCGCGGTGGCCGGGATGCCGAGCGGGCCGTCGGGGAGCTCGTACGCCGGCAGCGGCAGCGGGGTGGGCGCGCCGGGGAGGGTGCCGTCGACGGCGATCTGCTGGATGGCGGCGTGGCCGGGGTCGTAGCCCTGGCCGAGCGCGGCGTCGCGGGTGTGGTCGCCGGTCCCGCCGAGCCAGCCGAGGGTGCCACCGCCGGCGACCAGCGCCGGGACGACCGCGAGGATGCCGGTGACCAGGGGGAACGCGGTGCGGTGGCGGATCCCGAACCGCCGGGTGTAGCTCCCGACTGCGTCTGGCAGCCGCCGCACACGCATGACTCAGAGCCCTCCTGGCCGGATCGGTCGCCACCCTCGGGACACAGCCTGCCGTACCCGAGGCGAGGTTTCACCCCGTCGAAAGACCCGAATCGGGGTTTTCGCTCACCCAGACCAGTTATCTGTTCACCACGCGCGAGCGTTACGCGGCGCAGTCCCCCGAGGGCCACCCGTTGGCCTTAAGCAGGGCGAGCGTCTCGTCACCGAACGGGTTCACGCCGGGCCCGACGGCGAGCGAGTGCGCGACGTGGACGTGCAGGCACTTGACACGGCCGGGCATGCCGCCCGCGGTGACCTGGTGCCCGAGCGGCTCGATCGCGTCCCGCTCGGCGAGGTAAGTCTCGTGGGTGCGCTGGTACTGCGCGGCGAGCTCGGGATCGGTGGTGAGCCGCTCGGTCATCTCCTTCATGATCCCGGACGCCTCGATGGTGCCGATCATCGAGTTCAGCTTCGGGCAGGTGAGGTAGTAGAGCGTCGGGAACGGCGTGCCGTTCTCCAGCCGCGGGCTGGTCTGCACGACGGAGGGGTGCCCGCTCGGGCACCGGGCGGCGACGGCCCGCAACGCTCGCGGCGGCCGTCCGAGCTGCTCCGCGATGATTTCGCGGTCGGCTTCGGTGACGGGCTCGAACCGGTGCTGCTGCGTGCTGTTCACGCGGTCCAGGTTAGAGCGTGGGCTCCGGTCAGCCCGAAGAGACCTGGTTCCAGAGGTTCTCGTACCAGGAGTTGCCCGCGGCCGGCTGCTGGCCCGCCGGCGGGACCGCGTCCGGGGCCTTGTCCTCCGGCAGCTGGACGATGTACGGCGTCTCGCCCGGCTTGACGTACCGCAGCCGCCGCCGGGCCTCCGCCTCGATCTGCGCCGGGTCGCTCAGCTCCGCCTTGCGGCCCTGGAGCTGAGCGACCTCCTGCTGCAGCTGGGCCTGCTGCGCCTGCTGTTCGCGGACCTCGGTCCGCTGGGAGAGGTACGTGCGCAGGGGCACGGCGATGGTGAACGCCAGCGCGCACACCACGATCGCCACCACCGCCGCGCGGCGGGTGGTGGACATGCCGAGCACCTTCGCGGCGCCCGACGCGCGCTTCGCCGCCAGGCCCCGGCGCAACCGGGCCCGGGTGGTCTCCGCGTCGCCGGTGCGGCGCCGCGCCGCCGCCGTGCCGTCCGTGCGGGGCGACCGGGATCCCGGGCTCCCCGCCCGACCGGCCTCGGGACGGCGGGTCCGCGCGGGTCCACCGACCCGCGCCGCCCCGCCGCCACCGCCGCGGCGGCCGCGCGTCCTCCCCCGGTCCGCCATCAGGCCTCGGCGCTGAACCGCGGGAAGGCCAGCTCGCCGGCGTACCGGGCGGCGTCACCGAGGGTCTCCTCGATGCGCAGCAGCTGGTTGTACTTGGCGATCCGCTCGCCGCGGGCCGGGGCACCGGTCTTGATCTGGCCGACGCCGGTGGCGACCGCCAGGTCCGCGATGAACGTGTCCTCGGTCTCGCCCGAACGGTGGCTCATCATCGACTTGTAGCCGAACGACGTGGCCAGCGAGATCGCGTCGAGCGTCTCGGACAGGGTGCCGATCTGGTTGACCTTCACCAGCAGCGCGTTGGCGGCGCGGCGGGTGATGCCCTCTTCGAGGCGGTCCGGGTTGGTGACGAACAGGTCGTCGCCGACGATCTGGACCTTCTCGCCGATCTCGGCGGTCAGGGTGACCCAGCCGTCCCAGTCGTCCTCGCTCAGCGGGTCCTCGACGGAGACCATCGGGTAGTCGCGGATCAGCTCGGCGTAGTACGCCGACATCTGCTCCGCGCTCTTCTTGCTGCCCTCGAAGGTGTACGCGCCGTCGGCGAAGAACTCCGTCGCGGCGACGTCGAGCGCGAGCGCGACATCGCGGCCCGGGGTGTAGCCGGCCTTCTCGATGGCCTGCAGGATCAGGTCGAGCGCCTCGCGGTTGTTCGCCAGGTTCGGCGCGAAGCCGCCTTCGTCGCCCAGACCGGTGGACAGGCCGCGGCCCTTCAGCACCGACTTCAGCGAGTGGTAGACCTCGGTGCCCCAGCGCAGGGCCTCGCGGAAGGTCTCCGCGCCGATCGGCGCGATCATGAACTCCTGGATGTCGACGTTGCTGTCGGCGTGCGAACCGCCGTTGAGGATGTTCAGCATCGGCACCGGCAGCACGTGCGCGTTCGGGCCGCCCAGGTAGCGGAACAGCTCCAGCTCGGCCGACTCGGCGGCGGCCTTCGCGACGGCCAGCGAGACGCCGAGGATGGCGTTCGCGCCGAGGCGGGACTTCGCCGGCGTGCCGTCGAGGTCGACCAGCTTCTGGTCGACGATCCGCTGGTCGACGGCCTCGATGCCGACCATCTCCGGGCCGATCTCGTCGAGCACCGCGGCGACCGCGCGCTCGACGCCCTTGCCGTTGTAGCGGCCGGTGTCGCCGTCACGCAGCTCGACCGCTTCGTGCTCACCGGTCGACGCCCCCGAAGGGACCGCGGCCCGCGCCAGGGTGCCGTCGTCGAGAGCCACCTCCACCTCGACCGTCGGGTTGCCGCGCGAGTCCAGAATCTCGCGCGCGCCTACCTGCTCGATGAGAGCCACGCCATGCTCCTCGGTGCGTCTTGCCTGCGATGACGCGCCCAGCCTAGCCTTCGCCGCACATCACCCGTTGGAGGACTCTCCGCCCGCGCGGACCTCCTGCCAGCCCGGCGGCAGCTCGACGGTCTCGGACGTCTGCTGCCAGAACGTCCAGCTGTTGCCGCCGAGGTCGGCGACGGTGAACACCCGGGCGCCGTAGGGCTGGTCCTGGGGCGGCTCCAGCTCGCACTCCTCGCCCAGCGCCGCCTCGATCCGCTCGTACACCTCGTCGACGTCCTCGACGTAGAGGATGTTGAGCTGGCCGACCGGCCCGTCGACGCCCTTGGCCTGCCAGTAGCCCGGCCCGACGCCGGCGATCTGGATCCGCGCGTCGCCCGCCCGCAGCGTCGCCTGGAAGACCTCGCCCGCCGCGTCGCAGAACCGGACCTCCTCGGTGAAACCGAAGGCCCTGGTCAGCCAGGCGAGCGCCGCCGTGGCGTCGGAGTAGTAGAGGTAGGGCGCCAGGCCCCGGTACCCGCTGCTCATGGCGGCACAGTCCATCACGTCCCGTTCGGCGGCGTGTGCATCCCCCTCCCCGGGGGTAACGTGGGAGTGACCATGACGGACGCCGCAGCTGCTTCGCAGCCTCCCGAGGAGTCGCGGTTCCACGCCTTCCGTCAGGCCGAAGAGCTGGTCGGCCGCCGTCGCCCGCTCGACGCGCTGAAGGCGTTGCAGCCCCTGCTGGAGTCCGAAACGGACAAGCCGTCGGTGCACCTGCTGGCCGGGCGCGCGTACTTCCACTCCGCCCAGCTGCGCCGCGCCGAAGAGGCGTTCACCCGGGTGCTGGAGCTCGATCCGACGGACCACTACGCGCGGTTCGTCCTGGGCCGCACGCTGCAGCGGCTCGGCCGGTTCGTCGAGGCGCTGGGCCAGCTGCGGATCGCGTCGGCGATGAACCCGGTGCCGGAGTACCTCGAGGCGATCAGCGAGGTCAAGGCGCACATCGCGCTGCGCGAACCCTGACCAGGGCCGAACGGCCCGGGACACCTCAGCCGTTCGGCCGATCAGGCCGGGCCCCTCGACCGATGTCCCCGGCCCCCTCCTCCGGCGAAGCTGGTTGCAGACCGAAACCGGGAGGAACCACGATGTCGATCTTCGCCACGCTGGGCGCGTACGCCGGCCTGCTGCTGCTCGTGCTGATGGCCGTCACGCCGTTCGTCGCCGACCGCGAGCTCTGAACCCTCATCAGGGCGCGACGCTCGCCTCCGCGTAGGCGTCCGCCGCGCTGAAGACGTCCTGGCCGTACGTCACGGCCTGGTTGTAGAACAGGATCGCCCGCCACCAGCCGGAGGGCGTGCCCAGGTCGTCGCCGCCGGAACACAGGAAGCGCGCCGCCGTGAAGGCCGCGTCGTCGACGTTCTGCGGGTCCGGGGTACCGCCGTCGCCGTTCGCGCGCTCCTGGTACTTCTTCCACGTCGACGGCAGGAACTGCATCGGGCCGATCAGGTGGTCCCAGGACTTGTCGCCGTCGAGTTTGCCGCCGTCGGAATCGTGTACCGCCGGGACGCCCGGCGAGCCGTCGAGCGGCGGGCCGACCACCGGCTTCGCCACCCGGCCGTCCGCGCCGACCGCCGCGAGGTCGAACTCCCCGCGTCCGGTCTCGACCCGGCCGATGCCCGCGAGGGTCGCCCACGAGAGGTGGCACGTCGGCTTCTGGCGCTGCATCCACATCTCCGCCCGCCCGTACGCCGAGAGCACGCGCGCGGGGACGTGCGTCTTGCCCGCGACGCGGGCCGCCCAGGCGTCCAGTTCGGCCCGATCCGACACCTCCGGCCGGTCGACCGGCGCGGCGAGCCCGGCCCGCGGCGCTTCGGCGCCCGGCTGCGGGCGCTGTTCGGGAATCGCGAGAGCCGGCTGGACCGGCGGTGACGCGACCGGCGCGTCCGGGTTCCGGACCCCGATGGTCACCAGGAGGACCACGCCGGCGGTCACCAGCCCGAGCGCGAGGGCGATCCGGCCGACGTACCGCCTGGGCGGGCCGCCCGGAGGCAGCGGCGACGGAGGCGTGACGGTCGGCTGAGCGGTATCGGCCACCCGAACAGGTTACGGAGCCACTCAAGGGGGTCACCCGATCGCCTGACCAGACAAGCTAAGGGTAAACCCAGGCCGACTGCCTGCGAAATCACAGAATTCGTTATCGAGTCGACGCGCAGGCCCCTGACCTGCGGTTACCCTAACCTAACTTCGCGTCGGTGTCCCTTTTGCCCGATTGCATCGTTTCGAGCGGACGACCGGGCACTGGACTTACAGGTGAGCCTTACCTAAAACCATCTCGGAAGCAGAAACTCAGGGAGGCGGACCGGTGTTGTTCTCGAGCGCGCTGATCGGGCTGCGCGAAGGCCTGGAAGCGGCGCTGGTCGTCAGCATCCTGGTGGCCTTCCTGGTCAAGACCGAGCGGCGGCACGCGCTGCGCTGGGTCTGGCCGGGCGTCGGCGCCGCGGTGCTGCTGTCGGTCGCCGTCGGCGCGATCCTCACCTTCACGACCCACCAGCTGACCTTCGAACACCAGGAGCTGCTCGGCGGCAGCCTGTCGATCGTCGCCGTCGGGTTCGTCACCGCGATGATCTTCTGGATGCGCAAGGCGTCGAAGAGCATCGCCGCCGAGCTGCGCGGGAAGATGGACGACGCCCTGAACGTCGGGCCGGCGGCCGTGCTGCTGCTGTCGTTCCTCGCGGTCGGGCGCGAAGGGCTCGAGACCGCGGTGTTCTTCTACTCGACCGTGCAGGCCGCGCAGTCGGACACCGTCCAGCCGCTGATCGGCTTCGCCATCGGCATCGCCGCGGCCGTCGTGCTCGCCTGGCTGCTGTACAAGGGCGCGGTCCGCTTCAACCTGTCGAAGTTCTTCACGATCACCGGCGTCCTGCTGGTGTTCGTCGCCGCGGGCGTGCTCGGCTACGGCCTCCACGACCTGCAGGAGGCCGCCTTCCTGCCGGGCATCGACACCCTGGCCTTCGACGCCTCGGCCACGCTGCCCGAGACGTCCTGGTACGGCGCCCTGCTGAAGGGCATCTTCAACTACTCGCAGCAGACGACCGTCCTGCAGGCCGTCGCCTGGGTCGCCTACGTCGCCGTCGTGCTGCCGCTGTTCCTCAAGCCCAGCAAGAAGACCGCGCCGGCGCCCGCCGCCGCGGCCGCCTCGAAGGAGTGACCGTGCGCAAGACCCCCTCGCTGGCCGTGCTGGCCGGCGCCGCCGTGCTGGTGACGCTGGCCGCGTGCGACAGCAAGAGCCAGCCCGCGGCGGCCGGCGGCCCGATCAAGGTCGCCGCGTCCGACACCGCGTGCGAGGTCTCCGCGACCACGGCCGGCGCCGGCAACGTGACCTTCGAGATCACCAACAAGGGCACCAAGGTCACCGAGTTCTACCTCTACGCCGAGGGCGACCGGATCATGGGCGAGGTCGAGAACATCGCGCCCGGGCTCAACCGGCGGCTGATCGTCGAGGTCGCCGACGCCGGCAAGTACCAGACCGCGTGCAAGCCGGGGATGTCCGGCACCGGCATCCGCGGCGACTTCACCGTCACCGGCGGCGTCGCGAAGCAGAACGACAGCAACGCCCAGAAGGCGCAGGCCACCAGGAGCTACGCCGACTACATCGCGAACAACACCTCGGCGCTGCAGGACGAGACGGTCAAGTTCGCCGACCTCGTGAAGGCCGGCAAGGTCGACGAGGCGAAGGCCGCGTACGCCCGCACCCGCACCTACTACGAGCGGATCGAGCCGGTCGCCGAGAAGTTCGGCGACCTCGACCCGGCCATCGACGTCCGCGAAGCCGACCTCGAGCCGAACCAGCAGTTCACCGGCTTCCACCGGCTGGAGAAGGACCTCTTCAAGACCGGCCTGCAGCCCGACAGCGGCCAGATCGCCGACAAGCTGGTGACCGACGTCAAGGACCTGGTCACCAAGACCAAGACGCTCGAACTGTCCGCTTTGGACCTCGCGAACGGCGCCAAGGGCCTGCTCGACGAGGTCGCCACCGGCAAGATCACCGGCGAGGAAGAAGCCTTCTCGCACACCGACCTCTGGGACTTCCAGGCCAACCTGGACGGTTCGAAGGGCGCGATCACAGCGCTGCGGCCGGTCCTGCAGGCCAAGGACGCCGCGCTGGTGTCCACCTTGGACAAGGAGTTCGCGAACGTGCAGGGCCTGCTCGACAAGCAGCGTTCCGGTGACGGCTTCAAGTCCTATACCGATCTTTCCCAGGACCAGGTCAAGGAGTTCGCTTCGGCCGTCGACGCGCTGAGCGAACCGCTGAGCAAGGTTGCGGAGGTCGTGTCGAAGTGACGTCGACAGAGGGCACGCGCGTCTCGCGGCGGAAGCTCTTCGGCCTGGCCGGTGCGGGTGTCGCGCTGGCCGGGGCCGGGGCCGCCGCCGGCATCGGGATCGACAAGGCGACGAGCGGCAACGCCGAGGCGGCGACGAACACCGTCGCCTTCCACGGCGAGCACCAGGCCGGCATCTCGACCCCGGCGCAGGCCAACCTGCACTTCGCCGCCCTCGACGTCACGACGAAAGACCGCGAGAAGCTGCGGCAGCTGCTGAAGACGTGGACCGACGCGGCCCGCCGGATGACGGCGGGCCAGGAGGTCGTGGCGGGCGGCGCGGTCGGCAGCGGCGCGTACGCCCCGCCCGGCGACACCGGCGAGGCGCTCGACCTGCCGCCGTCGAACCTGACGCTGACCATCGGCTTCGGGCCGTCGCTGTTCGACGGCCGGTTCGGCCTGGCGGGCAAGCGGCCGCCGCAGCTGATCGACCTGCCGCTGTTCCCGAAGGACAAGCTCGACCCGGCCCGCAGCGGCGGCGACCTGTGCATCCAGGCCTGCGCGGACGACCCGCAGGTGGCGGTGCACGCGGTCCGCAACCTGGTCCGGCTCGGCTTCGGCGTCACCGAGGTCCGCTGGTCGCAGCTCGGCTTCGGCCGCAGCTCGTCGACTTCGCGCGAACAGCAGACGCCGCGGAACCTGTTCGGCTTCAAGGACGGCACGAACAACATCAAGGCCGAGGAACCCGACGTGCTGGCCGACCAGGTGTGGGCCACCGCGGCCGACGGGCCGGCCTGGATGGCCGGCGGCTCGTACCTGGTGGCGCGCCGGATCCGGATGCACATCGAGACGTGGGACCGCGAGACCCTCGACGGCCAGGAGAAGATCATCGGCCGCACCAAGGGCACCGGCGCCCCGCTGGGCCAGACCGCGGAGTTCGACGAGCTGGACCTCGACGTCGGCGGCGCGGGCGGCGAGAAGCTGATTCCGGCGGACGCGCACGTCCGGCTGGCCTCGCACCAGGCGCTCAACGGTGTCCGGATCCTGCGCCGCGGCTACAACTTCGTCGACGGTTCGGACGGCGTCGGACACCTCGAAGCGGGGCTGTTCTTCCTGGCGTTCAACCGCGACACCCGCAAGCAGTACGTGCCGATGCAGCAGGCGCTGTCGTCGAAGGACGCGATGATGGAGTACGTCCAGCACACCGGGTCGGCGCACTTCGCGGTCCCGCCGGGTGTGACGCGCGAGTCGAGCTGGGCGGACGCCCTCTTCTCCTGACCCCGATTGCCTAAAGCCTTTAGGTTGATCTACCCTGGCTTTAGGCAACAGGGAGAAGGATGATGGTTCGAGCCGGACTGACCACGGAACGCGTGGTGCGCGCCGCCGCGGAGCTGGCCGACGAGGCGGGCTTCGACCGGCTGACGCCGTCGGAGCTGGCCCGGCGGCTCGGCGTCCAGGTCGCCAGCCTGTATTCGCACGTCAAGAACGCCCACGACCTGCGGGTGAAGGTGGCGCTGCTGGCGCTCGACGAGCTCGCCGGCCGGGCCGCCGCCGCGCTCGCGGGCCGGGCCGGGCGGGACGCGCTCGTCGCCTTCGCCGACGTCTACCGCGACTACGCCCGCGAACACCCGGGCCGGTACGCCGCCGCCCAGCTGCGGCTGGACCCGGCGACCGCGGCCGCGAGCGCCGGCCCCCGGCACGCCGAAATGCTGCGCGCGATCCTCCGCGGCTACGACCTGGCCGGGCCGGACGAGACGCACGCCGTGCGGCTGCTCGGCAGCGTCTTCCACGGGTTCGTCAGCCTCGAAGCCCAGGGCGGGTTCGACCACAGCTCGCCCGCCGCCCCCGAAAGCTGGGTCCGCATCCTCGCCGCCCTCGACACCCTCCTGCAGGATTGGCCACGCCCGTGATCGACGTCCCGCTGACCGCGGAGCTCGTCCGCGGTGCCCTCGAACTCGAACGCACCGGACGCGGCCTGGTGCCGCACCGGCTGCCGGCCCGCGCGCGGGCGCAGAACACCGACCCGCGGCTCGCCATCGCCGAGGCGCAGCCCGCCGGCGTCCGGCTGCGGTTCCGCACGAGGGCGCGCGTGATCGAACTCGACACGCTGCCGGCGAAGGTCGAGTACCCGGGTGCGCCGCCACGGCCCGACGGCGTTTACGACCTGCTGGTCGACGGCCAGCTCGCCGCCCAGGCAACCGCACCCGCCGGTGTCCGGTTCGCGAACCTTCCCGGGCACGACAAGGACGTCGAGATCTGGTTGCCGCACAACGAACTGACGACGTTGGCCGCCTTGCGCACCGACGCGCCGGTTTCGCCCGCGCCACGGGCGGACCGGGTGTGGCTGCACCACGGCAGCTCGATCAGCCACGGCTCGAACGCGGCGAGCCCGTCGACGACGTGGACCGCGCTGGCCGCGCTTTCGGCCGGCGTCGACCTGGTGAACCTCGGTTTCAGCGGCAACGCGCTGCTCGACCCGTTCACCGCGCGGGCGCTGCGCGACACGCCCGCCGACGTCGTCAGCGTCAAGCTCGGCATCAACGTGGTCAACGCCGACCTGATGCGGCTGCGCGCGTTCGGGCCCGCGGTGCACGGGTTCCTCGACACGATCCGCGAGGGCCACCCGGACACCCCGCTCGTCGTCGTGTCCCCGCTGTACTGCCCGATTCACGAGCAAACGCCGGGGCCGGGCGACTTCGACCACGAGGCACTGGCCCGCGGCGAGGTCCGGTTCCGCGCGACCGGCGACCCGGCCGAGCGCGCGGCGGGCAAGCTGACCCTGGAGGTGATCCGGGCGGAGCTGGCCCGGATCGTGGCGCAGCGGCAGGCGTCGGATGTGCACCTGAGCTACCTGGACGGCCGGAACCTTTACGGCGAACCGGACTTCGCGGACCTGCCACTGCCGGACGACCTGCACCCGTGCCCGGCGGCCCACCGCCGGATCGGCGCGCGGTTCGCCGCGCGGGTGCTTGACTTCAAGGGAACTTGAAGTTCGACACTTCGTGAATGTTCACCGAAACAGAGATCGCCTACCTCGCCGCCCAGCAGATCGGCCGCCTCGCGACCCAGCAGCCGAACGGGACCCTCCAGGTGAATCCGGTCGGCTTCCGGTACAACCCGGACGAGAAGAGCATCGACGTGACCGGGCGCAAGCTGCGCGACAGCAAGAAGTACCGCAACATCGAAGCGAACGACCAGGTCGCCTTCGTCGTCGACGACGTCCCCTCGACGAACCCGTGGCGGGTGCGGTGCCTGGAGATCCGGGGCCACGCCGAAGCGCTGGTCGGCGTCGACTTCCCGGAGAAGCACTACGACCACGTCCCGAAGGACCACTTCGACGACGCCCTGATCCGCATCCGCCCCGAACGCATCCTCGCCTTCGGGGTCGAAGGCTGGGACCAGGAGCCCTACGAACTGGTGCTGAACATCCGCAACGTCTGACCGGGGATCACCGGCGGCCGCCCCAGGCGGTGTAGGTCACCGCGCCCGTCACCGCCAGGACCACCGCGGTCCAGGTGGCGGCCGCCGTTCCCGCGGGCTGCAGCAGCCACGCCACGACCCGGCTCGCCGTCGAGGCGTCGTTCGGGACGAACGGGCTGATCGCGCACCAGGCCAGCGGCAGCGTCCAGCCGAAGTGGCCCCCGGCGGCCGTGACGGCGAGGCCGGCCAGGCCCGCCAGGCCGGCCGCGTCACGCACGACGACCGCCAGTGCGACCGTGGACGGGCCCAGTTCCTGCACCCCCAGCACCAGCGCACCGGCCGCGGCGGCGAGCAGCGCCAGGTGCGCGAACCGCCGGACCGGCCACGGCCGGGCGGCGGTCCGGTCGAGGTCGGCGTCCTGGCCGCTGAGCCCGGTCGCCGTCACCGCGATCCCGGCGGTCAGGGCCAGGGAGACCAGGGCGACGTTCCACACGTCCCGCCCCGGGAACCAGACCGTGGCCGTCACGACGAGGAGGGCGGCGAACGCGGCCGGCACCTGCCGCGATCGGGCGTACAGCGTCAGCCCCCTCACCGGAGGGCTCCCGGCACCAGCGTGTCGAGCGGCTCGCCGTGACAGGTCAGCAGCACCTGCCGCAGGGCGACGATCCGCGCGAACCGGACGTCGGCGGGCAGGGCGCGGAACTGGTCCCAGGCTCGTTCGATCGGGGCCGCCCGGGTCGCGAACCAGCGGCTGGTGTACTCGGGAAGGGGCGTGAGTTCCCCGCTGAAGTACGCGGCCGCGATCATCCGCGCGCCCATGTCGGACACGCTGGCGGTGCTCGGCCGCTCGCAGGAGGGCACCCCCGCACCGGAGAGCACGGCGGCCCGCAGGCCGGCGGCGTCCGCGGTGAGCAGCTTGTCGTTGCGCTGGAAGTCGAGGTAGACGACGTCCGCGTCACGCCGAGGGGGCTCGGTGACGGAGTCGGGCGCAACCTGCTCCTCGACCCGCGTCGGCGCTCCGGGCAGCTTCGCGAGCATGGCGAGTGCTTCGCGCGCCGGGCCGTTCAACGCAGCCAGCCGGTCCCGATGGAGGGCCGCCACGCAGACGGGCCCGTCGCAGACCTTCCGGGCGGCGTGGCTGTCGGCGGTGAGAGCCGCTTCGGGCGCGGCGGGAAACAGCGGCAGGGCGATGGCCACCCCGGCGACGAGCGGTAGCAGGCTCAGCAGCCGTGCCCGGGTGGAACCGGCCGACAGCAGCAGGAACGCCGTGACGGCGAGGCCGCCGAACCACACGGCCTGGCCGACGTCGAGCGACACCGTGGTGGTCACCATGGCCCCGCGCGGCTCGGCGAGCGCGGGCGCGAGCGGACCGAGCCGGCGCGGCAGACCGGCGTCCAGGTCGGGTTCGAGCGCCATCCAGCAGAGGGTGGTCCCGACGAGGGTCAGCACGGCGAGGCCGGGCGCGGTCAGCGGGTGCGGGAGCAGCCGTCCGACGGCCATCCCGGCCCAGCCCCCGGCGACGACACCGAGGACCCCGATCAGCAGGACGGGCACGAAGGCGGGCGAAACGAACCCGCCGTGGGCGAGGACTTCGCCGAGACCGACCGCGAAGACGAGCAGGTAGGCCAGCCCGGTGAGCGCCCCGACGGCGCCGGCCAGCCGCAGTGCCCGATGCCAGTGCGGCCGCGGGGTGGTGGCGAGCAGCTCGGTCACGCCGGACCGGCTGTCGCGCATGCCCTGGATCGCCCCGGCCCCGACCACGACGGGCCAGAGGAACTGGAGGAGGAACCGCACCCAGAGGGCGGTCGTGGTGGTCTGCGCGGTCCACGGCGCCGGCACCTTCCACCAGGGACCGGACAGGAGGAAGAGGAAGCCGAGCGCGAAGGCGAGCAGCGCCAGTGCGGCCCAGGGCGCGATCGAGCGCCGGAGTTCGATGCGGAAGATCACCACGTCCCCCGGCCCGGCTCGTGCTTCAGCAGGGCCGAATAGCCCCGCTCGATCGGGCTGTCGCCGACGTCGTCGGAGGTGCCCGCCTCGGCCAGTGCTTCCGGCGTCCCCTGGAACACCAGCCTGCCCTCGGCGAACAGCACCACGTCCTGGCACGCCGTCGCCACGTCCTCCACCAGGTGCGTCGAGATCAGCACGCACGAGTCGCGGCCCAGCTGCTGGACCAGCTCGCGGAACCGGACGCGCTGGGCCGGGTCCAGGCCCGCCGTCGGCTCGTCGAGCAGGAGGATGTCCGGGTCGTTGACGATCGCCTGGGCGATGCCCACCCGGCGGATCATGCCGCCGGACAACGTCTTCAGCCGGTCGTCCGCGCGGTCGGCCAGGCCCACCCGCTCCACCGCGCGCTGGACCGCCCCCGGAATGTCCTCTTTGGACATCTCCTTCAGCCAGGCCAGGTACTCGACGAACTCCCGGACCGTGAACCGCTTGTAGAACCCGAAGTTCTGCGGCAGGTACCCGATCCGGCGGCGCAGCTCGCGCCGGCCGGACTGCGCGCCGGCCGACGTGCCCAGGAGCGTCAGGTCACCCGAAACCGGCCGCAGCACCGTGGCCAGCGCGCGGATCAGCGTCGTCTTGCCCGCGCCGTTCGGGCCCAGCAGCCCGTGGACGCCCTTGCCGAGCGACAGGTCGAGCCCGTCCACGGCCATCTTCCGCCGCCCCACCCGCACCTTCAGCCCCGCCGCCTGGATTTCCCAGGCGTACGTCGCCGGTGCGACCTCCGCGGCCCCCACTGCTCGCATGCTTCCTCCCTCACAAGGTCATTGACGTGCGCCGAGCCGGCCGAACGCCGGCCCGCGCAGGGCGACGACCGCCGTGGTCACCGCGAAGATCCCGGCCCACACCGGCAGCGCGCGGGTGTCGAGCGCGTGCCCCTGGTGGGCGAACGACGGCAGCACGATGATCGCCAGCCACACCGCGACCAGCGCGTACGCCGCCCGGGTGATGCCGATCAGCCCGCCGAGCGCGAGCGTGCCGGTGGTGCAGGCCAGGCTCGGCAGCAGCCAGAGCGCCGGTGCGGTGCCGGTCAGCCGGCCCGCCACCGCCAGCCCCGGCAGGACGACGGCGAGCACCGCCACCGTCCGCCGGACGACCAGGTAGAGCCCCGCCCGCGGGGTGGCCGTGACGACCTCGTAGGCCGGGTCGAGCCCCCGCGCCCACGACGCCGCGACGCCGAGCACCGGCAGCACCGGGGCGAACAGCTGCACCGTCGTGACGTCGAGCGCCACGCGCCACACCCGGTCCAGCAGGATCGCGACCGCCGTGACCGCCAGGACCATGGCCAGCCACGGCGCCATCGCCGGGGTCACCCAGGTGCCGAACCACCGGCGGCGGCGCCGGGCCGGTTGCGGCGGCAGCTCCACCGACAGCCGGGACCAGACGACGTCGACCACCGGCTGCACGGGCGCCACCGCGGCGAGCCGCGCCCGGCACCGCGCGCACCCCTCCAGGTGGGCTTCGAGGCCCCACAGCTCGTCAGCGGGGAGTTCGCCACCGGCCACGTACGCGGCGATGAGCCGGTCCGGTGCGTGGGTCATGACAGTGCCTCCCGCATCGCGATCCGCGCCCGGCGGGCGCGGGTCTTGACGGTTCCTTCCGGCAGCCCCAGCAGGACGGCGGTTTCGCGGACGCTCAGCCCGTCGAGCACCATCGCCTGCAGCACCGCACGCAGCTCCGGTGCGAGGTCGCGCAGCGCGGTCCCGACCTCGTCGCCGATGGTCGCCGCCAGCAGCTCGTCCTCGGCGGCCGCCGCGGGGGCGACGTCGAGCACCACCTCCGGCGGCGGCTGCGCGTGGTGCGCCCGGCGCCGGAACGCGTCGACCAGCCGGCGCGCGGCGATCGTCCACAGCCAGCCGACCGCGCTCCCGCCCGCGGCCGCCCCGGCGAACGACCCCGCGGCCCGCCAGACGGCCAGGAACGTCTCCTGCATGACCTCGGCGACGATCTGCTCGTCCGCGCACCGGCGGCGCAGGCGCACGGCGAGCCAGGGCGACGTGCGGCGGTAGAGCTCCTCGAACGCCGCGCGGTCGCCCCGGGCCGTGCGCCGGACGAGGCGCTCCTCGTCGGCGTCCTCCAGTGACGTCTGCTTCACACCGGGCAAGACGCCGGGCGAGCGGAACCGGTTCTCACCCGGTTGTGTGCTGCGTCACACGCAACGCGAGGGCCAGAACTTCCGCCAGCCGTCCGCCTCCAGCGTCGTCGGCTCGAGCCCGGCGTCGCGGGCGGCCTGCTCGGCGGCTCGGATGTCCTTCGCGAACTGCTTCGCCAGCGCCCGGAGTTCGACCTCGGGGTCGGCGCCCGCGCGGCGCGCGGTGGCCGCGATGCGGAACAGCTGCGCGGCGGCCGCGACCCCTTCGGGGAAGAGGTCGAGCGGGATGCCCGCGCGCCCGGAGCGCTGACCCAGCTTGCCCGCCAGCGCGACCGCGGGCTGGCCGAGCGCCACGCCGTCCACAATGGACCGACGCTGCTTCTCGTGCTGCTTCAGCTCTTCCCAGCGCACGTTCTGGTGCTCGACCGTGTGCACGTGGCCCTCGTCGGCGAAGACGTTCGGGTGCCGGCCGACCAGCTTCGCGACCAGCCCGGCGGCGACGTCGTCGATGCCGAACGGGTCGTCGGCGTCCTCGGCCGCGACGCGCGCGTGGAAGAGCACCTGCAGCAGGACGTCGCCGAGCTCCTCGCGCAGCGCTTCGCGGTCGCCTTCCTCGATGGCGTCGAGCAGTTCGTAGGTCTCCTCGACCAGGTACTGGCGCAGCGAATCGTGGGTCTGCACCGCGTCCCACGGGCAGCCGCCCGGCGAGCGCAGCCGGTCCATCACGTCGGCGGCCTCGACCAGCGGCGGCACCGGCGTCTCGATGACGTCCGCGCCGGTCGCGATCAACAGCGCCGCCGCCGGCTCGTCCCGGGACCCGGCGAGCAGCACGACGTCGACCAGCGAAGGCGCCTCGGTGACGGGCGGGACGCCGAACGCGGCCGGGTCGACGTCCGTGGCCGCGTAGACGGCGTCGGCGTCACGCAGGAGCTTGAGCGCCGCGCCGGGCAGCGTCGCCCCGCGGACGACCACGACGACCCCCGCGCTCACTGCTGGGTACGACCGGAACCACCCGGGGACAGCACGATGCCCTGCGCGGCGTCCTCGTTCGGGACGACGGACATGGCGACCACGTCCCACACGCCGTACCGCTTGTTGATCCGCACGCCGAGCTCGTCGAACAGCGGCTGTGCCTGCCGCATCCCGGCCGCGGTCTTCGTGGCGGCGTCGAGCTCCGGGGCCTGCTCGGTGGCGACGGGCTTGTCGGTGCGCTGCCGGACCACGCCGACGAACCAGGCGCCCTGGTTGTTCGGGAATGGGAAGACCACGGTCGAGCCGACCGGCGAACCGAAGAGGGGCCCGGCGGCCAGCGCGCCGGCCTGGGCCGCCGGCAGCGCCTCGCCGACCCCGGCGAACGGCGGGATCGATTCGGCGCCCTGGCCCATCTGGGTGGCCCGCTGCCGCAGCGCGGCCAGGTACTGGACGTCGGCGCCGATGCGCTTGGTCCCGGCGGCGGGGTCGGCGGCGAACTGCCGGGCGAGGTCGAAGGCGGCGGTCTTCGCGGCGGGCCCCTCGACCGCGGAGCCGGTGGCGGCGTCCGGCACCAGGCCGACGGAGGTGTAGTCGAAGGTGACCGAGGAGTTCGGCACGGTCTTGTCGGCCAGCGCCTGCGCGAGGAAGGTGTCGGTCAGTTCCTCGCGGTGGTCGCGCGTGCGGGCGACGACCTGGCTGACCGCCTGGGCTTCGTTGCTCGCGTCGGCGGGGATCGGGCTGTTCAGGGGGTCCTTCGCCAGCTGGGCGTCGATCTGCGCGTAGTTGGGCGTGATGCCCTGCTTTTCGGCGGCCTTGGTGATGAGCTCGTGCACGACCAGCTGACTGACGACAGCCCGCCCGACGAGGTCGAGCTTGTGCTCAGTGGCCAGCTTCTGCGCGTACGGCTGTTCGCGGACGGCCTTGGTGATCAGGTCCTGCACCTGGTCGATGGAGATCGTGCGATCACCGATGACGGCGGCGGCACCGACCTGGCTGGGGCCCGACCCGCACCCGGCGAGCAGAAGAGCACCGGCAACGACCCCGACCAGCGCGCGAGGGCGCCCGATGATCCGCATCACAGCGCATACCCTCTCACACCATCGCCCCCGAAACGCAACACCCATGGGGTCGCGGCGGCGGTAATGTCGACATATGGACCATTGGCTGACCATCGAGGTGTTTGACGGGGAGCATTCGGCTTCGCAGTGGCGCCTGGCTCACGGGGACGCCCTCACCGAAGCGGCGCTGACGAACGGCGCCGAGCAGTGGGTTTGGCACGAGCACCGGTGGGGTGTGGTGCTCGAAATCGAGTTCGCAACGGAGGAGCGCCGGGACGCGTTCCGCGGGCTGCCGGTCGTGACGGCAGCGCTCGACGCGGTCCCGGACCCGGCGCGGGGGTTGCTGGTGTACCCGGGCAGGGGCGGCGGTTCGGGCTCGCGAATGCCGCGAAAGCCCCGGCCGCTGCCGATGTCCGGCGCCGGGGCGGTCCCGGTGCCGGTGGAGTCGGTGCGGATGGGGTTGGCGGCGGCGCTGCCGCCGATGTTCAGCGAAGTCGGCTGACGCCGGTCGTGAGTGGTAAGGCGGGTTCTAACGCGCCTTACCACTCACGACCGGCCGCTGCTAGACCGCCGCGGGCTTCTTCGTCAGCTGGACCAGCAGCTTCGTGCACCACTCCAGCAGCTCTTCGTCCCGCAGCGTCGGCGCGCCGATCCGCCCGCCGGCCGGGCCCTCGGTCGGCTTCGGCACCGACACCGTGTTCGTCACCGCCTTGTACACCGCCTTCGGGTACAGCCGCTTCAACCGCACCATCTGCGAATCCAGCAGCGGCAGCGGCGCGAACCGGATCGTGGTGCCCTGGACCGCCACCTCCGTCACGCCCGCCTCGCGGCACGTGTGCCGGAACTTCGCCACCGCCAGCAGCCGGTTCACCGGCGCCGGCGGCTGGCCGTAGCGGTCGATCAGCTCCTCGCGGACCGCGTCCAGGCCCTCGGTGTCCGGTGCCGCGGCGATCTTGCGGTACGCCTCCAGGCGCAGCCGCTCGCCCGGCACGTAGTCGTGCGGGATGTGGGCGTCGATCGGGAGATCCACGCGGACTTCCGCCAGTTCTTCCTCTTCGGAAGGCTCCGCGCCCGCGTGCCGCCGGAACGCGTCGACCGCTTCGCCGACCAACCGCACGTAGAGATCGAACCCGACGCCCGCGATGTGCCCCGACTGCTCCGCACCCAGGATGTTCCCCGCGCCGCGGATCTCGAGGTCCTTCATCGCGACCGCCATGCCCGCGCCGAGTTCCGTGTTCTGGGCGATCGTCGCGAGGCGGTCGTGCGCGGTCTCCGTCAGCGGCGCTTCCGGCGGGTACAGGAAGTACGCGTACCCGCGCTCGCGCCCACGCCCGACGCGCCCGCGCAGCTGGTGCAGCTGGGCCAGGCCCAGCAGGTCGCCGCGCTCGACCAAGAGCGTGTTGGCGTTCGAAATGTCGAGGCCGGTCTCGACGATCGTGGTGCACACCAGGACGTCGTACTCGTTCTCCCAGAAACCCTGGATGATCTTCTCGAGCTTTTCCTCGTTCATCTGGCCGTGCGCGGTGACGACCCGCGCCTCCGGCACCAGCTCGCGGATCCGCCGCGCGGCCTTCTCGATCGAGGAAACCCGGTTGTGGACGTAGAACACCTGGCCGTCGCGCAGCAGCTCACGGCGGATGGCCGCGCCGACCTGCTTGTCGTCGTACGCGCCGACGTAGGTCAGGATCGGGTGCCGGTCCTCCGGCGGGGTCAGGATCGTCGACATCTCGCGGATGCCGGCCAGCGACATCTCCAGCGTGCGCGGGATCGGCGTCGCCGACATCGTCAGCACGTCGACGTGCGTGCGCAGGGCCTTGATGTGTTCCTTGTGCTCGACGCCGAACCGCTGCTCCTCGTCGACGATCACCAGGCCGAGGTCCTTGTAGCGGATGCCGGTCTGCAACAACCGGTGCGTGCCGATGACGATGTCGACCTCGCCCGCGGCGAGCTGCTCCAGGATGGCGTCCGACTCCGCCTTGTTCGTGAAGCGGGACAGGCCCTTGATCGTCACCGGGAACGAGCGCATGCGTTCGTGGAAGGTGTTCAGGTGCTGCTGGGCGAGCAGCGTCGTCGGCACCAGGACCGCGACCTGCTTGCCGTCCTGCACCGCCTTGAACGCGGCCCGCACGGCGATCTCCGTCTTGCCGTAGCCGACGTCGCCGCAGATCACGCGGTCCATCGGGACGCCGCGTTCCATGTCCGCCTTGACCTCGTCGATCGCGGCGAGCTGGTCGTTCGTCTCGGTGAACGGGAAGGCGTCTTCCAGCTCGCCCTGCCACGGCGTGTCCGAGCCGAACGCGTGCCCGGGCGCCGCCTGGCGCGCCGCGTACAGCTGCACCAGCTCCGCGGCGATCTCCTTGACCGCCTTCTTGGCCTTGGCCTTGGTGTTCTTCCAGTCCGAGCCGCCCAGCTTGTTGAGCGTGGGCAGCTCGCCGCCGACGTAGCGGGAGACCTCGTCGAGCTGGTCGGTGGGCACGAACAACCGGTCACCCGGGTGGCCGCGCTTGGACGACGCGTACTCCAGCAGGAGGTACTCGCGGGTGGCGCCGGCGACCGTCCGCTGGACCATCTCGACGAACCGGCCGATGCCGTGCTGGTCGTGCACCACGTAGTCGCCGGCCTTCAGGGCCAGCGGGTCGACCGCGTTGCGCCGCCGGGACGGCATCTTCGTGTTCAGGTCCTTTGTGGACGTTCCGGCGCCCGCGCCGCGGCCGGTGAGGTCCGCTTCGCTGAGCACGACCAGGGCGCGCTCGGGCGAGACGAACCCGTCGGTGAGGCCGCCGCAGGTGACCGTGACCATGCCCGCGGCCGGCGGCTTGGCCAGCCCGTCGCCGGCCTGGGTGGCCGGGACGTCGGCGCCGGTGAGCTGCTCGACCGCGCGCGCGGCGGTGCCCTGGCCGGCGACGACGAGCACCGCCGTGCCGCCCGAGGCCGTGTGCGCCCGCAGGTCCGCCATCGCGCGCTCGAGTTCGCCGCGGTACGCCGGCGCGGCCTCGATCGAGACGCGGTAGACGTCGGGGTCTTCGCTGGTCAGCTGGGTGAGCGTCCACCAGGCGCGCTTGGTGTCCTGCGCGTGGGACGCGATCTCGTCGAGCCCGCGGTAGGCCGACGCGCCGAGGTCGATCGGCGCCTGCCCGCCCGCCGCGGCCGTCGTCCAGGAGGCTTCCAGGAACTCCTGGCCGGTGCGGACGAGGTCGGCGGCGCGGGCGCGGATCTTTTCGGGGTCGGTGAGCACGACGTGGGCGCCGGCCGGCATCGCGTCGGTGAGCAGCTCGAGCTCGCCTTCGCAGAGCACCGGGATGAGCGCCTCCATGCCCTCGACCGGGATGCCGTCGGCGAGCTTGGTGAGCATCTCGGCCAGGTGCGCGTCGGCTTCGTACGTCTTCGCCAGCTCCGCGGCCTTCTCCTTGACCGGCTGGGTGAGCAGCAGCTCGCGGCACGGCGGCGCGGCGACCCGCGGGATCTCGCCGGGCAGCGACCGCTGGTCGGAGACGGCGAACGCGCGGATCTCGCTGACCTCGTCGCCCCAGAACTCCACCCGGACGGGGTGCTGCGCGGTGGGCCCGAACAGGTCGAGGATGCCCCCGCGCACGGCGAACTCGCCGCGCTTCTCGACCATGTCGACGCGGGTGTAGGCCAGCTCGACGAGCCGTTCGAGGAGGCCCTCGAAACTTTGTTCCTCACCCACGACGAGGTCGACCGGGGCGAGCGAGCCGAGGCCGGGCGCCATGGGCTGGATGAGGCTGCGGACGGTGGCGACGACGACACGGAGGCCGTCGTCCCCGGTCTTCAGCCGGTGCAGCACCTCGAGCCGGCGGCCGACGGTGTCCGCGCGGGGCGAGAGGCGCTCGTGCGGCAGGGTCTCCCAGCTGGGGAAGTCGGCGACTCTGGCCTTGCCGAGGAGGGCGCCGAGGGACGCGGTCAGCTCGTCGGCCTCGCGGCCGGTGGCGGTGACGGCGAGCACGGGCTTGCCGGCGCCGTCATCGGCCGCGAGCGCGGCGGCGACGAGCTGCCGGGCGGCGATCGGGCCCTGCAGCTCGAGCAGCGGCGCACCGGCCCGCTCGACCACGCCGCGCAGGGCCGGGTCGGGAAGGATGGCGGTGAGGAGTCCGGACAGTGGAGCGTCGGTCACGGGTCCCAGCCTACGTGCCACCCCCGACAAGTTTCCGATCACCGCTGGTCGTGAGTGAGAAACAGTGTTCTAACCCGGTTTCTCACTCACGAGGGCCGCGGCAGGCTCACGACCGGAGGATGCGCACCACCTCCGCCACCCGCGGCAGCTGCTCGTCGAACACCTTCGGGTCCGTGCTCGCGATCCGCAGCAGGAAGTGCTCCGCCCCTTCGTACTTCCGCAGTTGCGCGGCCACCTCCGCGGCACTCCCGCTCACCTGCATCTGGATCCCCTGCACGAACGCCGCCGGCCGCCCGTAGTTCGCCAGGCAGTACGCCTCCAGCAGCTCGCTCCCGCGCACCGGGTCGTCCTCCACCAGCACCGTCGCGAACAGCGCAGGCGTCACCGGGCGTGACGCCGTCGCCCGGATCCGGGCCAGGCCCGCTCCGTAGTCCACGGGGTCCGGCGGGTACGGCAGCCAGCCGTCGTACAGCCGGCCCACCCGCTCCAGCGCGCCCGGCGTGTACGCCGCCAGCCACACCGGCGGGCCACCCGGCCGGGCCGGGGCCGGGAACACCGGCAGCGAGTCGTGGTGCAGGACTTCGCCGTGAAAAGCGGTCTCCCCGCGCCAGATCGCCCGCCACAACGCCACGATGTCGTCCAGCCGGGCCCGACGGCGCTCCCACGGAACCCCCGCGAACGCGAACTCCGGCTCGCTGCGGCCGGCGAACCCGGCCCCGACCGCCACCGTGAGGCGGCCGGCACTCAGCAGATCCAGGGAAAGCAGCTGGTTCGCCGTCAGGATCGGGTTCCGCAGGGCCGGGAGCAGCGCCGACGTCCCCAGCGTCACCCGCGACGTGCGGGCGGCGAAGGCGGACAACACCGCGAGCGCGTCGAGCGGTGCCCGCGCGAGGGTGTCGCCGACCCAGACCGAATCGAGGCCGAGTTCCTCGGCGGAGACGGCGGTGTCGACCAGCTCGGGCGCGGTCCGCCCGGCGTCGAGGATGGGCTGGTAGGTCGGGACGACCAAGCCGTAGTTCGTCATGGCCGAAGCGTCGCCGGACCGGGGTATGCGCTCAATTCCCCGCGGGGAATGGACGCCCCGAGCAGGATGGACCCGTGGACTTCGGAACGGCGCTCAAGGACTGGCGCACCCGGCGGCGGCTCAGCCAGCTCGACCTGGCGCTGCGCGCGGGCACGACGCAACGGCACGTCAGCTTCATGGAGAGCGGGCGTTCGGTGCCCGGCCGCGGCATGGTCCTGCGCGTCGCCGAGTCCCTCGAACTGCCCCTGCGCGAACGCAACGGCCTGCTGCACGCGGCCGGCTACGCGCCGACGTACCCCGAAACGCGGCTCGGCGACCCCGCGATCGCGCCGGTGCTCGACGGCCTGCGGCGGCTGCTCGACGGCCACCGCCCCTACCCCGCGCTCGTCGTCGACCGGTACGGCGTGCTGGTCGCCGCGAACGACGGGTTCCGGCTGCTCACCGAGGGGGTCGCGCCGGAACTGCTGCGCGAACCGGTCGACACGCTGCGGCTGGCGTTGCACCCGGAGGGCATGGCGCCGCGGGTACACAACCTCGACGACTGGGCGCGGCACATCCTCGAGCGCCTCCGCAACGACCTGGCCCGGACCCCGGACGAACGGCTGGCCGCGCAGCTCGCCGAGCTCGAGGGGTACCTGCCGCCCGCCGCCCCGCCCGGCCCGGAGCACCTGGGGTTCGCGGTGCCGGTCCGGCTGTCGACGTCGGCCGGCGAACTGCGCCTGATCACCGCGATCACGACGTTCGCCACGCCGGCCGACGTCACCGTGTCGGAGCTGAAGCTGGAGACGTTCCTGCCCGCGGACGCCGAGACCGCGGAGCGGCTTCAGAGCACCAGCGCCGTCGCCTGACCCACCAGCAGCTCCGCGCTCGCCCACAGCGTCGCCGCCGCGAGGCTGCCCGCCGCGAACCGGCGGTACGGCATCGCCGCCGAGCCCGCGACGCGCGGCACCAGCGTCCGGACGCCCGCCAGGCAGCGGCCCGCGATCACCGCCGGGACGCCGTGGCGCGCGACCGCCGATTCCGCGCGGTCCCAGCGGTGCTCGCCGATGCGCCGCGCCAGCCGGGAACCGCGCAGCCGCGGCCCCCAGTGGCGTCCCTCGAAGTACGCGAGCTGATCACCGAGGACGGCCGACGCCACGGCCACCGCCCAAGCGAGCCCGAGGTTGAGCGTGCCGCGCTCGGCGAGGAAACCCATCAGCAGCAACGTCGAGAGCGTCGGCAGCACGATTCCCGGCAGCAGCGCGGTTTCCGCGGTGATCACCAGCGCGCAGACCAGGTAGACGACCACCGGGGGCGCGTCAAGCAGAGGCCGCAGCAGGCTGTCCACGCCGGGCCCTTCCCACGGCCACCGGCAGCGCCGCGCGGTAGACGAACGCGGGCGGCAGGTTGCCCCAGACGACCGAAGTCCGCTCCACGACGGCGAACCGGCTTCGCAGCGACGCGGCGAAGCGGCGCGCGGGCGGTGTCCAGGCCGCGTGGGCGTACGCGAACGTCGTGAACCGGCCGTTCGGGGCCAGGGCCGCGGTGACCGCGTCGAGGATGCGCTGCTGCCGGGCCGCCGTCATGGCCGTCCACGGCAGACCGGAGACGACGACGTCGACACCGTCGAGAGCCAGGTGTTCCGCCGAGCCCGTGCGGACGTCGACCTGCGGAAAGCGCTTGCTCAAGGACTCGGCGAAACGCGGGTTGATCTCGACGGCCGTCAGCCGTGCTTCGGGGCGAAGCAGCTCGAGAACTGCTTCGGTGAACACGCCGGTGCCCGGACCGAGCTCGGCGACCCGCGACGCGCGCTCCAGGCCGAGGCCCGCCGTCATCTCTTCGGCCAGCCGCGGCGAGCTCGGCGCGATCGCGCCGGTCAGGACCGGGTGGCGGAGGAATTCCCTGGTGATCGACATGGCCCCGACGCTAGGAACGGCCGGGGTGGCCGCGAATCCGCCGGCGCGGACTCTCCGTGTCCTCCCGGAGGAGGACACGGAGAATCCGGAAGAAGGACGCCCCGGACGCGGTCCCGGCATTACGTTCGCAGGTGTGGAACGACTCGTGATGTGGGTGCGCCGGCACCGCTGGACAGTGGACCTCCCGCTGTACGGCGTGTTCGTCTTCCTCGCGCCGAGCTGGTCCGGCGAGCAGCCGTGGACCACGCGCGCGTTCCCGATGCTGTTCCTGCTCCCGCTGCTGGTGCGGCGGCGGTTCCCGCGCACGGTCGCGGTGCTGGTCATCGCCGGGGCGGCGGCGGTGTACCTCAACGACGTCTGGGCGTACGACCGCGGCCGCACCGAGCTGGCCATGGCGGTCGTGCTGTTCAACCTCGTGAAGCGGCGGGACCGGTGGTTCGCCGCGGTGGTCGCGGTGGCGATCGTCGTGCTGGGTGTCCAGTGGGTCGCCCTCTACGTCCCGGAGTCGATCAACCCGACGTTCACGGTGCTCGGCATCCTGCCGCTGCACCTCGCGGCGTGGGCGCTCGGGGAGTTCTTCCGCAAACAGGAGGAGCTGAGCGCCGAAGAGCGGAAGCGCGACGACGCCCAGACCCGCGCGGCGGTCGCCGAGGAGCGCACCCGGATCGCCCGCGAGCTGCACGACGTCCTGGCGCACAGCATGAGCGTGATCGTGCTGAACGCCGAGGGCGCGAAGCTCGCCCGGCACCGCGACCCCGAGGCCGTCGACCGCACGCTCGACACGATCGTCCACACCGGCCGCGACGCGCTCGCCGAGCTGCGCCGGCTCCTCGAAGTCCTGCACGCCGGCCAGGCGGCGCGCAGTCCCCAGCCGACGCTCGCCGAACTGCGCGAGCTCGTCGACCAGTCCGGGCGCCGGGTGGCGCTCGACGTGACCGGCGACCCGGGCGCCCTGCCGGCGAGCGCCGCGCTGCAGGCGTACCGGATCGTCCAGGAGGCACTGACCAACATGATCAAGCACGCCCCCGCCGACGCCACCGGCCACGTCGGCGTCGCGTTCGAGCCCCCGGAGGTCCGGATCGAGGTGACGAACACGGGCGGCCACGCCCCACCCTCCCCGGCCCTCCCCTCCTCGGGTCGCGGGCTGGCCGGCATGCGCCAGCGCGTCGACATGTACCACGGCGAGCTGACGACCGGCCCGCTCCCCGGAGGCGGGTACCGGGTGCGCGCGACGTTGGTGGTGGCGTCATGACCACCCGCATCCTCCTCTGCGACGACCAGCAGCTGGTCCGCGTCGGCCTGCGGATGATCGTCGAAAGCCAGGACGACCTCGTCGTCGCCGGCGAAGCCGCCAACGGCGAAGAAGCCATCGCCCTCGCGCGGGAGCTGCGGCCCGACCTGGTGCTGATGGACGTCCGGATGCCGGTGCTCGACGGCGTCACCGCGACCGCGCGGATCTGCGCCGAGCTGCCGGACGTGCGCGTCCTCATCATCACCACCTTCGACCTCGACGAGTACGCCTACGCCGCGCTGCGGGGCGGGGCCAGTGGCTTCCTGGTGAAGGACGCACCGTCGGACGAGATGCTCGTGGCGATCCGGGGGGTGCTGCGGGGCGATTCGATGGTCTCGCCGTCGGTCACCCGGCGGCTGCTCGACCGGTACCTCGCCGACGACCGCGATCCCGTGGACGTCGAGAAGCTCGGCGCGCTCACCGAACGCGAGAAGGACGTCCTGGGCCTCGTCGCGCGCGGGCTGTCCAACGGCGAGATCGCCGCGAAGCTGTACATCGGCGAGACGACCGTGAAAACGCACGTCGGGCGGATCCTGAGCAAGCTGCGGCTGCGTGACCGGGTGCACGCGGTCGTGTTCGCCTACGAGTCCGGCCTGGTGCGACCCGGGTCCTGATCGCTCCCCGTCTTCGGCGACGAAACGGCGGCTCGAAGCGGCGGGCGCCACCGTGGACCTGGTCCCCGGCGCCGGGCACTTCCTCCCCGGCGACGGGCCTGGCCTTCCTCACGCGCGCGGCGTCGAACGGCGATTTCACCGCTTGATGGCAGGATGAGCCGTATGCGGCGTGCGCTGGGTCTCATCGTTGTGGTGTCCCTGCTGGTCCTGGGCTGTTCGGGAGCGGCGAGCGAACCCGTGCAGAGCGTCCCGCCCGCGGCCACGCCGGCCGCCGCGTCCGGGAAGTTCAAGGTCGAGACCGTGACCGCCGGGCTGGAACACGGCTGGGACGTCGGGTTCCTGCCCGACGGCGGCATCCTCGTCCCGCAGCGGCCCGGCAAGCTCGCGCTGGTCCGCGACGGCAAGGCGGCCGAGGTGCGCGCCGACTTCTCCGACGTCCTCGTGCAGGGCGAAGGCGGGCTGCTCGGCATGGTCGTCAGCCCGGACTTCAGCACCAGCCGCGAGTTCATCACCTGCCAGGACCACCAGGAGGGCGGCAAGGCCGTCGACATCCGGCTGGTCACCTGGCGGCTCGCCGAGGACGGCACCAGCGCGACCAAGGTGAAGGACCTGCTCACCGGGCTGCCGGTGAACCCCAGCGGCCGGCACTCCGGTTGCCGCCCGACGTTCGCCCCGGACGGCGCGCTGCTGGTCGGCACCGGCGACACCGCCCGCGCGTCGATCTCGCAGGACCGCCACTCCCTCGGCGGCAAGGTGCTGCGGCTGGACGCGAAGACCGGGAAGCCGTTGCCGGACAACCCGTTCATCACGTCGAACGACCCGCACGAGCGACTGGTCTACACCTACGGCCACCGCAACGTCCAGGGCGTGGCGATCCGGCCGGGCAGCGGCCAGGTGATCACCGCCGAGCACGGGCCGACGTTCGACGACGAGGTCAACCTGCTGAAGCCGGGCGCCAACTACGGCTGGGACCCGTCGAAGGGCGGCACCGACACCAGTTACGACGAGAGCGTGCCGATGACCGACCTCAAGCGGTTCCCGGACGCGGTGAGTCCACTGTGGACGTCCGGGAAGATCACCGAGGCGATCAGCGGCGACGCGTTCCTGACCGGCGCGCAGTGGGGCCCGAACGACGGCGCGCTCGTCGTGGTCGCGCTCAAGGGGCAGAAACTGCTGCTGTACCACCTGGACCCGGCGGGCAAGGTCCTCGACGTCACACTGCCGCCGGAGTTCGACGACAAGTTCGGCCGCCTGCGCGCGGTCCGCAGCGGCCCGGACGGCGCCCTGTACGTGACCACCTCGGACGGGACGAACGACAAGCTGCTGAAGGTCACGCCCGCCTGACCATGCGAAAAACACGGCCGCGAAGGTGCCGTGGACACTTCCGCCCGGGTGGCGCAGCGCGGAACATGGTACGAGCCAAGAGTTTTCGCCCGCCCCCGACGCGTGTTGGACGCGGTCCGAAGAAAGCGTTCCCGCGGCAGCACCGCGCCGGTCCCCGGACGCCATCGCCGACCTGGCGCCCGGGGACCGGCATCCAGCCGCGTCACGACGAAGCTGCTATTTGCCCAGGTGAGCCCCGCCGTTGACGTGCACCACCTGCCCGGTGACGTGCCCGGCGGCGGGGCTCGCCAAGAACGTCACCACGGCGACGACGTCTTCCGGCGTGCCGGGACGCTTGTTCATCGTGTTGCCGACCAGCCATTCGCGACGGCGGTCGCTCAGCTGTCCGTGGAAGAACTCGGTGTCCCCGACCAACCCCGGCGCGACGACGTTCGCGGTGATCCCGCGCGGCCCGAACTCCCGGGCCACACTGACGTTCCACGCTTCGACGGCGGCCTTCGCGGCACCGTAGGACCCGGCGCCGGTGTGCGCGGCGATCGAGCCGACGGTGATGATCCGCGCCCCGTCGGCGAGGCGGTCGCGCAGCGCGTGCGTCACCAGCGCGGCACTGACCACATTGGACCGGAGGTTCCGTTCGAACGCGGCCGCGAAGCCGGCCAGGCCCTCTTCGCCGCCACCGTCGACGAAGTCCGTGTTGCCGCCGGCGTTGTTGACGAGCACGTCGACGCGTTCCGGCAACTCCGCCAGTGCGGCCTCGACGGCCGCCGGATCGGCGGCGTCGAACACGACGGGCCGCGCGCCCGCCAACGTCGCCGCTTCGGTCAGCACTTTCTCGCGGCGCCCGGTGATCGTGACGCGCTCGCCGGCCCCCGCGAAGGCCGCCGCCACGGCGTAGCCGATGCCCGTGCCGCCGCCCGTCACCACGATTTCCCTGTTGTTCCCCATGCCTCCGACCCTAGTGCCTAGGATCGGGGCATGACCGAGATCGACCCGGCCACGTCCGCGCTCGTCCTGATCGACCTGCAGGCGCGGATCGTGGCGTTGCCGACCACGCCGTACACCGGCGAGGAAGTCGTCGCGAACGCCCTGCGCCTGCGGGACGCGTTCCGCAAGGCCGGCGCACCGGTGGTGATCGTGCAGGTGTCGCGGCCGGACAACCCGCCGGGCAACGAACTGGTCTTCGAACCCGACGACGACAAGATCGTCACGAAGTACACGATCGGCGGGTTCGCCGGCACCGGCCTCGACGAGCACCTGCGCGGAGCGGGCGTCCGCACGGTGGTGTTCGGCGGCATCGCAACGGAGTTCGGCGTCGAGTCGACCCTGCGCGCGGCCTCCGACCACGGCTACGACACGGTCGCGGTGTCCGACGCGATGACGGCGCTGTCCGAGATCTCGCACGAGAACGCGATCACGAAGATCTTCCCGCGGCTGGGCACGGTCGTGACGACGGACGAGGCCGTGGCGGCCCTGGCGTGATCGACAAGATCGCCTGGATCCACGTGGTGGACGGCCGCGTCCTGGCCGCCCGCTCGCGCGGAAAGGACCGGTTCTACCTGCCCGGCGGCAAGCGCGAGCCGGGCGAGACCGACGCCGAGACGCTGGTCCGCGAGATCCGCGAGGAGCTGGGCGTCGAGATCATCCCGGACTCGATCACGCCGGCGGGCACGTTCGAGGGCCAGGCACACGGACACGCGGAGGGCACGGTCGTGCACACGACGGCTTACGCGGCGCAGTTCCGCGGGGAACCGCGGGCGTGCGCGGAGATCGAAGAGATCGCGTGGCTGGGCTACGCCGACCGGGACCGGGTTTCGCTGGTGGCCCAGCTGATCTTCGACCACCTCCACGCCGCGGGGCAGCTGCCGTGACGAACGTCCGGGCGCCCGGCGGAGAGCTGCGGGTAAGGGCGCGGTGATCGACAAGATCGCCTGGCTGCACCTGGTGGACGGCCGGATCCTCAGCACGCGCTCGCGCGGCAAGGACGTTTACTACCTCCCCGGCGGCAAGCGCGAGCCGGGCGAGACCGACGCCGAGACGCTGGTCCGCGAGATCCGCGAGGAGCTGGGCGTCGAGATCACCGCGGGCTCGATCGCCGCGGCCGGCACCTTCGAAGCGCAGGCACACGGCCACGCCGCGGGCACGCTGGTGCGGATGACCTGCTACACCGCCGGCTACCGCGGAACCCTGGAGGCGAGCAGCGAGATCGACGAGCTCGCCTGGCTCGGGTACGCCGACCGCGACCGGGTTTCCGCGGTCGACCAGCTCATCTTCGACCACCTCCACGCCACTGGGCAGCTGCCGTGACGAACGTCCGGGCGCTCAGCGCCGTTTGACGAGCGGCGCGTCCCGCGAAAACGCCCGGAACCCCACCCCGTAGTACAACTCCCGCGCCGGGGCCGGCTCGCCCATGCACGCGACCGTCGCGTGGCGGGCGCCCGCCGCCAACGCCAGGCGCATCCCGTGCAGCAGCATCGCCCGGGCCAGGCCCTGGCGCCGGTAGCCCGGGTGCGTGCCGACCGGCTCGAACTCGACCGTCCCGTTCCGCTCGTCGAACCACATGATCGCCGAACACGCCATCGTGCCGTCCGGCGCTTCCACCAGGACGTGCAGGTCACCGCGGTATCCCGGCGCCTGCCGCACCCCCTCGTACGACGCGTCCGTGTACGACGTCGGCGCCCACGCGTCCACGTGCGCCTGCACCACGGCTTCCGGCGGGACCTCCGCGGCGGTGCGGAAGGAAAACCCGGCCGGCAACGACGGCCGGGGCACGTCGGTGAGGTCGCGCTCGTTCAGCTGCGACCACGCGCCGGGGGCGTCGGGCTCGTAGCCGTGCGCCGCCCAGCGTCGCAGGGCGAACGCGTCGGCCGCCGACGGCAGCACCGTGCGCTCGAGACCCGCCGCCGTCTCGTCGTACCAGGCGATCACCTCGTCGACCAGCTCCGCGTGCTGCGGGTGCACCTGGTAGGCCAGGTACGCGCCGGTGATGTCCTTGACCGAGCCGTCGTTGCGCCGGACCCGCCGCGGCAGCTCGGCCCGGCCCCACGCGACGAGCTCCCCGCCGGAAAACCACCGCCGCCGCTCGCCTTCGCCGCGGGCCCGGCCCCAGTTCCAGGCCAGTTCGCCGAACGACGCGTCGCTGTTGACCAGCTCCGGGTGGGTGGCGGTGAGCCGCTGGGCCAGCCCCTGCATGAGCTTCAGGTCCTCGACGGACACCGGGCTAACCCAGCCGCAGCTTCGGCTTGTGCTCCAGGTGGGACAGCCCGTTCCAGGCCAGGTTGACCAGGTGCGCGGCCACCTCGTCGCGCTTCGGCTTGCGCGCGTCCAGCCACCACTGGCCGGTCAGCGCGACCATCCCGACCAGCGCCTGCGCGTACAGCGCCGCCAGCTTCTCGTCGTAGCCGCGGGCCGCGAACTGCTGGGCCAGGATGTGCTCGACCTGGCTCGCGATGTCGTTCAGCACCGTCGAAAACGTCCCCGTGGAACTCGCCACCGGGGAGTCGCGGACCAGGATGCGGAAGCCGTCGTGGGAGTCCTCGACGTAGGACAGCAGGGCCGTCGCCGCCTGCTCCAGCATCGCGCGCGGGTGCCCGCCGTGGAGGGTCGAAACCATCCTGTCGAGCAGCAGCTGCGTTTCGCGGTCGACGACCACCGCGTAGATGCCTTCTTTGCCGCCGAAGTGCTCGTACACCACGGGTTTCGACACGTTGGCGCGGTGGGCGATCTCTTCGATCGACGTCCCGTCGAAGCCCTTCTCGGCGAACAGCGCCCTGGCCACGTTCAGCAGCTGCTGACGCCGCTCGGTGCCGGTCATCCGGACCCGGGTCACCGGGGCGGCCGGACGCGCCCCGGTGACCTGCTCACGCTTCGAACGTCGTCTCCCCGCCACCTGATCAGCCTAGTTGACTAGCCTTTTTCGGTGGCGATACGGGCCAAGCGCTGCGGCGTCGGCCAGCGGACGTCGTGCACCCAGCCGAACTTTTCGAAGATCCAGATCAGCCGCGCGGAGATGTCGATCTGACCGCGCTTCACGCCGTGGCGGGCCGACGTCGGGTCGGCGTGGTGCAGGTTGTGCCACGACTCGCCGAACGAGAAGATCGCCAGCGGCCAGAAGTTCGCCGACTTGTCACGGGCGGCGAACGGGCGCTCGCCGATCATGTGGCAGATCGAGTTGACCGACCAGGTCACGTGGTGCAGCACGCAGATGCGCACCAGCCCGGCCCAGAAGAACGCGGTGACCGCGCCCCACAGCGACCACGAGATGAGCCCGCCCAGCAGCGCCGGCAGCAGGAGGCTGACCAGCGACCACAGCCAGAACAGGTCGTCGACCTTCTTGATCGCCGGGTCCTTCACCAGGTCCGGGGCGAACCGCTCGGCGTTGGTCTGGTCGCGCTCGAACAGCCAGCCCATGTGCGCGTGCCAGAAGCCCTTGGCGATGGCCCACGGCGAGGTGCCGAACGCCCACGGCGAGTGCGGGTCGCCGTCGCGGTCGGAGAACGCGTGGTGACGGCGGTGGTCGGCGACCCAGGTGATCACCGGGCCCTGCAGGGCGATGCTGCCCGCGATGGCCATGACCACGCGCAGCCACGGCTTGGCCTTGAACGAACCGTGCGTGAAGTAGCGGTGGTACGACACCGTGATGCCGAGCCCGCTGATCGCGTAGAACACCACGAAGATGCCGACGTCGACCCAGCTCAGTCCCCAGCCCCACGCGAACGGCACCGCGACCAGGAGGGCCACCAGCGGGGCGATCACGCCGAAGTAGACCGACAGCTGCACGCCGATGCCGCGCGTGCCGTCGATGACAGGTTTGGGCCCCTTGGGAGCCGGCGGCTCCCCCGTGGGCTGAGAACGGTCGAGCGTGGCCGTCATACGCTTCACTTCTCCCTACACGGGCACACTTCCTACCAAGGGCGCCCTAACCTACGATGCCGTAGGTTACGGTACAGGAGGTTCGGGCGGCTGGGGAGTGCCGGAACGCACACTCCTGTCCCGCGGAGCGGGTACCCGGCCCGCGGGCGCCTAACGCATCCCCCGCGCGGACGACACCCGATCGTCGCTATCCTGACCAGGATCGATCCGCCGTAGTGTAATCGGCAGCACTTCAGATTTTGGTTCTGACAGTTCAGGTTCGAATCCTGGCGGCGGAGCAGCAGAAGGAACCGGCAAACCCACGACACCGGGAGGTTGGCGCTGACCGACGAGGCGACCGACCCGGTCACGGCCAGGCGGCCCGCGCTGGCCGAAATGTCCGACGCCTGGCTGGTCGGGCGCGCGCGGGAACTGGGCGCCGCCGTCCAGCGGCACGAATACACCCAGCAGCTCGAGATCGTCGCGATGATGGACGAGCTGCTCGACGAGACCCAGCGCCGCGGCGAGCCGCTGCTCGTGGCCCAGCTGCTGCGCTCGTCCGCCCTCGCCCGGCTGGCCACCAAGGGCCTGGCCGCGGAGGCCGAGCCCCGGCTCGACGAGATGCTCGCGCACACCCGGCGCCACGGCATCGCCCTGCTGCGCGCCGACGCGCACGCCCTGCGCGGGCGCCGGCTCGTGGCCGCCGCGCAGGAGGACGCCGCGCTCACCGAGATCGCCCGGGCGCTGGCCATCCTGGACGACTCGGCCATCCCGGACCGGCAGGTCGGGCTGCGCGCCTGGAACCGGCTGCTGTCCTCGACGCTGATCGACTGCTGGCTGGTGCTCAACCAGCTCGGCGTCTACGAAGCGGCCGAAGAGGTGATCGGCCGGGCCGCGGCGGCGATCCGCGAGAGCGCGAGCCCGCACGACATCGCCCTGCAGCTGATCAACCGGATCAAGATGCTGCTCGGCTGGGGCCTGCGGCTGGAGCGCATCGACGAGTACGACGAGAGCGCCGAGAAGTTCCGCACCGCGGCCTCGATGGGGGCGGCCGCCGAAGGGCCGTTCGCCGAGTCGCTGTTCCCGCGCAAGGCGAACGTCGCGGCGATCGACCAGGTCGGCGTCCTGGCGGCGGCGCCGGCGCTGAACCAGCCCGGCGCCGAGCACATCGACCGGCTGGAGAAGCTCCACACCGAGCGCGCGTTCGGGCACGACCGGGAGATCGTCGCGATCGCGCTGGCCCGCTGCCTGGACAAGGAGGGCCGGCGCGAAGAGGCCCTCTCGGTGCTGCGCGAGACGCGTCAATCGATCTCGGACGACACCTCGCAGCCGTCGATGCGGCTGAACATCGCCCGCGAGCTGGCCCGGCTCGACACGAGCCCGGACTACGCGTCCGGCGCGAGCGAGTCGCTGATCGACTACGCGCGGCGCCTCGAGTCGGAGATGTGGAGCCTGCGCGAGTCGCAGATCGCCACGCTGAACGCCCGCCGCGAGCACGAACGGCTCTCCGCCGAGCACGGCGCGATCACCCAGCAGGCCCTGCAGGACCCGCTCACCGGCCTGCCGAACCGGCGCGCGCTGGACGAGAAGCTGCGCCAGCTCGCCTCCTCGGCCGACGCCCAGCCGCTCGCGGTCGCCCTGGTCGACCTCGACGGGTTCAAGGGCGTCAACGACAAGCAGTCCCACGCCGAAGGCGACAACGTGCTGCGTGTCGTCGCGAGCACCCTGCGTGACGCGCTGCGCGGCGACGACCTCGTGGCCCGCTACGGCGGCGACGAGTTCATCGTCCTGCTCCCGGGCACGCCGGCGTCGGCGGCGAAGATGGCGCTCGGGCGCGCGGTGAAGTCGGTCGCGAACCTGCCGCACCACCTGTCGCACGGGGTCACGCTGTCGATCGGGCTCGTCTCGCTGCGGCCGCAGGAACGCGGCGAGCAGGTCCTCGCCCGCGCGGACGCGGCGATGTACCAGGCCAAACGCGGCGGCGGCAACCAGGTGGCGTCGGCCAACTCGATGGCCGCCGACCCCGCTGGAGCATGGGCGACCGAGGCACCACCGACCGACCCCGCGTGGGACGCCGAAGACCACAGTTAGGATCGGAGCCCGACAGAAGCCATCTCTTGGTAACCGTTGGGAGCGCCGTTGACCGGCCCGCTGAGCACGTTGATCCTGGCCGCGGGTGAAGGCACCCGCATGCGTTCCGCGACGCCCAAGGTGCTGCACCCGATCGCCGGGCGGCCCCTCGTCGAGCACGCCGTCCGGGCGGCCGCCGGACTGGACCCCGAACACCTCGTGGTGGTCGTCGGGCACGGCCGCGAAGCGGTCGGCGAACAGCTGGGCGCGGTCGCGACCGCCCTCGGCCGTTCCGTCGGCACCGCGGTGCAGGACCAGCAGAAGGGCACCGGCCACGCCGTGTCCTGCGCGCTCGCCACGCTGCCCGCCGACCTCACCGGCACCGTGCTCGTCAGCTACGGCGACGTCCCGCTGCTCGACACCGCCACCCTCGGCGCGCTGCTCGACGAGCACACCGAGGCGAAGAACGCCGTCACCGTGCTCACCTCGGTGGTCGCCGACCCGGCCGGCTACGGCCGGATCGTGCGCGACGGCGCCGGCAAGGTCACCGGGATCGTCGAGCACAAGGACGCCACCCCGGAGCAGGCGGAGATCACCGAGATCAACTCGGGCGTCTACGCCTTCGACGCCGCGGTGCTGCGCGACGGCCTTTCGCGCCTCTCGACCGACAACGCGCAGGGCGAGCTCTACCTCACCGACGTCCTCGGCATCGCGAACGGCGACGGGCTGCACGTCGGCGCGCTGGTCGTCGACGACCCGTGGCTGACCGAAGGCGTCAACGACCGCGTGCAGCTGTCGGCGCTCGGCGCCGAGCTCAACCGCCGGATCGTGCAGCGCTGGCAGCGCGAGGGCGTCACGATCGTCGACCCGGCCACGACCTGGATCGACGCCGGCGTGACGCTCTCCCGCGACGTCGTCATCCAGCCCGGCGTGCAGCTCAAGGGCACGACGTCGGTCGGCGAGGGCAGCACGGTCGGGCCGGACAGCACGCTCACGGACGTCAAGATCGGCGCGGGCGCCTCGGTGGTCCGGGTGCACGGCTCGGACTCGGAGCTCGGCGACGGCGTCAACGTCGGCCCGTTCACCTACCTGCGGCCGGGCACCAAGCTGGGCGTGAAGGCGAAGCTGGGCGCGTTCGTCGAGACGAAGGCGGCCGAGATCGGGGCCGGTACGAAGGTGCCCCACCTGACCTACGTGGGTGACGCCACGATCGGCGAGCACAGCAACATCGGGTGCTCCAGCGTGTTCGTGAACTACGACGGGGTGAACAAGCACCGGACCGTTATCGGGTCCTATGTCCGGTTGGGCGCGGACAACACCTTCGTCGCCCCGGTGCACATCGGTGACGGCGCTTACAGTGGGGCAGGTGCCGTGATCCGCGAGGACGTCCCGCCGGGCACACTCGCGGTGTCGGCGCCGCCGCAGCGCAACATCGAAGGCTGGGCGATCCGGCGCAGGCCGGGTACGCCCGCGGCGGAGGCGGCCCAGGCCGCCCTCGACGCCGATTCAGCAGCAGGAACCGACGGGGAGTCGCCAGCATGAGTCCGAAGCAAGGCACGCCGAAGAAGAACCTGATGCTCTTCTCCGGACGCGCGCACAAGGAGCTCGCCGAAGAGGTGGCCCAGCACCTCAACGTGACGATCACCCCGCAGACGGCGCACACGTTCGCCAACGGCGAGCTGTTCGTCCGGTTCGAGGAGTCCGTCCGCGGCACCGACGCCTTCGTCATCCAGGCGCACACCACGCCCATCAACGAGTACGTGATGGAGCAGCTGATCATGGTGGACGCGCTCAAGCGGGCGAGCGCGAAGCGGATCACCGTGGTGATGCCGTTCTACCCGTACGCGCGCCAGGACAAGAAGCACAAGGGCCGCGAGCCGATCTCGGCGCGGCTGATCGCGGACCTGTTCAAGACCGCGGGCGCCGACCGGATCATGACCGTCGACCTGCACACCGCGCAGATCCAGGGCTTCTTCGACGGCCCGGTCGACCACCTGATGGCGCAGACCGTGCTGGCCGACCACATCAAGGCCACCTACGGCAACGCCGACATCACCGTCGTCTCGCCGGACTCGGGCCGCGTGCGGCTGGCCGAGAAGTGGGCGCAGACGCTGGGCGACCGGCCGATCGCGTTCATCCACAAGACGCGCGACCCGGACAAGCCGAACCAGGCCGTCGCCAACCGCGTGGTCGGCAAGGTCGAGGGCAAGCTCTGCGTGCTGATCGACGACATGATCGACACCGGCGGCACGATCGTGAAGGCCACCGAGGCCCTGATCGACGAGGGCGCGGCCGACGTCGTCATCGCGACCACGCACGGCATCCTGTCCGACCCGGCGACCGAGCGGCTCTCGCAGTGCAAGGCGCGCGAGGTCATCGTGACGAACTCGCTGCCGATCCCCGAGGAGAAGCGCTTCGAGGGGCTGACGGTCCTGTCGATCGCGCCGATGCTGGCCGAGGCCATCCAGCAGGTCTTCGAAGACGGCTCGGTGACGTCGCTGTTCGACGGCAACGCCTGACCGCTCGTGAGTGTTTAGGGCGGTTCTAACCGCCCTAAACACTCACGAGCTTTTCCGCCGGGCGCGAAAGCCGGTCTGCGCGGTGCCGCGCGGCGCTAGCGTGCCGGGATGGGGAACTTCAGGTTCGGCGTCACCCTCCGCGGCGTCGGCAGCCGCGACGAGTGGATCGCGAAGTGCCGGCGCGCCGAGGAACTCGGCTACGACGTCATCACCGTGCCCGACCACCTGGGCACCGGCTTGTTCGCGCCGTTCCCGGTGCTGGCCATGGCCGCCGCCGTCACCGAACGGCCGCGGCTGGGCACCCTCGTCTCCAACGTGCCCTTCTACAACCTCGCGCTCTTCGCGCGCGAAGCGTCCACGACGGCCACGCTGCTCGACGGACGGCTCGAACTGGGCCTCGGCGCCGGGCACATGAAAGCCGAGTTCGACGCCGCCGGCCTGCCCTGGCAGAAGGCGTCGGAGCGCATCGAGTATCTCGGTGAGAGCGTCGGCTACCTGCGGAAACACTTCGAGGACGAGGGCATCCCGATGCCCCGCCTGCTCATCGCGGGCAACAGCGACGGCGTGCTCGACCTGGCCGCGGAGCACGCGGACGCCGTCGGCTTCGCCGGCCTGCGACAGCAGCCCGGCAAGCCGCCGGGCACCTTCAAGCTCGACAACGCCGAAGCCGTGGATGAGCGCGTCGCGTACTTCCGGACGAAGGCGAGCCGCGACCTCGAATACAACATGCTGGTCCAGCTCGTCGAGATCACCGACGACCGGGAGAAGGCCGCCGAGCACTGGCACGAGCTGACCGAACGCAGTGCCGTCGCCGACGCCCGGGAGCTCCTCGACGCGCCACAGCTGCTGCTGGGCAGCGTCGAGGAGATCGCCGGACAGCTCGAACAGCGGCGAGAACGCTACGGCTTTTCGTACATCACGGTCTTCGAAGCAGCCCTCGAGACCTTCGCGCCGGTGATCCGCGAACTTCAGTAGGCCACGGTGAACCGCGCGCGGCGGTGCTTCGGCTGTTCGATCTCGTCGACGTAGGCGATCGCGAAGTCGTCGCCGCCGATGTGGGACCTGCCGTTCTCGTCGGTCAGCAGGACGTCGCCGCCGACGCGGAACTCGCCACGGCGCTCGCCGGGGATCCAGGCCCCGAACTCGGCGGCGGGGCTGACGTAGAACCAGTCGAGGTCCGCGGGCTGCTCGCGCAGCAGGCCGAGCACCTCGGCGTGGCTGCCGGCCTCGTCCTTGTACTCGTCCGGGAACTCCGGGGTGTCGAACAGCCGCGGGCCGCCCTCGGCGACCAGCAGGCTCGCCGCGCCGCCGACGAACGACAGCCGGACGCCGTTCTCGCGCGCGATCCGGGCCAGCGACGGCACGGCGTCGATCAGCTTCCTGCCGTCGATCGCGCGGGCCGGGGTGGCCACCACGAACACGTCGGCGTCCTTCGCCAGCGCCGCCACGAACTCCTCGTCGTGCAGCGAACCCTGCCGCTCGTCGACGCCTTCGGGCGCGGAGCCGGCGTTGCGCGCGACGCCGACCACCTCGTGCCCGCGCCGCAGCGCCTCGGCGCCGATCCTGCCCCCGGCGTACCCGGTCCCCCCGAAAACCACCAGCTTGGCCATGTCCGCTCCTGTCGTCGTCTCGGCTGTGCGCAGCCGATGCTAGGAACGGAAGATCACCTACTTCAACGGGAGCAACACACCTGGGGGTAGGTGTCCAGGTCAGCCGCCGAGGCCGGCGAACTCCGCCGCGACCTTCTGCTTGACGGCGTTCACGTCGAGGCCCGCGCGGACCTCCGCCGTCGCGTTCGGCTTGGACAGCACCTGGTAGCTGGCCGTGCGGTTGGGCAGCTTGAACTTCACCGCGCAGGACAGCTTGATCGTCTTGTACGGCTCCGCGTCCCCGGCCGCCGTGCACGTCTGCGCGCCGAGCGCCTCGGCGCTGACTTCGACCGTGAGGGTGATGTGCACGACGCTCTTCTCACCCGAGGCCGGCGAGCCGACCACGCTGTTGGAGACGTCGACCGTCGTCGTGCAGGAACCGACGAAGTCCTTGCAGTCGAGGTTGTCGTTGGTGACGACGGCGCTCGCCTGCACCAGCCCTTCGAACGGCTGGCCGAGGCCGCCGACGGTGTTGTCGAGGTCGGTGCGGAACGCCTTCAGCGCGTCGCCGGTGAGCGGGGCGACCTGGAACTCGGCGCCGTACTTCGGCCCGTTCTGCGGGTCGAGCAGCACCGGCGCGAAGCTGACCACACGGTTCGGCTTGGCCGTGGTGACCCGCAGGACGCTCGGGGCCGCGCCGAGCTGGTAGACCTCGGTGCCGTCCGGGAGCTTCGCCTTGACCGGCTCGCCCATCCGGTCGAGCCCGGCCAGCGCCTTGCGCAGCCCCTCGGCCAGCGCCGGCGGCGCGAACCGGGCCGCCGGGTCGAAGGGCAGTTCGGAGCCGAGCGACCGCACCCAGCTCGTGCCGAACTGCGTGCCCTCGTCGACGGCGTGCGCCTTCCAGTAGTCGGCGTCGGCCTGCAGGTAGAACTGCGCGGCGGCGGCCGTCACCTGGACGACACGGCCTTCCAGCGGCAGCGCGCCGACGGCGTAGCCGCCGCGGGTCACCCGGAACTGCTGGTCGGCGCCCTTGACGGTGGCCTTCAGCGCCACCGCGGGCGCCTGGCCGAGCGCGGTCAGGGCCGCGTCGACCGCGGCGCGCTGCTCGACGCGCCGGTCCGCCGTCGCCTGGTCGGCCGCGGAGATACCGGCGGTGCCGGCGACCGCCACCTGGCAGCCGGCCAGCAACCCGCCCAGCAGCAGCACCGCGGCTGCCACCCCGCTCCGTCGAGCCCGCATCAACGCCCCCTGCTTTCCCGCTACCCGAGCACACCTCGGCCGGCGTCGTCCCGCCACCGGATTTGTGTCGTCACGTACCGGGGTCCAGGAGGGTTCTAGCCTGGGCCGGGCACCCGCCGCAACCCACCGTGATGAGGTTGGTTTACACTCTTGAGGTTGTCTCGGCGAGGCGGGGCCCTTCTGGGGTGCCCGGCGTGATCGACGCGGCGGCTCGAGTAGCCCCCGTCGTCGTGCACGCCCGGAAACTCGCCGCCGAAACTTCCTTGAACAGAACACACATCGGCTCTCCCCGCCGCAGCATGCTGTCTTTGATTTGAAGGAGTGCAACACCGTGTCCGAGGTACGTCTGTCCGTCGAGCCGCGCACCGAGTTCGGCAAGGGCGCCGCGCGCCGCACGCGTCGCGCCGGCAAGATCCCCGCCGTCCTCTACGGCCACGGGTCGGACCCGCGGCACTTCGCGCTGCCCGCGATCGAGTTCGCCCGCGTCGTGCGCGAGAACGGCTCGAACGCCGTCATCACGCTGGACCTGGAGGGCTCGGTCGAGCTGGCCCTGACCAAGACCATCGTGGTCCACCCGCTGAAGAACTACATCGAGCACGTCGACCTGCTGGTCGTGAAGCGCGGCGAGAAGATCGTCGTCGACGTCCCCGTCGTCGTCACCGGCAACCCCGGCCCGGGCGGCCTGGTCAACCAGGACGTCGACACCCTGCAGGTCGAGGTCGAGGCGCTGCACATCCCGGAGCAGTTCGAGGTCTCGATCGAGGGCCTCGAGATCGGTTCCCAGGTGCTGGCCGGCCAGGTCGAGCTGCCGAAGGGCGCCACCCTGGTCACCGACCCCGAGTCGCTCGTCGTGGCTGTCAACGAGCCGCAGCGTGAAGAGACCGGCGACGAGGCCGAGGCGGGCGAAGAGTCGGCCGAAGACGCCGAATAGCCTCCGCCTTCCTCCCCGCCACCACCCTCAACGGAGGAGCTTCGCTCCACTGTTACCTTTTTCGTATGACCGAAGATGTGCCCGGGGCCGGCGAGCTGATCTTGCTCGCCGGCCTCGGCAATCCCGGGCCCCAGTACGCCGGTAACCGGCACAACGTCGGGTTCATGGTGCTGGACGAGCTCGCCGCCCGCGTCGGCGGCAAGTTCAAGACGCACAAGTCCGGCGGCGAGGTGCTCGAGGGACGCTTGGCCGGGCGCCGGGTGGTGCTGGTGAAGCCGCGTTCGTACATGAACCTCTCCGGCGGACCGGTGGTGGGCGCGGCGAAGTTCTACAAGGTGGCGCCGTCCGGTGTCGTCGTGGTGCACGACGAGCTCGACGTCGACTTCGGCGCCCTGAAGCTGAAGTTCGGCGGCGGCGACAACGGCCACAACGGCCTCCGCTCGATCACGAAGTCGCTGGGCACCCGCGACTACTACCGGGTGCGGTTCGGCATCGGCCGCCCGCCCGGCCGGCAGGACCCGGCGGACTTCGTGCTGAAGGACTTTTCGACGGTCGAGCGCAAGGAACTCCCGTTCGAGGTGGATCGCTGCGCGGACGCGACCGAGGCGCTGGTGGGCACCGGCCTCGCGGCCGCGCAGAACGCCTTCCACGCGGGCTGAGATGGGCGGAAGGTGAAGCCATGACCCCCGAGGAAGTCCGGGCGATCGCCTTCGGCAAGCCCCGGTTCGGCCGCCGCGGCTACAACGAGGACGAGGTGGACGCGTTCCTCGACCTCGTCGCGGAGGCGCTGGCCGGGCGCAACATCCTCACCCCCGACGACATCCACTACGTCGAGTTCACGATCATGCCGGTCGGCATGCGCAGCTACGACCAGGCCCAGGTCGACCTGTTCCTCGACGAGGCCGAGGCGGCGCTGATCGCGCTGCGCAACCCGCGGCCGGCGGCGGCCGAGGAGGAGCGCCCGCAGGGCCCGCGGAAGTGGTTCGGGCGCAGCTGACGGGGTTTTCGGGGACGAGCCGGGTGTGAACCCGGCCACACCCCGCACCGTAGTTCTGCTTCACCCGAAGGCGGGCGCACGGCCGCCCGTCGGGGTGAGCTTCGGGGTCGCCCCTTCCGGGGGAACCTGTCCAGGCGTTAGGACGGTGTACGGGAGTTCGCACCAGCCCTACCCCGGAATCGGAGAGTTCCATGTCGTTCACCGCCGAAGACCTCGCCGAGGTCACTTTCGGTAACGCCCCGGTCGGCCGCCGTGGTTACGCGAAGCACGAGGTCGACGCGTTCGTCCGGCGGATCGCCAAGACGCTCGCCGACGAGGACGACCTCACCGCCGCCGAAGTGCACCACGTGATGTTCGCGAAGCCGCTGATCGGCAAGCGCGGCTACGACGAACGCGAAGTCGACGAATTCCTCGACACGGTGGAGGACCAGCTCGCCGCCCGCACCGGCCAGGCCCCGGACCTCCCGGGCGCCCGCACGGCCCCGGAGGCCACGGCCGAACGCGCCACCCCGCCGCCGACGGTCCGCGCGGTCCGCGTCCAGCAACGCTGACCTTCCGGCGGCGGGCCGGCCGGCCCGCCGCCGGAGCGCGTCAGGCGTCGGCGTTCTTCGAGATCCTGTCCGCGAACTGGACCGCCGTCGCCGCGCGCTTGACCTTGCCCGACGGCGTCTTCGGCAGGCTCCCCGCCGGGAGCACGACCACCGCGTACGGGCGCATGTCGACGGCGTCGCGAACCCGCGCCGACACCTGCTTCATCAGGGCCTTCTCCGCCTCGGCGTCGCCCGCCAGCTTCGACTCCACGACCACCGCGAACCGCTCGCGGCGGCTGCCGGCGTCCAGCCGGACCGCCACCGCGTTGCCCGCGCGCACGCCCTCGACCGACGTCGCCGCGCGCTCGATGTCCGTCGGGTACAGGTTGCGGCCGCCCATGATGATGACGTCCTTGCGGCGGCCGCAGATGACGATCTGGCCGTCGATCAGGTAGCCGAGGTCGCCGGTGTCGAGCCAGCCTTCGTCGTCCTGGGTCGCGACCGGGCCGTCCATGGTCAGGTAGCCGGGCGTCACGGCCTCGCCGCGCAGCCGGATCTCGCCGACCTCGCGCTCCCCGGCGCGCTCGCCGGCCTCGTTGACGATCTCGGCCTCCAGCCCGTCGAGGGGCCGGCCGAGCAGCGCGAACGACCGGACGCTGTCGGTGCCGCGCCGCGGGTCGCCCTCGGGCACCGGCACCGCGCGGTTTTCCGCCTCCAGCGCGTCGGCTTCGACGACGTCGAGGGTGAGCCCGGTGAACAGCGGCGCGAACGACACGGCGAGCGTCGCTTCCGCCATGCCGTAGGCCGGGAAGACGCACTCGGCGGGCATCTTGAACCGCGCGCCGGCGTCCACGAAGGTCCGGACGGCGGTCTCGTCGACGGGCTCGGCGCCGTTCAGCGCGATGCGCAGCTTCGAGAGGTCGTAGGCGTCGTCTTCGTCGACGCGGGCCATCCGGCGCCCGACGATGGCGTACGCGAAGTTCGGCGCCGCGGTCGTGGTGCCGTGGTACTTGGTGATCAGCTCGGGCCAGATCAACGGGCCCGAAAGGAACTCGACCGGCGTGATCTTGACCAGCTCGACACCGAAGGTCATGGGGACGGTCAGGAAGCCGACCATCCCCATGTCGTGGAACGTCGGCAGCCAGGACACCATGACGTCGGTGTCGAAGTCGAACTCGGCGCGCTCGACCATGGCCTTGACGTTGGAGTACAGGTTCCCGTAGGTGATCCGCACGGCCTTGGGGTCGGCGGTCGAGCCGCTGGTGAGCTGCAGCAGCGCGGTGTCGCCCTCGTCGGTGACGACGACGTCGGCGAGCGGCTCGGCCCCGGCGAGCTCGGTGATCAGCTCGAACCCGATCCCCTTCTGCTCGAGGACGGGCGCGAGCTGGTCGAAGGGCTCGCCCAGCAGCACGAGGTCGGAGCCGATCATCCCGAGCACCCGCACGGTGTCCTCGGCCCACTCGGCGAGATCGGTGCGCGGCGTCGGCTGGTGCAGCATGGTGACGCTGCCCCCGGCCAGCCACACGGCCTGCACGGTCGGCGCGATCAGCACCGGCGCGGCAGCCAGCACGCCGACGGCCGTGCCCGGCCGGAATCCCGCCGCCACGAGGCCACCGGCAATCCGCCGCGCTTCGCCGTGCACGTCGGCCCAGGTCCGCCGGACCGGCTCCTTCGGCTCCCCGGTGACCATGCCGCGCTGCTGCCCCCGCTGCGTCGCGGTGGCGACGAGCGTGTCCACGAACCTGCTCATGGCCGGAACATTACTGTCTGGACGTCAACATCCGCCGAGCAACGCGGAAACGGGGGTCATTCCAGCAGCTCGGACGTCTCCAGCCAGCGCCCTTCGACGTCTTCGATCTCGCCCTGCACGCCCTTCAGCTCCGCGTTCAGCGCCATCAGCTTCGCCGGGTCCGTCGCCGCCGCCAGCAGCGATGCGTGGAGCTTCTCCTCCTTCGCGTGCAGCTGGTCGAGCTTGCGTTCCAGCCGCCCGAGCTCTTTCTGGGCCGCGCGCAGGTCCGCCGCCGACTTCTTCGCCTCCACCTTCTCCACCGAAGGCGCCGGGCCCGCCACGTCCACCGCGGCCGCGCGGCGGTTCAGGTACTCCTCGATGCCGCCCGGAAGGTGGGTGATGCGGCCGTCGCCGAAGAGCGCGACGATCGTGTCGCACACCCGCTCCACCAGGTAACGGTCGTGGGACACCACCACCATCGTGCCCGGCCAGCCGTCGAGGAGGTCCTCCAGCTGCTGGAGCGTGTCGATGTCCAGGTCGTTCGTCGGCTCGTCGAGCAGCAGCACGTTCGGCTCGGCCATCAGCAGCCGGCACAGCTGGAGCCGGCGCCGCTCGCCACCCGACAGGTCGCCGACCGGGGTCCACTGGCGGGCCTGCGGGAAGCCGAGCTTCTCGCCCAGCTGCGACGCCGTCATCTCCTGCTTGCCGAACACCACGCGCCCGGCCACCTGCTCGATCGCCTGCAGCACGCGCAGGTCGCCGGGCAGGTCGTCGAGCTCCTGGCGCAGGTGCGCGAGCGCGACCGTCTTGCCCTCGATCCGGCGGCCGGTCGAGCCCTCGACGTCGCCGCCGAGCAGCTTGAGCAGCGACGTCTTGCCCGAGCCGTTGACCCCGACCAGGCCGATCCGGTCGCCCGGGCCGACCCGCCAGGTGACGTGGTCGAGCAGCGTCCGGTCGCCGACCTGGTACGTCGTGTCTTCCAGCTCCAGCACGGTCTTCCCGAGCCGCCGCTTCGCGAACGCCTGCAGCTCCACGGAATCACGCGGCGGCGGGACGTCGGCGATCAGCGCTTCCGCCGCTTCGACGCGGTAGCGCGGCTTCGACGAGCGCGCCTGCGGGCCGCGGCGCAGCCACGCCAGCTCCTTGCGGGCCAGGTTCTGCCGCTTCTCCTCGGCCGTCGCGGCCAGCCGCGCCCGCTCGGCGCGCGCGAAGATCCAGTCGGCGTAACCACCTTCGTACTGCTCGACGCGGCCGTTCGCGACCTCCCACGTCAGGGTGGCGACGGTGTCGAGGAACCACCGGTCGTGCGTGACGACCACGACGGCGATCTTCCGGGCCAGCAGGTGGTCGGCGAGCCAGCGGACACCTTCGACGTCCAGGTGGTTGGTCGGCTCGTCGAGCACGACGAGGTCGAGCTCGCCGGTCAGCGCCGCGGCCAGCGAGACCCGGCGCCGCTCGCCACCGGACAGGTTCGCCGTCGGCGTGTCCAGGCCGATCGCCGTGATGCCCAGACCGTCCACAATGGAGCGAACGCGGGCGTCGGCGGCCCATTCGTGCTCGGCGCCGTAGCGTTCGAGGACGACGTCGCCGACCGTGCTGCCGTCCGGGAGCTCCGTGCGCTGGGTGACCACGGCCATCCGCAGGTCGCGAACATGGCTCACCCGCCCGGAATCCGGCTCCGCGAGTCCGGAAAGGACTTCCAGCAGCGTGGTCTTGCCGCCACCGTTGAGGCCGACGACACCGATGCGCTGCCCGGCCGCGACGCCGAGGGAGACGCCGTCCAGCAGCGGGCGAATCCCGTAGGACTTGCTCACCGCTTCCAGGTTGACCAGGTTGGCCATCCGCTCAGCCGATCCTTTCCACAATGATGAAACGGGTCGCCACGATGGTGGTCGTGTCGTCCACGGTGAATTCCGGATCCTCCAGTACGGCGCGCACCTCCGCGCCCTGCCAGAACTTCTCGTGCTCCGCGCGCCACTCGGCGACGCTCGTGAAGCCCTCGCCTTCGCCGACCGCGTGCTCCAGGTCCACTTCGGACAGTGGGAGCACACGCACCCCGACGGTTTCGATGACCGCGACCCCGGCGCCGGCGGAATCGAGCACCAGTTCCCCCTCACCCACCGCAGGCAACGCTTCGCCGGCCCGCTCGTATTCCGCGAGCAGGGCCGAGGTCGTCGTCTTCTCCCCGGCCAGGATCGCCGCGACCAGTTTGTCGCGCAACGGCCCCGGGAACGCGAACTCGGCGTGCTTCACGCGTGCACCCGCGGCGGCGCCGGGCGTGGCGCGTCGTCCCCGCCGACCACCCGCGCGCCGGGGACCGGGCCGTGGGCCACGCGGACCGTCCGGCACACCCCCGCGCCCGACAGCTCGGCCGCCACCTCCACCGCCGACTGCCCGTCCTCGCAGAGGAACGCGCACGTCGGGCCGGAGCCGGACACCGTGCCCGCCAGGGCGCCCGCGTTCACCCCCGCCCGCAGCGTGCGGCGCAGGTCCGGCCGCAGCGAAACCGCCGCCGCCTGCAGGTCGTTGCCCAGCAGCAGGGCCAGCTGCCGCGGATCACCCGAGGCCAGCGCCTCGACGACCGGCGTGTGCGAACCGATCCGGGGCGGGTTGCCCGCCGCGCGCAAGCGGTCCAGCTCGCCGAAGACCTTCGGCGTCGACAGCCCTTCGGCGTCGAACGCCAGCACCCAGTGGAACGTGTGCCGCGACAGCACCGGGACCAGCTGCTCGCCGCGGCCGGTGCCCAGCGCGGTGCCGCCGTAGAGCGCGAACGGGACGTCGCTGCCCAGGCCGGCAGCGATCTCGGCCAGCTCGTCGCGCGTGACGTCGAGGTTCCAGAGCGAAGCGAGCCCGACCAGCGTCGCCGCCGCGTCGGCGCTGCCGCCCGCCATGCCGCCGGCCACCGGGATGCCCTTGCGCAGCACCACCCGCACCTTCGGGTCGCCGGTGCGGCCGACGTGCGCGGCCAGCGCCTCGACGGCCCGCCAGGCCAGGTTCTCCGGGCCGGTCGGGACCGCGCCCTCCCCCTCGCCGTAGACCTCGATGCCGGGCTCTTCGGTGACCGCGACGGTCACCTCGTCGGTCAGCGACAGCGCCTGGAACACGGTGACCAGCTCGTGGTAACCGTCTTCGCGCAGGTCGTCGACCGAAAGGTGCAGGTTGACCTTGGCCGGGACCCGGACGGTGACTGGGGGCGGAACTACGGCGAGCACCCGACCAGCCTACGTGCCCGCGGAAACGCCCCGATGCGACCTGCGCATCGGGGCGGTGACCAGCCGGGGGTCAGGCGGCGGCGACACCCTGCGGGCCACGCGCGGTGTGCGTCACGTGGCCGCCGCGCTCGGCGACCCAGGCCAGGGCCGCGTCGGCCCGCTCGCCGCGGACACCCAGGCGGAAGCGGCCGACCGGGGTGTCGCCGATGCGGGTCAGGCCGCCGCCGATGGTGGCGAACTCGACGTCGAACCGGCCCGCGGCCTCGGGCAGCAGCGCGCCCACCGAGGCGAAGCCGACCAGCACGACGTCCGCCGAGCGGTCGTAGCGCGCCGTCTGCGAGCGGGTGGTCTCGATGGCCGGCAGGAGCGCCTGCGCGGTGCGGCTGGCGGGGTCGGAGATCAGGTCGAGCACCGAGCCGCGCTCGACGACGGTGCCGTCCTCCAGCACCGCGACGTCGTCGCAGACCCGGCGGACCACGCCCGCGTCCGGCGTCGTGACGACGACCGTGACCCCGAGCTCGGACCGGGCCCGGTCGAGGACGGTGAGCACCGCGCCGGCCTCCTCCGGGTCGACACCGGCGGTCGGGTCGTCGGCGAGCAGCACGGCGGGCGCCGCCGCCAGAGCCTTCGCGACCGCGACGCGGCGGAGCTGGCCGACGGTCAGTTCACCGGGGCGCTGCGCGGCACGCGGGGTCAGGCCGACGAGGTCGAGCAGCGAGCCGACCCGGCTGCGGCGCTGCGGGCCGTCGACGCCGAGCTGCTCGAGCGGGGAGGCGATGTTGCCGGCGATGGTGCGCTCGGCGATCAGCTCCGGTTTCGTGGACACCACGCCGAGCTGACGGCGGATTTCGCGGAGGCGGCGGCCGTCGAGGGTGCCGGTGTTGAGGCCGTCGAGCCGCACGACACCGCGGTCGGGGCGCTCCTGCAGCGCGATGCACCGGGCGAGGACGGACTTGCCGGACCCGGCCGGGCCGACCACGCCGAACAGTGAGCCGGCCTGGACGTCGACGCTCACGTCCCGCAGGGCGAGGACCGAATTTCCGTTGGTGGCAAAGGATTTGGACAGGTTTTCGACGGTGATCACGAAGGCTCCAGAAAACGGGGCGCACCCGCGCGGGGGCGCCCGGCCGCAAGCGAAGTCCGTCCGATTGGGACGGTGCGTGAAGAAGAGGTGGACCGGCTAGGACAAGCTCAGCGGGAGCGTCGACATGCGGTCACGGAGCGGCGGCCTTCGTCGACTACGCGACGCCTGGTCAGGAGCAGGGGGCGAGCTACCCTCTTCATCGAAAACGGCCTCCATCGGTCCTGGCGGTAGCACCTGCCCTGTGGAGGGTGGTTGCTGCGACTTCGGCGAGCCAGGTCTCTCAGTCGCTCGGGATGGACGTACTGAGTAAAACCGATCCCGAGGAGCGAACGCAAGCCTGTTGGCCCAGATCACACGAGTGGCGGTGTCCGGATGACGGGATCACGGGCGACGGGGGCGTATTTTCACGCCTCCACTGTGGATGCTCAACGCGCGGCGGCGATCCGGGCGAAGGCGTGCACGTCCAGCTGCTCGCCCCGGGTTTTCGGGTCGATCCCGGCGGCCGTCAGCAGCTCGCCGGCCCGCTCGGCCGAGCCCGCCCAGCCCGCGAGCGCGGCGCGGAGGGTCTTCCTGCGCTGTGAGAAGGCCGCGTCCACCAGGCCGAAGAGGAGGTCCCGGTCCGCGGACGCCGTCGTTTCGCCGCGTTCGAACGCGACGAGCGCGGAATCGACGTTCGGCACGGGCCAGAACACCGAGCGTGGCACGGCGGCGACCTTGCGTGCGGGGCCGTACCAGGCGAGCTTGACGCTCGGCACGCCGTAGATCCGGCTGCCGGGGCCGGCGGCCATCCGGTCGGCGACCTCGGTCTGGACCATGACAAGCCCGCTCTTCAGCGACGGCACCTCGGCGAGCAGATGCAGCACGACCGGCACGGCGACGTTGTAGGGCAGGTTGGCGACGAGCGCGGTCGGCTCGCCCAGTTCTCCGCGGGTGACGCGCAGGGCATCGGCCCCGACGACGGTCAGCCGTTCCGCGGCTTCCGGACCCCGCTCGGCGACGGTCTTCGGGAGCCGCTCGGCGAGCTTGGGGTCGATCTCGACGGCGACGACGCGCGCGCCGGTGGCGAGCAGCCCGAGCGTCAGCGAACCGAGCCCGGGTCCGACCTCGAGGACGACGTCACCGGCGGAGACGCCCGCCAGCTCGACGATCCGGCGGACGGTGTTGGGATCGTGCACGAAGTTCTGCCCGAGCTTCTTGGTCGGCCGAACGTCGAGTTCGGCCGCCAGCCCCCGGATCTCGGCAGGTCCCAGCAGTTCAACCACCGGACGAGCCTACCCATCGTGCTCCGCCCCGGTCCGCTCGGTGCAAGTAGTCGTGAGTGATAAGGCGGGTTAGAACCCGCCTTACCACTCACGACCGCCGCGGCAGACCACCCAACGCGAGACGGCCCCCGTCCCTGAGTGGGACGGGGGCCGTTCGGAAAGGGTGTCAGGCCTTCTTGCCGCAGACGGGCCAGGCGCCGTAGCCGCCGCGGGCGTCGCGGACCTTCTCCGCCACCGCGATCTGCTGCTCGCGGGAGGCCTGGTTCGGCAGGGCCGCGTACTGGGAGCCGCCGTAGGCGTTCCAGGTCTGCTTGTCGAACTGGAGGCCGCCGTAGTAGCCGTTGCCGGTGTTGGTGGCCCAGTTGCCGCCCGACTCGCACTGCGCGATGCGGTCCCACGCCGAGCCGTCGCCGATGTCCGGCGTCGGGGCCTTCTTCGTCCCGACGTGGATGATCTTCGGCTTCGGCTGGGTGATGACCTGCTCGGAGACGGTCTCCCGCCCGACCTCTTTGCCGTTCTTCTGCGTGACCTTGTAGGTCACCATCTTCTCGCCGGGCGTGCCCGGGTCTTCGACGCTGGTCTTGCCCTTGTCCAGGTCCGGGTCGTCGACGCGCTGCTCGGGCGGGTCGATGCTCTCCTTCTGGGTGACCGTCGAGACGCCGGTGCGGCTGATGTGCACCTCGGCGCCGTCGGTCAGCTTGACGTCCAGACCACCCTCGGCGGCGTCCTCCGGGCCCAGGGTGAGCTTGTACTCGCCCAGGAACTCCTTCGTCGTGACCGCGGTCGTCTTCACCTGCTTCGGCGCGTTGGCGCCGTCGTACAGGGTGATGTTCTTCAGGGTCTTGATCTCGACGGTGGCGCCCTGCAGGGGCAGCTCGCCGTCCTTCGGCATCGACATCCACGTGCCGGCCTTGTCCGTCTCGGCCATGCCGAGCTGGCTCAGGGCGTCGCCGAGGTGCGTCGCGCGGACCCAGGAGGTGCGCTCGGTGCCGTCGACGATCATCTTCAGCTGGCGGCCGCGCTCGAGCTTGATGACACCGCCGTCGCCGACCTCCGCCTGCGGGGAGGGGGACAGCGAGTCGTGCTCGCCGACGGACAGGCCCGCGTCTTCGAGCACCTCGCCGACAGTGCCGCCGAAGGAGTGCACGGTCTGCTGGTGGCCGTCGACGTCGACGGTGATGCTCTTGTTCATCGCCAGCGCGGCCGCGCCGCCGCCGGCGACGCTGATCATGACGCTGAGGACGGCGCCCTTGAGGAACCGGCGCTTCCAGACCTTCGTGGTCTGGCGGAGGCCCTCGTCCAGAGCCGCACGACGCGCTTCGGGGGAAGCGGTGCGGTCCTCCTCGAGGCCGTCCGGGATGACGATCGGCGGCAGGTACGTCGTCTCGGCGTTGATGAGCCGGATCAGCTCGTCGACGTCGACGTCGATCTCGGCCATCATCGCGTCGGCGTCCGGGCCGAGCGCGGCCAGGATGTCCTGCTGCGTGATGTTCGGGTCGTCGGAGAAGTCGAGCTGGCCGTATGCCGTGTCCTCGAAATGACTGCGTTCGAGGACGGCGGAGCGCGCTCCAGCCTGTCTGCTACCTGTCACCGGGGATCGTTCCCTTTCACGAGACGACGGTCGGGGGCGCCGTCTCTACGACTGGGCGTGACGTTCGGCAACTGCTGAGCGCAGGTCCGACCGGCACGATCACGGGACAGTAACGGGTCGCGGCGGGTTGCGCAAACACCCCCCGGAGTGTCGTGATCCCCGTCACTCCATCAGGTGGCCGAGCCGGGAACCCTGTTGTCGCAATGCGTTCAACCCCAGGTGACGCTGGGGAGTCGGTACACCCGCTCGGCGGTGGTCCGGACCGATTCGGCGACTTCGTGGACAGCTTCGCCCCTGAGCGTCGCGAGGTGACGGACGGTGTAGGCAGCGCCGTACGGCTCGTTCGGCCGCCCACGGAACGGGTGGGGGGTCAGAAACGGCGCGTCGGTCTCGACGAGGTACTGCCCGGGCGGGCAGAGCCGGGCCGCCTCGTGGAGCCCCTTCGCGTTCTTGAACGTCACCGTTCCCGCGAAGGAAAGGACAAAGCCCGCGTCGACGCACTTGCGGGCCATTTCCGCGTCGCCGGAAAAGCAGTGGAAAATTACGGCATTCGGCGCACCCTCTTCGGCCAGGATGCGCAACACGTCGTCGTGGGCCTCGCGGTCGTGGATCATCAGCGGCTTGCCGAGCCGCTTCGCGAGGTCGATGTGCCAGCGGAACGCCTCCTGCTGGGCGTCGCGGGGCGAGTAGTCCCAGTAGTAGTCGAGGCCGGTCTCGCCGACGGCGACCACGCGCTCGTGCCCGGCCAGCCGCTCGATCTCGGCCCGCTCGGCCTCGCCGAACTCCTTGGTCCGGGTCGGGTGGATGGCGACGGCGGCCCACACCCGGTTGTCCCAGGTGGTGGCCTCCGCGGCCCAGCGGGCCGAGGCGAGGTCGTCCGCGACCGTGACGACGCGGGCGACGCCAGCGCGCTCGGCGCGGTCGACCATGGCCGTGACATCGGCCGCGGTGACCGCGCCGCACGCGTCGAGATGGGTGTGCGCGTCCACCACCGACACCGGGAGCCTGTCCGGGACAGGCGGCAGCTCGCGCTTCTCGTCACCCATGCACTACCTCTTACTCCTTGGTGATCGGCGCCCACTCCGGGCCGGTTTCACCCAGCGCCGGGTCGAGCTTGGTGAACAGCGGCGACGGCTTCTGCAGGGGCTTGCCGACCTCGATCGGCGTCGACTCCCACTTCGCCTGCTCGCCCGCGTAGTCGCCGGTGAGGATCGGGTTGACCCGGCCGGCGATGTCCAGGTCGTCGACCTCGCGCAGCTCCGGCTGGGCGGCCCAGACGCCGGTGCCGCCGAGGGCCTCGTGCACCTTCTGGGCCGAGTGCGGCAGGAACGGCGTCAGCAGCGTGTTGGCGTCCGAGACGACCTGCAGCGCGGTGTGCAGCACGGTGTCGCGCCGCGTGGGGTCGTCCTTGAGCTTCCACGGCTCCTGGTCGGAGATGTACTTGTTCGCCGCGGTGACGACCTTCATCGCCTCGGCCGCCGCCAGCTTGAACCGGGACCGGGCCAGGTGCGCGCCCGCGGTGTCGAACGCCTTGCGCGACAACGCCTTGAGGTCCTCGTCGGCCGCCGTCGGGGCCTCCGGACGCGGGATGGCGCCGACGTTCTTGTGCGCCATCGAGATGGACCGGTTGACCAGGTTGCCCCACTCGTTGGCCAGCTCGAAGTTGGTCCGGCGGACGAACTCGTCCCAGGTGAAGTCGGTGTCCTGGGTCTCCGGGCCGGCGACCGAGATGAAGTACCGCAGCGTGTCCGGGCCGAAGTCGCGCAGGAAGTCCTCGACGTAGATCACGCGCCCGCGCGAGGTCGAGAACTTCGAACCGCTCATGGTGAGGAACTCGCTGGAGACGATCTCGTCCGGCAGGTGCAGCTTGCCGTACTTGCCCGCCTCGCCGCCCTTGTCGCCCTCGCCGTTGTGCCCGAACAGCAGCGCCGGCCAGATCTGGGCGTGGAAGGTGATGTTGTCCTTGCCCATGAAGTAGTACGACCGGGCGTCGGCGTTGTTCCACCACTCCTGCCACGCGTCCGGGTTGCCGGAGCGCCGCGCCCATTCGACGCTGGCCGAGAAGTACCCGATCACCGCGTCGAACCAGACGTAGAACCGCTTCAGCGGCTGGTCGCGCCAGCCGTCGAGGGGGATCTTGACGCCCCAGTCGAGGTCGCGGGTGATCGGCCGGGGCCGCATGTCGTCGATCAGGTTCTTGGTGAAGTTGAGGACGTTCGGGCGCCAGTCGTTCTTGGTGCCCAGCCAGTCGCCGAGGGTCTTGGTGAACGCCGGCAGGTCGAGGAAGTAGTGCTCGGTCTCGACGAACTTCGGCGTCTCGCCGTTGATCCGCGACTTCGGGTTGATCAGCTCCGCGGCGTCGAGCTGGTTGCCGCAGTTGTCGCACTGGTCGCCGCGCGCGCCGTCGAACCCGCAGATCGGGCAGGTGCCCTCGACGTAGCGGTCGGGCAGCGTGCGGCCGGTGGACGGGCTGATCGCGCCGCGCGTGGTCTTGGGCACGACGTAGCCGTTGCGGTGCAGCGCCAGGAAGATCTGCTGCGTCACCTCGGCGTGGTTGCCGGTCGTGGTCCGGGTGAACAGGTCGTAGGAGAGGCCGAGGCCCTGCAGGTCGGTGCCGATCTGCCGGGTGTACTTGTCCGCCGTCTCCTGCGGGGTGGCGTTCTCGTTGTCCGCCTGGACGGTGATCGGGGTGCCGTGTTCGTCGGTGCCGGACACCATGAGCACCCGGTTGCCGGCCATTCGCTGGTAGCGGGAGAAGACGTCGGACGGGACGCCGAATCCGGACACGTGGCCGATGTGGCGGGGGCCGTTGGCGTAGGGCCAGGCCACCGCGGTCAACACAGGGGTGCTCATACCTTATTAGCCTACGGAGGGCGTCACGCGCTTTGTCGGGAGGGAGGCCCCGGTTGTCGGCGACACGGCTGCTCGTGCTCGGGGTGGTACGGATGTACGGCCGCGCGCACGGCTACCAGGTGCGGCGCGAGCTGCTGACCTGGTCGGCGGACAAGTGGGCCAACGTCCAGCCCGGATCGATCTACCACGCCCTGAAGAAGATGACGGCCGAGGATCTGCTGGAACAGGTCGACGTCGAGCCGGGCGAGGGCGGCCCGGACCGGATCGCCTACCGCGTGACCGAGGACGGTGACCGCGAGTTCCACCTGCTGCTGGGCACGGCCCTGTCCGATCCCGAGGTCGGTCACCCCGAGCTGTCCGCCGCGATCTCGCTGATGACCGCGCTGCCCCGCAAGCGGGTGATCGGCATGCTGAACCAGCGGCTCGTCCACCTCGAAGCCGAGGTGCGGCGGGCGGGGCTGCTCATCGACGAGGGTTCCGAGTGGGGGCAGCCCGCGCACATCACCGAGTTGTTCGGGCTGTGGGCCCAGATCTCGGCGGCGAGCCTGGACTGGCTCCGGAACCTGATCGCCCGGCTGGAAGCGGGCGAGTACGTGATGGCCGACGATCCGGGCCGGGCCTTCGGCGAGCCTCCCGCCGAGTAATCAAGTTTGACCAGCGCATCCTTCTCGGGCACGCTGTGCGCCTCAACTAGTCAAGCTTGACTACTTTTCGAGAGGGGATCCCATGATCACGGCACGCGGTCTCGAGCGGCGGTTCCGCCGCAAGGGCCGCAACGGGGGTGAAGTCCACGCGGTGAAGGGCGTCGACCTCGACGTCGAGGCGGGCGAGCTGGTCGGCTTCCTCGGGCCGAACGGCGCCGGGAAGACGACCACGCTGCGCATGCTGACCACGCTGCTGAAGCCGACCGCGGGCACCGCGACCGTCGGCGGCTGCGACCTGCTGTCCGACCCGCTGGGCGTGCGCAGGCGCATCGGCTACGTCGCCCAGGGCGGCGGCACCGCCCCCGAAAGCAAGGTCGCCGACGAGCTGGAGCTGCAGGGCCGGCTCTACCGGATGAGCAAGGCCGACGCGATCGCGCGCGGCGCCGAACTCGCCGAACAGCTCGACCTGACCGGCCTGGACCAGCGGCTGACCAAGACGCTGTCCGGCGGGCAGCGGCGGCGGCTCGACATCGCGCTCGGCCTGATCCACGCGCCCGGCCTGGTGTTCTTCGACGAGCCGTCGACCGGCCTCGACCCGCAGAGCCGGGCCAACCTGTGGGAGCACATCCGCCGGCTGCGCGCCGAGCAGGGCGTCACGGTCTTCCTGACGACCCACTACCTCGACGAAGCCGACGCGCTGTCGGACCGGCTGATCGTCATCGACGACGGCCGGATCGTCGCCGAAGGCACGCCGGACGCGCTGAAGGCGCGCGTCAACGGCGACCGCGTCGAGGTGGGCGTCGCCCCGGAGCAGGGCGCGGACGCCGCCGAAATCGCCGGGCGGCTCACCGGCGCCCAGGAGCTGTCCGCCGACGGCGGCGAGGTCCGGTTCCGGGTGCCGCGCGGCGACGTCGCGCTGCCGGAGCTGCTGCGCGCGCTGGACGCGAAGAGCATCCCCATGCTGTCGGTCCAGGTGCACCGGCCGACGCTCGACGACGTTTTCCTGACCCTGACCGGGCGGTCGCTGCGGGAAGCGGAGGAGGGCACCCGTGCTGCGTGACACCTGGCTGATCTTCCGCCGCGAAATGACGGCGGCGCTGCGCAACCCGACGTGGGTGCTGATCGGGATCATGCAGCCGCTGCTGTACCTGTTCCTGTTCGGCCCGCTGATGGTCCGGGCCGTGCAGGCCCAGGGTATGTCCGAAGTGGACGGCTGGATGCTGCTCACCCCGGCGCTCATCGCCCAGCTGGCGCTGTTCGGCAGCTCGTTCGTCGGGTTCGGGCTGCTGGCCGAGTACCGCTCCGGCGTGGTCGAGCGGTTCCGGGTGACGCCGGTCAGCCGGGTCGCGCTGCTGCTGGGCAAGGTGCTGGCCAGCGCGCTGCAGGCGGTGGTCCAGGCCCTGCTGATCATCGCGCTGGCCTACCTGGCCTTCGACCTGGACGCGCCGGTCGGCGGCGTCCTGCTGAGCCTGGTCATCGTGTTCCTGCTGGCGGTGTCGCTGGCGTCGTGCTCGTACGCGCTGGCGCTGACCCTGAAGAGCGAGGAGACCTTCCCCGCCCTGCTCAACGCGGTGCTCATCCCGCTGCTGCTGCTTTCCGGGATCCTGCTGCCGATCACGTCCGGGGCCGCGCCGGCGTGGCTGTACCGGATCTCGCAGATCAACCCGTTCCGGCACGTCGTCGACGTCGAGCGGAACACCTTCCGCGGCGACTTCACGATGGACGCCCTGTTCACGGGCAGTGTCGTGGTGCTGGTGATGGCCGTGGTGTCGGTGTGGTGGGGAACACGGACGTTCCAGAAGGAAAACGCCTGATCAACCGGGCGCGTGTTCACTGCGGGTCCGCCTCCGGCGACGTATGGTGTGCTCTCCACCGACGTGCCGGGGGCGGACAGTGACAGAGCCGGAGAGTGAACTCGGCATCTCGCTGTCGCACCGCGAGCGCGTCTCCGACTGGCAGGCCGTCCGCGCCGCGCAGACCCGGTTCGTGTCGGTGACGATCAGCGAGAACGTCAACTGGAGCAATTCCGCGGCGGAGCGCAACCTGGCCGGCGCGCAGGAGGCCGGGCTGCACGCCGGCGGACGGCACTACGCGCGGCCCGGCGCGGTCCACGACCAGGCGGACTTCTTCGTGCGGACGGCCAGCCGGCTCGGCGCGTTCGCCCCCGGCTCGCTCGCACCGGCCCTGGAGGTGGCGGCGCCGAGCGTCGACGACCGGTTCGTCAAGGCGTGGATCAAGCACGTGCGGCACGCGGCGCGCATCGAGCGGGTGCTGGTGTACGCCGACCACGACTGCTGGGCGCACCGGCTGCACCCGGACCGCTGGGCCGACAGCGAGGTCGTGCTGTGGCTGATCCGGCACAACGGCATCCCCGGGCGGCCGGGCTGGTTCCACTCGCGGCTCGGCGTGCACCAGCACGCGTACACCCCGGACGTCCCCGGCATCGCCGGGCCGGTGGAGCAGAACGCCGTCGTGTACCCGTTCACATTGGGCGACCTGCTGCTCTGACGTGTGGTGGTATGTCGCCATGCGCGTGACGAGCAGGCCACTCCGGACGGACGTGACACCGTCGCACGCCTTCTCGGTGCTGGCCCACCACGCCGCGGCCCGCGGCCTGCCGCCGCCCGCCATGCTTTCGGGTGACTGGTTTTCCGCCCGGGCGGTGATCGCGCCATCCCTTGCCGTCTCCCCGTCGGCGCTGCCGTCCTTCCCACCGGAGATCGACGCCGCACCCGAGGTGATCGGCGGCGGCTGGTTCGGCTACCTGGCGTACGACTCGGCGGACCCGTCGGGCCGGACCGGCGCGCTGCCCGCGTCCGCCTGGGGCTGGGCGGACCACGTGCTGCGGTGGTCCGCTTCGGGCGTCTGCCACCTGGAGTCCCTCGACGGCGGCGGCCCGTCGGTGTCCACAATGGAGTCACTGCTGGCTTCGCCCGCGCCACCGCTTTCGTGGACTGCGGGACCGCTGCGGCGGCCGCTGCCGTCGGAACACCGGGACGCGGTGAAGGCGTGCGTGCACGCGATCGAGGCGGGCGAACTGTTCCAGGCCAACATCTGCAGCCGGTTCACCGGGCCCTTCTCCGGCTCGCCCGCCGCGTTGTTCGCCGCCGGGGTTTCTTCGCTGTCCCCGCGTCGCGCCGCCTGCTTGTCCGGCGACTGGGGATCGGTGGTGTCGTTTTCGCCGGAGCTGTTCCTGGCCCGGCACGGGCGCGCGGTGCGGTCGACGCCGATCAAGGGGACGCTGCCCCGCCGCGGCCCGGCCGACGACGGGAACGCCCGGCTGCTGCGTCGGTCCGCAAAGGACGTCGCGGAGAACGTGATGATCACCGACCTGGTGCGCAACGACCTCGGCCGGGTCTGCGAGGTGGGCTCGGTGACGGTGCCGTCCCTGCTGCGGGTCCGCCCGGCGCCCGGGGTGTGGCACCTGGATTCGACGGTGACCGGGGTGCTGCGCCCGACGGTTTCGGACGCCGAGCTGCTGGCCGCGACGTTCCCGCCGGGTTCGGTGACGGGCGCGCCGAAGATCCGCGCACTGGACCTGATCGCGGCGCTGGAACCGGCCGGGCGCGGGGTGTACACGGGCGCGATCGGCCTGGTGTCGCCGGTGGCGGGGCTGGAGCTGAACGTGGCGATCCGGACGTTCGAGATCGCGTCGGGCCGCATTTCCCTCGGCGTCGGCGGCGGCATCACGGCGGATTCGGACCCGGAGGCGGAGTGGCAGGAGTGCCTCCACAAAGCCGCCCCCCTCGAAACCCTGCTGGCCGGCTCGTGAGTGGTAAGGCGGGTTAGAACCCGCCTTACCACTCACGAGGGCTACTTGGCGGGGTCGAGCAGGAGCTTGCCGACGGTCTTGCGGGAGCGCAGGGCCTCGTGCGCGCCGCGGGCGTCCGAGAGGGCGTACTCGCCACCCGGGATCGCCTTGAGGCGGCCCGCCCGGACCAGGTCGAACAGCTCGGTCAGGGCGGTGCCGAAGACGTTGCCGGGCAGGCGGAACACGTGCGGCAGCCACATGCCGCTGATCGTCGTGCTGTGGCCGAGGACGTTGCGCAGCTCCACCGGCTTCGGGTTCTCGCGGCCCGCCATGCCGTAGAACGCGAGACGCCCGAACGGGGCCAGCGCCGCGATGCTCTGGTCGGTCGTCGTCCCGCCGACCATGTCGAGGACGACGTCGACGCGACGGCCGCCGTTCGCTTCGAGCAGCGCGGCCGTCATGTCCTCCGCGCGGGAGTCGATGGCCACGTCGGCGCCGAGTTCGAGGGCGAGCGCGCGCTTCTCTTCGCTGCTCGCGGTGGCGATGACCCGCCCGGCGCCCCACGCCTTGGCGAGCTGGACGGCCACGGTCCCGACCCCACCGGCGGCGGCGTGCACGACGACCGACTCGCCTTCGGCCAGGTGGGCGTTCTTCCGGAGCAGGACCCAGGCGGTCGTGCCCTGGACCAGCATGGACAGCGCGGTCAGGTCGTCGATGCCGTCGGGCAGCGGGAACGTCGTGGCCTGCGGTGCGACGGCCTTCTCGGCGTACCCGCCCCCACCGTTGAGCAGAGCGACGACGCGCCGGCCGTCGTGGGTGCCCACGACCTCGCCGCCGGGCACGAGCGGCAGCTGCGACGGCGCGAGGTAGCTGTTCTCGGCCTGGTGGGTGTCGGCGTAGTTGACGCCGATGCGGTCCACGTCGATCAGGACCTCACCGGGGCCGGCCACCGGATCGGGCAGTTCGACCGGCGTGAGCACCTCGGGTCCGCCGAACTCGGTCACCTGCACTGCGCGCATGTCGCGTTCCCTCTCGGTCGTGGTTGTGAGACATTCTGACATATGTCTCAGGAGTTCGAGGTGGCCCGTGAGTGGTTCCTCTCCGGCCGCCGGCTCGACATGGGCGAGCTGGCGCAGGAGCTGTCGATCAGCCGGGCCACCCTGCACCGCCGTACCGGCAGCCGCGACCGGCTGCTGGCCGAGATCCTGTGGTCCCTCTCGGAGGTCACGATCGCCCGCCTCTGGCCGGCGTGCGTCGGCCGCGGCGCCGCGGGGGTGGCGGACTTCGTGAGCGGGTACGTCCGGTTCGCGAACGACTCGCCGCCGTTCCGCGACTTCCTGCGCCGCGAGCCGGAGCGGGCGTTGCGGCTGCTGACGACGAAGGCGAGCGTGTGCCAGCAGCGGACGACGGAGAAGCTGGTGACGTTGCTGGCGGGAGAGGTCGCGGCCGGGCGGCTGGTCCCGCCGCTGCCGGTGCCGGACCTGGCTTACCTGCTGGTGCGGATCGGCGAGGCGTTCGTGTACACGGACGTGATCACGGGGGACGCGCCGGACGCGGCCAAGGCGCACGCCGCGGTCACGGCACTGCTCACTTGACCCGCGCGGCCAGCACGGCGTCGTAGAGCTCCTTCTTCGACACCCCTGCCGCCTCGGCGACCTCCGCCGCCGCCGACTTCAACCGCTCCCCCGACGCCACCCGCGCCGAGACCTCGTCCACCAGGTCCGCCACCGAAACCGCCCGCGGCGCCGCCCCCGCCAGCACCACCGTGATCTCGCCGCGGACCCCCTCCGAGGCCCACGAAGCCAGCTCAGCGAGCGTCCCCCGCTTCACCTCTTCGTACGTCTTCGTCAGCTCACGGCACACCGCCGCCTGCCGCGATTCGCCCAGCACCGACACCGCGTCCGCCAGCAACGACCCGAGCCGGTGCGGGGACTCGAAGAACACCGCCGTCCGGGGCTCGTCGCGCAACGACGTCAGCCAGCGGGTCCGCTCGCCCGGCTTCCGGGGTGCGAACCCCTCGAAGCAGAACCGGTCGCACGGCAACCCGGACAAGGCGAGCGCCGTCGTCACCGCGGAGGGGCCGGGCAGGCAGGTCACCGGCAGCGACTCCGCCACACACGCCGCCACCAGGCGGAACCCCGGGTCGGACACGCTCGGCATGCCGGCGTCCGTCACCAGGACCACCGTCTCGCCCGCGTGCAACGCCTCCAGCAGCTTCGGCAGGCGCGCCGACTCGACGTCCTCGTAGAAGCTCACCACCCGCCCGCGCGGGGTCACCTCCAGCGCCGAGGCCAGCGAGCGCAGCCGCCGGGTGTCCTCGGCCGCGATGACGTCGGCTTCGGCGAGGGCCGACGCCAGGCGCCGGGAAGCGTCCCGGACGTCGCCGAGCGGGGTGGCGGCGAGGATCAAGCGGCCCGAAGTCACCCCGTCAGCCTAGGCTGATCAGCGGATCCGGACGACGGACGCCCTGTCCCGCCCGTAGGATCGCCCCGTGACCGCCGTGCTGACCCGTCCCGACGACGAAAGCGTCCGGCCGGACCCGGTCGAGGCGCTCCGGCCGCCCACCGACCGCGAACTGACCCTGCTCGGCCGAGGCATGCCGGCGGACCGGCTCCGCGGCTGGGTCGTCACCCTCGTGCTGACCGTGATCGGCGGCATCGTCCGGCTGCAGAACCTCGGCGTCCCGACCGACAAGGGCAGCCCGGTCTTCGACGAGAAGCACTACGTGCCGCAGGCCTGGCAGGTGCTGCGCAACGGCGGTTACGAGGACAACTACGGCTACGAGCTGGTCGTCCACCCGCCGCTGGCGAAGCAGCTGATCGCGATCGGCGAATGGCTGTTCGGCTACAACGGCTGGGGCTGGCGCATCATGCCCGCGCTGGCCGGCACGCTGATGGTGCTGCTGGTCGTGCGCGTCGCCCGCCGCCTCACGCGCTCGACGCTGCTCGGCGCGATCGCCGGCATCCTGGTGATCAGCGACGGCGTCCTGCACCTGCAGTCGCGGATGGGCATGCTCGACATCTTCATCGCGCTGTTCGTGCTGGCCGCGTTCGCCTGCCTGCTCGTCGACCGCGACCAGGTGCGCGAACGGCTCGCGACGGCGGTCCGCGAGGGCTGGGTCAACGAGTCCGTGTGGGGTCCCAAGCTCGGTTTCCGCTGGTGGCGGTTCGCGACCGGGCTGATGATCGGGCTCACCTTCGGCGTCAAGTGGTCGGCGCTGTACTACATCGTCGCGTTCGGGCTGCTCAGCGTCGGCTTCGACGTCGCGGCGCGGCGCGCGGCCGGCGTCGAACGGCCCTGGCTGGGCACGATCCGCCGGGACGTGCTGCCCGCGCTGTGGGCGATCCTGGTCATCCCGTTCCTGATGTACTTCGCCGCGTACTGGGCCTGGTTCGCCAGCGAAACCGCCACCGACCGGCACTACACCGAGATCAAGGACATCGCGCCGGGCTTCTGGTCGTGGGTGCCGCCCGCGCTGCGCTCGCTCGGCGACTACACCGGCAACGTCCTGCACTTCCACGAAACCCTGGTCACGCCCAAGGACAACCCGCACCCGTGGGAGTCGAAGCCGTGGACGTGGCCGATGGGGCTGCGCCCGATGCTCTACAGCTACAACGGCGACGTCACCGGCTGCGGCGAGGCCCGCTGCATCAGCGCGACGATGCTGATCGGCACGCCGGCCATGTGGTGGCTGGCGATCCCGATGCTCGGCTGGGCGGCCTGGCGCTCGATCTTCCGCGCGGACTGGCGCTACGCGGCCGTGCTGGTCGGCTACCTCGGCGGGTACGTCTTCTGGTTCACCAACATCGACCGCCAGATGTACTTCTTCTACGCGACCCCGCTGGCGGCGTTCCTGGTGCTGGGACTGACCCTGTGCCTGGGCCAGATCCTCGGCGGCGCGAGGCGCGGGTTCGAAAGACGCGGCACCGGTCTGCTCGTCGTGTCGCTGTACGTCGGGCTGGTGGTGGCGAACTTCGCCTGGCTGTGGCCGATCCTGAACGGCATCGCGATCACGAACGGCCAGTGGGAGGCCGAGCGCTGGCTGCCGTCCTGGCGCTAGGGCCTGTCCTCAAAGCCAGATGAGCAACGTGGCGAGGTCGATCATGCCTTGGTAGGACGTGGCGGTCTTGTCGAATCGGGTGGCGATGGCGCGGAACTGGTTGAGGCGGTTGAAGCAGCGTTCGACGATGGTGCGGCGCCGGTAGGCGACCCGGTCGAAGGCCGGTGGGCGGCCACCGGCCCGGCCGCGGCGCAGGCGGTTGGCCTGCTGGTCTCGGCGTTCGGGAATGGTCGCCGGAATGTGCCGCCGACGCAGGTAGGTGCGGATGGCGCGGCTGGAATAGCCATGACCTGCGTGAACAGGGTGCAGTCGTTGACGTTGCCGCCGGTCATCCACCCGCGGACGCCCTTCGCCCCCGACACCGGAAGCAACGGCTCAATCGCCTGCCACTGCTCATCAGTCAGCTCATGCCTGCCCACCACAACCGAAGATCAACGCAGGTCGCCGTCACCCACTTTGAAGACTGGCCCTAGCCCGCGAAGTAGGCGCCCGGCGTGACCCCGACGGCCCGCCGGAACGCGGCGACGAACGCGCTCGCCGAGCTGTACCCGACGCGGTAGGCCACCGTCTCCAGCGGCGTGCTCTCGGCCAGCAGTGGCAGGGACGCACGCAGCCGCACCTGTGTGCGCCAGGTCCCGAACGGCATCCGGCACTCGCGGACGAAGATGCGCGCCAGGGTGCGTTCGGCGGCGCCGACGTCCCGGCCGAATTCGGCGAGGGTCCGCGGGTCGGCCGGGTTCGCGAGCACGGCCGTCGCCACGTCGAGGGCGCGCGGGTCCGACGGCGACGGCACCACGATGGGCACCACGTCGAGGGGTTCGAGCAGGTCGAAAGCGACAGCTTCGGCACGCAGCCGGGCGGGCGGCGCGACGCCCTCGCCGGTCAGGTACTCCAACAGCTCCCGCAGCAGCGGCCGGACGGCGACCATCCGCGGTTCCGGCCAGGACACCGGCGACTGCGCCGGGTCGGCGTAGATGCCGCGCAGCTGCGCCCGGCCGAGCGCGCCGGTGCGGTGCCGGACGCCGGCCGGCATCCAGAGGGCGCGCGTCGGCGGCAGCACCCAGCCCGCGTCCCCCGCTTTGACCGCGACGACCCCACGCGCCGACCAGACCAGCTGGTGGGACGGGTGTTCGTGCCAGGGGAACCAGGTGCCGGCCGGGACGTCGAACGCGCCGAGCAGCATGGCTTGGCTGTTTGGCGACATCAGTTGGCAGCATATCGGCTATCGGTCACCGCGTGGGCTCCCTACCGTCGACATCATGCCGATGAACCTCATCCACCGCAGGATCTGCAGCTCCGCGAAGTGGGCCGTCAAGATCGAAGAACGGCTGACGCCCTGGCTGACCCGGTTCGGCCTGGGCGACGACGTGCTCGAGATCGGGCCCGGCTTCGGCGCCACGACGAAGGTGCTGCTCGACGTCGTCCCCCGGCTGACGGTCCTGGAGATCGACCCGGCGTCGACCGAGCTGCTGCGGGCGAAGTTCGGCGACCGCGCCGAGGTCGTCGAGGGCAGCGGCGCGCGGATGCCGTTCGAGGACGGCCGGTTTTCCGCCGTCACGTGCTTCACGATGCTGCACCACGTCCCGACGGTGGCGCTGCAGGACGCGATCTTCGCGGAGGCCGCCCGCGTCCTGCGCCCGGGCGGCACCTACTGCGGCTTCGACGCCCAGCTCAACTTCCGCTTCCGCCTCAAGCACATCGGCGACACGATGAACGTCCTCGACGCGGCCACCCTCCCGGCCCGCCTGGAAAAGGCGGGCTTCGAGCAGGCCGAGATCGACGTCCGGCCGAAGGAGCTGGTGACCTTCTCGGCGGTCAAACCCGGCTAGCGGTGGTGCTGGCGGGGCACCACCCGGGTCACCGGGCCGTCCGCGGACTTGCCCGCCCGCGACAGCCATCCCTCGACCTCGCGCCGCACCGCGTTCAACGTCGGACGGCGGCGCGGCTCCGGGTCCAGGGACGCCGCCAGCAGACGCGCGTGCGCGCTTCGCTGCGGCAGGCGTGACACCGGCTCGGCCCGGGCTGCCGCCATCAATGCCGCCATCGGTGTCTCGCGGGTGCCTCGCGGCGGCTGGCCCGACAGCGCGTAGCTGATCGTCGCGGCCAGCTGCCACGCGTCGGACGCCGGGGAGGCCGGGGAGCCCATCGCCTGTTCCGGGGCGACGAAGTCGGGCGTGCCGATCATCATCCCGGTGGCCGTCATCTTGGAGTCGCCCTGGCTGCGGGCGATGCCGAAGTCGATCAGGTGGGCCAGGCCGCTCGGGTCGAGGACGATGTTCGACGGCTTGATGTCGCGGTGGAGGACGCCCTTGTCGTGGGCCGCGGCGAGTGCGCCCGCCATCGTCGCCCACAGGCGCCCGGCGGCGACGTCGTCGAGCGGTCCCTGGCCGTCGACCAGCTCGGCCAGCGGACGGCCCTCCAGGTACTCCATCACCAGCGCCAGGCCGTCCGGCTCCTCGGCCAGGTCGTACACCTTGACGCAGTTCGGGTGGCTGACCACGGCGAGCGCGCGGGCCTCGCGCTGCATGCGCTCGGCGGTGTCGCGGTCCGGCGCGTGCGCGATCTTCAGCGCGACCGTGCGGTTCAGCTGGGTGTCGACGGCCTGCCAGACCGTGCCGAACCCGCCCGCGCCGAGCTGCTTGACGCGGCGGTAGCGGCTGCCGCCGGCGTTGCGCGACCCGGGCGGCGGCGGGACCGGGCCCGGGGCCGCGGCCAGCGCGCCGGCCATCGGCGGCGGCTCGGGGGCCGACGCCAGCGCCGTCTTCGGGTACGGCCGGTTGACCGGGGGCGGCGGAGGCGGCGGCGGGGTCGGGCGCGGCTGGACCTGCGACGGCTGCCGGTGCGGCTCGGGCTCGCGGCGCGGCGGCGGCTCGTCCGCCCGGTCGGAGCGGTTGATCACCGACCACGGCGGCGGGCCGACCATCGCGACCGGGATCAGGCCCAGCACGCTGAACGGCAGGAACCCGAGCCAGAAGTGCAGCGCGGTGTTCGCCTCCATGCCGACGCTGAACACGAGCAGCGCGGCGAACGGGATCCAGAAGAACCGCGACGGCCACTTCGGACCGCGGCGGAAGGCCGTCCGGCCCTGCAGCATCACGAAGAACAGGGAGCCGGCGCCCAGCACGACGAACGCGGGCAGGTAGACGATGAACGGGAGGTCGCTGCCGTTCTTGGCGAACAGCACGTCGTAGACGGTCTGGCCGCCGCCGAGGTACTTCGTCTGGCTGCCGGTGACCCAGCAGCCGCCGACGCCGTTGAGCGAATCCAGCTCGGTCCGGTTCAGGCCGGACTTCTGGCCCGCGAACGCCGCCCGGTAGACCCCCGACACGCCGTTCGACAGCAGCCACGGCATGACCAGCGCGCTGAACAGGCCGATCGCGCCGAACACCGACAGGGTCGTGGCGTCGTAGCGGTTGCCCGTGCCCTTCCGGACGATCGACACGGCGACCGCGCCGGCCGGCGGGATCAGCGCGACGAGCGCGCCGGCCGCACTCGTGGCCCAAACCCAGTCGCCGGGGCAGAAGCCCGGGCCGAACAAGGAATGGGCTAGCGAGAGCAACGCGCTCGCGAGTCCGTTCACCGCCGGGCTCCCCTCACTGTCCGTGTTCACTTCGCACCGTCACGCGGTGAATTCCCGCGGTCCAGCTTAGGACGCTCCCGGGCTGCGGGAGGTTGCCGGGTCTTTCCGCCGGACGAATCCGGCACGACCGCCGCTCCCGCGCCATGATGGGCACCGGCGGAAGGTCCGACGCGAAGGAGCGGGAATGGGCGCGTACTCCGAAGCCTACCGGCGCAGCCTGGCCGAGCCGGACGCGTTCTGGCTGGCCGCGGCCGGGTCGATCAGCTGGACCAAGGCGCCGGAACGGGCCCTGGACGCCACGAACCCGCCCTTCTACCGGTGGTTCCCGGACGCCGAGCTGAACACCTCCTACAACGCGCTCGACCGGCACGTCGAGGCCGGCCGGGGCGGCCAGGCCGCGCTGATCTGGGACTCTCCCGTGACCGGACGGCAACGCACGTACACCTACGAAGAGCTGCGGGACACCGTCGCGCGCTTCGCGGGCGCGCTGAGCTCGCTGGGGGTCACGAAGGGTGACCGGGTGATCGTCTACCTGCCGATGGTGCCGGAGGCCGCGATCGCCATGCTGGCCTGCGCGCGGATCGGCGCGGTGCACTCGGTGGTCTTCGGCGGGTTCGCGCCGAAGGAGCTCGCGGCGCGGATCGAGGACGCGAAGCCGAAGGTGATCCTGGCCGCGTCCTGCGGCATCGAGCCGACGCGGGTGGTCGAGTACCAGCCGATCATCGAAGCCGCCCTGGGCCTGACCGAGCACCAGCCCGACCACGTCGTCATGCTCCAGCGCGAGCAGGCACCGGCCGCGGCCGGTGCTCACCTCGACTGGCGCGAGCTGGCGGCGGGCGCCGACCCGGCCGACCCGGTGCCGGTCGCGGCCACCGATCCGCTGTACATCCTCTACACGTCCGGGACGACCGGGAAGCCGAAGGGCGTCGTCCGCGACACCGGCGGCCACGCGGTCGCCCTCGCCTACTCGATGGAGGCGGTCTACGACGTCCACGCCGGCGACGTCTGGTGGACGGCGTCCGACGTCGGCTGGGTCGTCGGGCACTCCTACATCGTGTACGCGCCGCTGCTGGTCGGCGCGACCACGGTCATGTACGAGGGCAAGCCCGTCGGCACGCCGGACGCGGGCGCGTTCTGGCGGGTCATCGCCGAGCACGGCGTCCAGGCGCTGTTCACCGCCCCGACCGCGCTGCGGGCCGTCAAGAAGGTCGACCCGGACGCGCGGGAGCTCGAAAAACACGACCTGAAGCAGTTCCGGACGCTGTTCATGGCGGGGGAACGCCTCGACCCGGAGACCTACCACTGGGCGCACGAGAAACTCGGCGTCCCGGTGGTCGACCACTGGTGGCAGACCGAAACCGGCTGGCCGATCGCCGCCAACCCGCGCGGGCTGGAACCGATGGACGTGAAGGCCGGGTCCGCGACCAAGCCCGTCCCGGGCTGGGACGTCCGCATCCTCGACCAGGCGGGCGAGGAGCTGCCGGCCGGGCGCGAAGGCGCCATCACGGTGAAGCTGCCGCTGCCGCCGGGCTCGCTGCCGACGCTGTGGGGCGCGGACGAGCGGTACCGCGAGGCCTATCTCTCGCGCTACGAAGGCTTCTACCTGACCGGCGACTCCGGGTACTTCGACGAGGACGGCTACCTGTTCGTCATGGGCCGGACCGACGACGTCATCAACGTCGCCGGGCACCGGCTGTCCACCGGGTCGATGGAGGCCGTGCTGGCCTCGCACCCGGCGGTCGCCGAGTGCGCCGTGATCGGGGTGGCCGACCAGCTGAAGGGCCAGCTGCCGCGCGGGTTCGTCGTCCTCAAGGCGGGCGCGGACATCCCGCCGGAGCAGCTGCGCGAGGAGCTCGTGGCGCTGGTCCGCCGGGACATCGGGCCGGTGGCCGCGTTCCGCGATGTGTCCATTGTGGACGCGCTGCCGAAGACGCGGTCCGGCAAGATCCTCCGCAAGACCATGCGCGCGATCGCCGACGGCCGCGACGAGGCGGTGCCCTCCACGATCGAGGACCCGGCCGTGCTGGAAGCCATCCGGCAGGCCCTTCGTTAAGGACTGTTCCAAATGCTCCGGCTGGTCTGTACCTTTGGAGGGAGTCCCCGACCGGAGGTGCCCCGATGCACTTGTCCAGAGCCGTCCTGACCGCGGCTGTCGTGAGTCTCGCGGCGGTCGCCGTCCCCGCCGCGGCGGTGGCGGCGCCGGCCGCCCCCGAACGCAGCGTGACCGACGTCGTCCCGGTGCCCGTCTCGGCGAAGGCCGATCCGCACGGAGGCTTCCGGCTCACGCCGCTCACCGTGATCACCGCCGACCGCGGCGCCGGCCAGGTCGCGGACTACATGCGCGGCCTGCTCCGCCCGGCCACCGGCTACCCGCTGCCGGTCGTGCCGCACGCCGCCGGCCTGCCCGCGATCGCCCTGCAGCTCGGCCACGACGCTCGGATCGGCACCGAGGGTTACCAGCTGAAGGTCACCCGCGACGGCGTCACGCTGAAGGCCAACACCGCCGACGGGCTCTTCGAAGGCGTGCAGACGCTGCGGCAGCTGCTGCCGTCGGCGATCGAGGCCACCCGCGTCCAGCACCGGACGTGGACCGTCGCCGGCGGCACGGTCCTCGACTACCCGCGCTTCGGCGAGCGCGGCGCGATGCTCGACGTCGCCCGGCACTTCTTCCGCCCGGACCAGGTGAAGCTGTACATCGACCAGATCGCCCAGTACAAGGTCAACACGCTGCACCTGCACCTGGCCGACGACCAGGGCTGGCGGATCGAGATCAAGAGCTGGCCGAAGCTGGCGACCGTCGGCGGCAAGACCGCGGTCGACGGCGACCCGGGCGGCTACTACACGCAGGCGCAGTATAAGGACATCGTCGCGTACGCGGCTTCGCGGCACATCACGGTGATCCCGGAGATCGACATGCCGGGCCACACGAACGCGGCGCAGTCGACGTACGCGGAGCTGAACTGCGACGGCAAGGCCGTGCCGGTGCGCACGGACACCGAGGTCGGCTACAGCTCGCTGTGCATCTCCTCGCCGATCACGTACAGGTTCGTCGAAGACGTCGTCCGCGAGCTGGCGGCCCTCACCCCCGGCCCGTACCTGCACATCGGCGGCGACGAGGCCCACTCGACGCCGCCCGCGGACTACATCGCGTTCGAGAAGAAGGTGCAGCCGATCGTCGCCAAGTACGGCAAGAAGGTCACCGGCTGGCACGAGATCGCGAAGTCGGACCCGCCGGCGTCGGCGGTCCCGCAGTACTGGGACTTCGGCGGCGACAACGCCTCGGTCGCGGCGGCGGCCGCACGGGGCAGCAAGATCCTGATGTCGCCGGCGAACTACGCGTACCTGGACATGAAGTACGACGAGTCGACGCCGCTCGGCCAGGACTGGGCCGCTTTGGTCGAGGTTCGCGACGGCTACAACTGGGATCCGGCGTCGCTGGTGACCGGCGTCGGCGAGAGCCAGGTCGCGGGCGTCGAGGCGCCGCTGTGGACGGAGACGATCCGGACCAGCAACGACATCGAGTACATGGCGTTCCCGCGCCTGCCGGGCATCGCGGAGATCGGCTGGAGCCCCCGGTCGACGCACAACTGGGACGCCTACCGCCTCCGGCTGGCGAAGCAGGCTCCGCGCTGGGCGCTGCAGGGCATCGACTTCTACCGCTCCCCGCAGGTCGACTGGCGCTAGGCCCGTCGTGAGTGGTAAGGCGGGTTCTAACCCGCCTTACCACTCACGACAGCCTGGCGCCGATCGCTCGTCTGGCCAAGGTGTAGGCCTGTGTGCCGCCGTTCAGGACCGCGTCCGCGTTGGCCGCGCGGCCGAGGGCGTGCAGTTCGAACGCCAGGACTTCCGGGTCCGCGTCGAGGTGGCCGAGCGAGACGGCGTCCCGGCAGGCCTCGCGGATGAACCCGGCGAACGAGCCGCTCGCGGAAGCCACGGCGTCGTGCACCCGGCCCGGACGCGCGTCGAACTCCGCGCCGACGTTGAAGAAGAAGCAGCCGCCCGGGAACACCCGCCGTTCCGAGTAGTCCAGCCAGTTCTCGCAGATCGCGCGCAGCCGCGGCAACCCCGGCGGAACCGCCGAAGCCGGCGTCACGACGTGCGACCGGAAGATCGTGAGAGCCGCCTCGATCGTCGCGAGCTGCAGCTCCTCCTTGGACCCGAACAGCGCGAACACGCCGCTCTTGCTCAGCTCCAGCTCGGTGGCCAGCCGGCCGAGGGACAGCCCGTCCAGGCCGTCGACCGACGCGACGTCGACTGCCCGGCGCAGCACCAGGCGGCGGGTCGCGTCGCCGCGGGCGAGCCGGCCGTCACCCGGCACGCCGCGCCCGCCAGCGGTCCACAGTGGACCTGACCCCGGTGCCCCACGACGCCGAGAGCGCCGGGGCCGAGAGGACGCGCTCGGCGAAGTCGAGCGCCGCTTCGACCTTCTCCTCCGGCAGCTGCCCGTAGTTCGCGAAGGACACCACGTACACCTCGGCGACCGTCGGCCCGTCCGCGCGCTCGACCAGCTCGATCGCGCCGGCCGTCGGCACCGTGCCCGGCCGCAGCACGCGCAGGTACCAGCCGCTGCGGCCGGAGTCGATCATCAGCGGCGTGACGTCCTTGCGCCCGGTCTTCATGGCCAGCTTGAAGCACGGCGACCGCGGCTGCGAGACCTGCACGAGCGCGTCACCCCAGGCCCAGACGTCCCCGATCCGGACGTCGTCCTCGGTGACCCCGCTCAGCGACACGTTCTCCCCGAAGTCGGCCACCACGGCGTCGAAGCCGTCCTCGCGCCAGGCGGCGTAGTGCTCGGCCGGGTAGACGTAAACCGCCTTGTCGACCCCGCCGTGCACGGTCAGGTCGGCCTGCCGGTCGCCGTCGAGGTTCAGCTCGGTCAGCTTCAGCTCCGGCTCACTCACCCGCGCCTTGGTGATGGCGCTGAGCACCGGCTGCTCCCGCCGGTACCCCAGGACGCTCGGTTCCCCCACGTAAACGCTGTCGACGTGCATGCCCCGAAGATAGCACGACCGTTCGTAAAGTTTCCCGCCTCTAAGCTGGCGGTCATGGATCTGTCCGGCACGGCCCGCGCCCACGTCGACTCCGGTGCGCTGTTCACCGAACTGGCCCGGCTGGTCGCCTACCCCACGGTCAGCGACGCCCCCGAAGGCCGCGCCGCCATCCAGGCGTACTTCGACGAGGTGCTCACCCCGGCCTTGACCGGCCTGGGCTGCGAGGTCACCCAGCACGCCAATCCCGACCCCACGGGCGGTCCCTTCCTCGTCGGCGTCCGCACCGAGGGCCCGGACCTGCCGACACTGCTCTGCTACGGCCACGCCGACGTCGTCGGGGAGGCCGGCGAATGGGGTGACGGCCGCGGCCCGTGGACGCTCACCGCGGAGGGCGACCACTGGTACGGCCGCGGGACGGCCGACAACAAGGGCCAGCACCTGATCAACCTGACGGCGTTGCGGCTCGTCCTGGCCGAGCGCGGCCGTTTGGGCTTCAACCTCAAGTTCCTGTTCGAAACCGGCGAAGAGATCGGGTCACCGGGGCTCACGGAGTTCGCCGGGCAGGAGCAGGACCTGCTGGCGGCGGACGTCCTGATCGCCTCGGACGGTCCGCGCCTCGACGCGGCGACGCCGACGGTGTTCCTCGGCGCCCGCGGCGGCGTCCGGATCGACCTGGACGTCGACCTGCGCCCGGGCGGGCGCCACTCCGGGAACTGGGGCGGCATCCTCCGCAACCCGGCCACCACGCTGGCCGCCGCGATCGCGAGCCTGGTCGACGGCCACGGCCGCATCCGGCTCCCGGAGCTGCTGCCGCCGGAGCTGCCGGGATCGGTGCGCGCGGCACTGGCGGACGTCGTGGTCGAGGTCCCGGACCCCACCTGGGGCGATCACCGGCTGACGCCCGCCGAGCGCCTCTACGGCTGGAACACCCTGGAGGTGCTTTCGCTCGGCGCCGCGGACGTCGACCGGCCGGTCAACGCGATCCCCGGCCGCGCCCGAGCGGTGCTGCAGCTGCGGTACGTGGCGGGGACCGACGTCGACGGGATCGCCCCGGCGATCCGGAAACACCTGGCGGAGCACGGGTTCCCGATGGTGTCGGTGCGCACCGAAGCCGCCTTCCGCGCGAGCCGGACCCCGGTCGACAACCCGTGGGCGAGCTGGGCGAAGTCCACTTTGGACGCCGTCGCCGACCGGCCGGTGGCCCTGCTGCCCAGCTTCGGCGGCGGGCTGCCCAACCACGTGTTCACCGACGTCCTCGGGCTGGCGACGCTGTGGCTGCCGCACTCCTACCCGGGTTGCCGGCAGCACGCGCCGGACGAGCACCTGCTCGCCCCGGTCGCCCGGGACGGGCTGGTGCTCGCCACGGCCCTGTTCGACGCCTTCAGTTCAGCGCCGCCGACTCCTCGTCGGTGAGCAGCCGCGAGCGGATCAGGAACCGCACGCCTTCGGGCGCCTCCAGCGAAAACCCGCTGCCGCGGCCGGGCACGACGTCGATCGTCAGGTGCGTGTGCTTCCAGTACTCGAACTGCGGCCCCGACATCCACACCGGCACGTCCTCGATGCCGTCGACCTCCAGCGAGCCGAGGCGCACGTCCGACACGCCGGTCTTGAACTCCCCGGCCGGGTAGCACATCGGGGCGCTGCCGTCGCAGCAGCCACCGGACTGGTGGAACATCACCGGCCCGTGGCGCGACACCAGCTGCCGCAGGAGGTCCGCGGCAGCCGGCGTCAGGTCCACGCGCTGCGTCATCAGAAGAATCCGAGCGCCTGGTCGGAGTAGGAGACCAGCATGTTCTTCGTCTGCTGGTAGTGGTCCAGCATCATCTTGTGGTTCTCGCGGCCGATGCCGGAGGCCTTGTAGCCGCCGAAGGCCGCGTGCGCCGGGTAGGCGTGGTAGTTGTTCACCCAGACGCGGCCCGCCTGGATGTCGCGCCCGGCGCGGTAGGCGGTGTTGCCGTCCCGCGACCAGACCCCGGCGCCGAGGCCGTACAGCGTGTCGTTGGCGATCTTGATGGCGTCGGCGTAGTCGTCGAACTTCGCCACCGACACGACCGGGCCGAAGATCTCCTCCTGGAAGATCCGCATCTTGTTGTCGCCCGCGAACACGGTCGGCTCGACGTAGTAGCCGCCGGACAGCTCGCCGCCGAGGTCGGACCGCACGCCGCCGGTGAGGATCTCGGCGCCTTCCTGCTTGCCGATGTCGATGTAGGACAGGATCTTCTCGAGCTGGTCGTTGGACGCCTGCGCGCCGATCATCGTCTCGGTGTCGAGCGGGTGGCCCTGCTTGATCTTGCGGACACGCTCGACGCCGTCGCCGAGGAACCTGTCGTAGATGCCGGACTGGATCAGCGCCCGCGACGGGCAGGTGCAGACCTCGCCCTGGTTGAGCGCGAAGAGTGCGAAACCTTCCTGCGCCTTGTTGTAGAAGTCGTCGTTCTGCGCGGCGACGTCGGCGAAGAAGATGTTCGGGCTCTTGCCGCCCAGCTCGACGGTCACCGGGATGATGTTTTCGCTGGCGTACTGCAGGATCAGCCGGCCGGTCGTCGTCTCACCGGTGAAGGCGACCTTGCGGACGCGGTTGCTGGAGGCCAGCGGCTTGCCCGCCTCGACGCCGAAGCCGTTGACGATGTTGACCACGCCCGGCGGGATCAGGTCGCCGATGATCGAGAACAGCAGGTGGATCGACGCCGGGGTCTGTTCGGCCGGCTTGAGCACGATCGCGTTGCCCGCGGCCAGCGCCGGGGCGAGCTTCCAGACCGCCATCAGGATCGGGAAGTTCCACGGGATGATCTGCGCGACCACGCCGAGCGGCTCGTGGAAGTGGTACGCGACGGTGTTCTCGTCGACCTGCGAGATGCCGCCCTCCTGGGCGCGCAGCGCGCCGGCGAAGTAGCGGAAGTGGTCGATCGCGAGGGGGATGTCGGCGGCGAGGGTCTCGCGGACGGCCTTGCCGTTCTCCCACGCCTCGGCGACCGCGATCGCTTCGAGGTGCTGCTCCATCCGGTCGGCGATCTTCAGCAGGGTGTTCGCGCGTTCCTCGGGCGAGGTCCGGCCCCACGCCGGCGCGGCGCCGTGCGCGGCGTCGAGCGCCTTCTCGACGTCCTCGGCGTTGCCGCGGGCGATTTCGCAGAAGGTCCTGCCGGTGACGGGCGTCGGGTTCTCGAAGTACTGGCCGCTCGCGGGCGGGACGTACTCGCCGCCGATGTAGTGGTCGTAGCGCGTTTCGTAGCTGACGACGCTGCCTTCGGTGTTCGGTGCGGCGTACTGGACCATCGCTGCCTGCCTCGTTGCTCGGTGTGACGGACTGCCGCGAAGGTAGGTCCGGCAACGTTGCAAGCGCGTTGCACCGCCGTGAGCTGGGTCTCTACGCTGGAGAACGTGGCAGAGGCGCCCGAACCGGAGCTGCTGCGCGACCCCGAGTCGTACGCGCGGCTGCTGGAGCGCGTCCGCGAGGCGGTGCTGGCCGGCGTGCCCGGCCCGCGTTCGCCACGCTCCGTGGTCTCGGCTTCCTGGGACCGCTCGCTCGCCGCGCACGTCGACCCGGACGCGGGCGAGGCCCCGTTCGTGTACGACGCCGACGTGCTGGCCGCGCTGCGGGAGGCCCACCCGCTGGCGCCCGTGCTGCCGGTGCTGCGGCAGATGCTGGTCAGCATCGCCGACGACGCCGAGCACGTGATGATCGTGACCGACGCCGACGGCCTGATCCTCTGGCGCGAGGGCGCGGCGGGCCAGCTGCTGCGCGGCGACCGCGTCGGCCTCACCGAAGGCACCCGCTGGAGCGAGGCGGCGATCGGCACGAACGCCATGGGCACGGCGCTGGCCACCGGCGAGCCGGTGCAGATCCACTCGGCCGAGCACCTGGTCCGGCGCTACCACACGTGGACGTGCGCGGCGGCGCCGGTGCGCGACCCCGAGACCGGCGTACTGCTGGGGTCGATCGACGTCAGCGGCCCGTTGCGCACGGTCCACCCGGCGATGATTTCGCTGGTCACGGCGACGGCGCAGCTCGCCGAAGGGCAGCTGCGCGCCCAGCTGGCGGTCCGCGACGAGCGGCTGCGGCGGCTCAACATGCCGCACCTGGAAGCGCTGCGCGGCCGCCCGGGCGCGCTGCTGTCGGCGGCCGGCCGGGTGCTCGCCGCGGAGGCGTGCACCCTTCCGTCCACTGTGGACATCCGACGCGGCGGCGGGACGATCGCGCTGCCCGACGGCCGCCTCGCCACGGTCGAGCCGCTGGCCGAGGGCTACCTGCTGCGGCTGTCGGCGTCCCCGGGAACCCACCGCGCCCGGCTGCGCCTGGAGTACTTGGCCGACGGCACCCATTCGACCACTGTGGACGGTCGCGAGGTTCCGTTGACGTTGCGCCACGCGGAGATCCTGACGCTGCTCGCCCTGCACCCGAACGGCCTCTCGGCGGACCGGCTGGCGCTGCAGCTCTACGGCGAGACGGGCAACCCGGTGACGGTCCGGGCGGAGATCCACCGGCTGCGTTCGCAGCTGGGCGCGTCGGTGGTGCAGACGCGCCCGTACCGCCTGGCCGCCGACGTCGACGCCGACTTCCTCCGCGCCCGCACGGCGCTGCGGTCGGGCGCACCGGCCGGTGCCCTGCGCGACTTCCGCGGGCCGCTGCTGCCGGAGTCCGAGGCGCCGGCGATCCGCGAAGAGCGCGAGACGCTGACCGCGCAGGTGCGCCAGGTGGCGCTGAACAGCGGCGACCCGGCCGTGCTGTGGTCGTTCTGGGAGACGGCCTGCGGCGTCGACGACTTCGCGGTGCTCGACGCGCTGCTGCGCACGCTCCCGCCGGCCGACCCGCGGCGGGCCGCCGTGACGGCCCACCGCGCGCGGCTCGCCTGAGCGGTCAGGGCGTCAGCTCGGTCATCCCCCGGCCGGTCGCGAAGTCGAACGGCACGGACGCCTGGTCGTGGACGATCACCCAGCCGTCGCGGGTGTCCCGGAGGACGAAGGTGGCCCGGACCCACATGCCGTCGGTCACGACGCCGTCCTTCAGGGTGCCGCTGACCCGCCCGAAGCCGTGCCCGACGGCGAGGTCCCCGCTGACGGCGACGGTCAGGTCGCGCAGCTCGTAGTCCACCTTTTCGAAGAGCGTGAACACCTTCGCCCAGTTCTCCAGCTTCGCCTCGACTCCCACGTGCTGCAGCGGCGGTTCGACGTCGAAGGAGACGACGTCCGGGGCGTAGCTGCGCCGCAGGGTTTCGAGGTCCTTGTTCCGGAGCCCGTCGACGATCGCGTCGAGCCGCTGCCGGATCGCGGCTTCGGCGTCCCCGCGGCGCAACGCCGTGAGCGCGGCGCTCCAGGCGACGACGTGGTCGAGCACCAGGTCCAGCGCGTCGAGCTGGTGAGCGCCCGGTTTGAACTCGGTGCGGTCCGCGAATTCGGTCGCCAGCGGGAGCGTGACCTGCGGGGCCACGTCGGCCAGCTGCAGGGCGCCGCAGACGAGCCGCAGCTGCTCGACCGAGCGGGCGCCCCCGACGCCGCCGTACGAGACGAACCCGGCCGCCTTGCCGTTCCACTCGACGTGCACGTGGTCCAGGGCGTTCTTGAGCACGCCGGGCACGGAGTGGTTGTACTCGGGCGTGACGAACACGAACCCGTCGCACGCGGCGACGGTCGCGGCCCACTCCCGGGTGCGTTCGTCCTGGTAGCTCCCCGAGAACCCGGGCGGCTCTTCGAGGTGGGGCAGCGGGTGGTCGCGCAGGTCGACCAGCGCGTATTCGGCGTCCAGCCGGTCCACGGCCCGGGCGTGGACCCAGCGGGCCACCTGGTCGCCCACGCGGCCGGGGCGGGTGCTGCCGAGCACGATTCCGATCTTCATCGTCGTTTCTCCCCTGTTCGGTCGGTTCCGGCCAGTACGACGAAGCAGCCCGCGGAAGTGTGAGGCGGCCGAAGTAGACACCGTCTACAGAAGTTTGATAGACAGTGTCCACAAGGTGAACCACGGGTTACGGAGACCGGAATGAACTACCACCGTTTCGTCGTCCTCGGCGACAGCTGCGCCGAGGGACTCGACGACCCGTACCCGGATCAACGCTGCTACCGCGGCTGGGCCGACTTCGTCGCCGCGCGGCTGGCCGAGGGCGAACCCGGCTTCCGCTACGCCAACCTCGCCGTCCGCGGACGGCGGCTCGACCAGATCGTGCCCGAGCAGATCCCGGCGGCGACGCGGCTCGAACCCGACCTCGTCGCGCTCTTCGGCGGCGGCAACGACGTCATGAGCCGCGACTGGGACGCGCGGACCGTCGCCCGCCGCGTCGACGCCGCCATCCGCGCCTGCACCGAGATCTCGCCGGTGGTCGTCACCTTCACCCTCAGCGACGTCTCCCGCCGGATGCCGCTGGGCAGCCGGATGCGGCCGCGGATCGTCGCGCTCAACGAAGCCATCCGCGAGGCCGCCGTCAGCTACGGGGCCCAGCTCATCGACCTGTGGCCGGACCCGGCGGTCACCGATTCGCGGTACTTCGGCGCCGACCGGCTCCACCTCTCCGAGCACGGCCACCGCCGGCTCGCCGCGTACGTCCTCGCCCGGCTCGGCCTCGGCCACGACCCCGCCTGGCTCGCCCCGCTGCCCGGCACCGCGGCCCCCGGCAGCCGGCGCGCCGACCTGCAGTGGCTGCTGCGGGAGGTGCTGCCGGTCGCCGTGACGCGCACCCGCAACCGGCTGATCGGCCGCCAGCCCGGCGACGGCTTCCTCCCGAAGCGCCCCGACCTGCTCCCGGTGCCCCTGGACGAGGCATGGGCACCCGGCAGCGTCTGATCGACACCGCGTCCGAGCTCCTCGCCGAGGAAGGCGTCGACGCGGTGACGCTGCGCGGCATCGCGAAGGCCGCCGGTGTCTCGCACGGCGCACCGCTGCGGCACTTCTCGGGCCGCGCCGAGCTCCTGTCCGCGGTCGCGACCCGCGGGTACGCCGCCCTGCTCGCCCGCCGGGAGACGCTGCCGGAGACGTCACCGCGGGAGCGGCTCACCGCGGCCTGCCACAGCTACCTCGACTTCGCACTGACCAACCCGGCGATGTTCGAGCTGATGTTCCGCCGCGACCTCGTCGACGCGGACGACCCGGCCCTCTCGGCGGCGGCGAGCGCGGTGTTCGACACGTTTGCCGTACTGGTGGCGGCGGTCCCGACACCGCTCGCCCGATCGGGCGCCGACCTGCGGCTCGTCGCGGCATCACTGTGGGCGGCACTGCACGGCCTCGCCCAGCTGTGGCTGTGGGGCGGCCTGGCGGGCGCGAGCTTCGCACCGTCCCCCGAAGCGGCGCTGGCCGTCACGCTCGACGCGTACCTGGCCTGAGGAGCGAGCCGAGGTCCTGCCGCACGATCGTCCGCACCGGCCGGAAGCCGAGCGCCTCGGCCCCCGTCCCCGGCAGTGGCCTCGTCGGCCGACAGCGGGTCGGAGCGTTCGATCGTCACCCTGTCTCCAGTGTCCAGGCCGACACGCCGACCCGGACCGCGCGCCCGAACACGTGATCGAATACCCTCTCGGCATGACCGAGTCAGACCCGCAGCTCGAGCGCATCCGCAAGCTGCTGGCGAAGGCCGAAGACCCGGCGGTCACCGAGGCGGAAGCCGAGGCTTACAACCAGAAGGCCGCCGAGCTCGTCGCGCGGTACGGCATCGACCAGGCGATGCTCGCCGCGTCCGGTGCGGCCGCCGACGAGATCGGCACGCTGAAGATCCCGATGAACGACCCGTACAGCCGTGACAAGGCGAGCCTGCTCACCTCGGTCGCGTACCCGCTGCGCTGCCGGACGCTGCTGCACCGCTACGGCCAGAAGGTCGACAGCGTCACCGTGTTCGGCTACCGGTCCGACCTCGGGCGGGTGGAGCTGCTGTTCACCAGCCTGCTGCTGCAGGCGAGCACGCAGCTCACGCGCGTCCGCCCGGGCGGGCTCTTCCCCGGCGAATCCCTGGCCGCGTACCGGCGCACGTGGCTGCACGGTTTCGCCCGCGCGGTCCACGAGCGGCTCACGCACGCGGAGCAGGAGGCGGTCCGCACGGCGGCGCCCGGCGTGCGGTCGGCGGAGCTGGTGGTCCGCGACCGCGCGCAGATGGTCCAGCACGCGTTCGACACCGAGTACGGCGACCTGCGCGCGGCCACCCCCCGCCGGCTGTCCGGCAGCGGCTACCTCGACGGCCACGACGCCGGCACCCGCGCCAACCTCGACCCGTCGGCGATCACCCGCCGCACCAAGGCGTTGCGCTGAAGGTCGCCCGGATGCCGCTATCCCGCGCCTGAGCTTTTCGCTTCACTGGGCGGATGCGCGTTGTCGATCTTGCCACCCGCCCGGACCTGCTCGACCCCGCGCTGAGCCTCGGCGACGTCGGCGGCCCGTTCATCTACCAGGGCGCCAGTGGCCGCATGATCACCGGCGAACGGTTCCGGCGCCGGTGGGCGCGGTACTTCCTGATCGCGGTGGACGACGACGGCACCCCGATGGCCCGGGCGCTGGCGGTCCCGCTGGCGTTCCCGGCCCCGGACCGCACGGAGCTCCCGGACCACGGCTGGGACCAGGCCATCGAGTGGGCGGCCCACGACATCATCGACGGCCGCGCGCCGAACGCGTTGTGCGCGCTGGAAGTCGTGATCGCCCCGCACCTGCGCGGCACCGGGCTGGCGGCACCGATGTTGACGGCGTTGAAGGCCCGGGCGGCGGAAACGGGGCTGCGCAAGCTGATCGTGTCGGTCCGCCCGATCGGCAAGGAGGCCGAGCCGAAGACCCCGATGCCGGAGTACGCGGCTCGTCGCCGTCCCGACGGCCTGCTGGCCGACCGCTGGCTGCGCACCCACGAGCGCCTGGGCGCGCGGGTGGTGAAGGTGTGCCCGTTCGCGGTGACACTGGCGGGTTCGCTGGCGGATTGGCACGACTGGACGGGCGCGAAGCTGCAGGACGGCGAGAACATCGTCCCGGGCGCGATCGCCCCGGTGTACGCGTCGACCGAGTACGACACGGCGACGTACGTCGAACCGAACGTCTGGATGGACCACCCGATGTAGGACTGCTTAACGATCCGTCCAGTTATCTTCACTTGTTCTGATAGGACCGCTGCGGCACCGTGGATTCCGTGAGCGGAAACGTCGTGCGAATCGCGGTCCTCGCCCTCCTCTGGGGCTCCGGCTTCCTCTGGATCAAGCTGGCCCTGACCGGCCTCAGCCCGGTCCACCTGACGCTCGTCCGCTGCGCCCTCGGCGCGCTCACCCTCCTCGTCCTGGCCTTCGCCGCCCGGCAACGGCTCCCGCGCGACCGCGGTACCTGGGCCCGGCTCGTCGTCGCCGCGTTCTTCTGCAACGCCCTGCCCTTCGCGCTCTTCGGCATCGGCGAGCGCACCGTCGACTCCGGGGTCGCCGGCGTCATGAACGCCACGACCCCGTTGTGGTCGCTGCTGATCGGCGTCACCCTCGGCACCGAACGCCGGCTCACCCCCGTCAGGCTGCTCGGGCTGGTCCTCGGCTTCGCCGGCATCGTCGTCATCTTCGCGCCGTGGCAGCAATCCGGCCTGCTGAGCACCGGCGCGCTCGCCCTGCTCGGCGCCGGCCTCAGTTACGCCATCGCTTTCGCTTACATGGCAAGGAAACTGCCGCCGGACGGCGCCCCGCTCGCGCTCTCGGCCGCGCAGCTCATGACCGCCACTGCCCTGACCGCCCTCGCGCTGCCGGTCGCGCAAGCGGCGCCGCACCTGACGCTCACCGCCGTCGTCGCCGTGCTCATCCTCGGCGTCTTCGGGACCGGGATCACCTTCTACCTCAACTACCGCATCATCGCCGACGAAGGCCCGACCGCCGCGGCGACCGTCGGCTACCTGCTGCCCGTGGTGTCGGTCGGGCTCGGCGCGCTCTTCCTCGGCGAACCGCTGACGCCCCGGGTCGTCGGCGGCATGGCCGTCGTCCTGGTCGCCGTCGGGCTGACGCGGTGGCAGCCTCAGGTGCCCGCGAACTGCCCGGCGAGCTCGGCCGGTGGCCTGGCGACGCCGAAGTAGTCGCCCGTCGCCAGCTCGGCGCCGGCCGTGCGCCACCAGTCCGCCTGCTCTTCGGTGTGGATCCCGTCGACGACCAGCGTCGCGCCGACCCGCCGGACCAGCGGCACCAGGGCCCCGAGGAACGTCGAGTCCGACCACGCCTGCCACTCGGCGAGCCGCCGGTCGACGCGCACGATGTCCACCGGCAGGTCCTCCACCGCCCGCAGGTCGTCCGGCCCCAGCCCGAACTCGTCGAGCATCACCCGCACGCCGAGGTCGGCCAGCGCGGTGACGTTCTCGATGACGCCGGCCACCGGCAGCGCGCCGACCGGGACGCCGACCAGCAGCTGCTCCGGCGGCAGCCCGGTGTCGGCCAGCAGCCGCGTCACGCGCGTCCCGAGCGCGTCGTCCGACACCTGGTGCCCGGTCAGGCCGGCGACCATCGGCAGGCCGAACCCCGCGCGCTGCCGCCACCATTCGCCCTGGCGGCCCGCCGCGCGCAGCAGCCAGTCCCCGAGCGGCAGGATCAGCCCGGTCGACTCGGCGAGCTCGACACAGCATTCGTGCGACAGCGCCGTGTCCTCCGGCCGGTCCCAGTGCAGGCGGGCTTCGACGCCGGCGAGCCCGCCGTCCGCCAGCCGCGCCACCGGCCGGTACCGCACGCCGATCTCGCCGTGTTCCCACGCGCCGGCCATCCCGACGGCCCGAGCCTGCGTCTGCCGGTCGTGCGCGTCGGCGTCCCGGTCGAACATCTTCCACTGGCCGCGCCGCCGGGCCTTGGCGCGCCGCAGCGTCTGGTCCGCCTGGCGCAGCAGCTCGAGCGGGTCGATGCCCTTCGCCGGCCGGTGCACCACGCCGGCGCTGGCCGACAGCGCCAGCCCGTGCCCGTCGACGAAGAACGGCTCGGCGAGCTCGTCGTTGATCGCGCGCACGATGGTGTCGATGTCGGGGGTCGTCGCGGTGTTCTCGACCAGGATGCCGAACTCGTCGCTGTGGAACCGCGCGATCATCGCGTTTTCCCGCGACATCACCGCCTTCAGCCGCTGCGCGAAGTGCACCAGCAGCTGCTCGCCGACGCGGCGGCCGAGGCTGTTGCAGACCATGCCGAACGCGTCGAGGTCGACGTGGAACAGCGTGACACCGTACGCCGGGTCCGCGCGCCGCAACGCCGTCTCCAGGTGGGTGCCGAAGTACTGCCGGTTCGGCAGCCCGGTGAGCACGTCGTGCAGCGCCTGCCGGCTGAGCTCGCCCTGCAGCAGCATCAGCTCGGTGCCGTCCTCGATCACGACGACGAAGTGGGCCGGCTGGTCTTCGGCGTCGCGCAGCAGCGACGCCGTGAGCGAGATGCGGACGACGTCGCCGTCCCGGCGCAGCAGCCGCTGCGTCTGCCGGATCCGTTCCTTGCCGCCGTCCAGCAGCGCCAGCATCGCGTCGCGCAGGACGTCGACGGACTCGGGGTGGACGACGTCGTAGAGCACCGAACCGGTCAGCTCGCCGGACGGGTGCCCGAGCATCTCGGCCAGCGCCGCGTTGGCGCGCACGATCCGGCCGTTCAGGGCGACGACCGCGATGCCGCTCGCCGACGACGTCACGACCTCGTCGAAGCGCGCTTCGCTCTGCTTGAGGTTCCACTGGGCGTCCCGCACCGCCTTCAGCAGCGAAAGGTGCATGATCTCCTGCTGGTCGAGGACGTTGCGCTCGTGCGCGAGCAGGAAACCGCAGGACAGCGCGCCCAGCGCCGGCACGATCCGCTCGGTGGCCCGCTCCGCCGCCCGCAGTTCGGGCAACGCGGGCAGGCCCTTGCCGAGGACGTCGAGCGTGCACCGCAGCCCGGGCTCGCCGACGTAGCCGAGCGCGACCAGCCGCGCGCCGATCCGCTCGGCCGGGACCGTGTCCGCCGAAGGGCGGCAAAGCGCCTCGCACAACGTGTCGAGCAGGCCGCGCAGTTCTTCGTCGAGCTCCTCCCGGCTCAGCGACACGACCGTCACGCCGCTGAGCAGGTACGCCCATTTCCGGGCGAGCAGGGACCGCCCGCGTTCCGGATCGGGAACGGCGGACTGTTCCGGCTGGTGGTCGGTCATCGGCATTTCGGGGTGCCCGCTCAGTTCTTGCGGCCGATTCCGGCGTAAACCAGCATGTTCATCGCCGCGGCGTCGGCGATGTCCGCCGGGCCGGCCGGCCGCCATTCCCCGCAGCCGACCAGGCCGGGTTCGACGAGTTCGAAACCGGTGAACAACGTCGAAATCTCGGCGTGCGTCCGCAGGGTCACCTGATCCGGACTGCGGCTTTCCTTGATCACTTCGGTGGCTTCGCCGAGGTTTTCGCCCTGGTGGTCCCCGGTGACGTGGGTGAGCGCGAGGAAACTGCCGGGCGCCAGCGCCGCGCGGTAGCGGCCGACGAGCTCGAGCGGTTCGGACTCGTCCGGAACCCAGTGCAGCATCAGCAGCATCAGCAACCCGATCGGTTCGTCGAGGTCGAGCAGCCCGTGCACCTGCGGGGCGTCCAGGATCTTCTCCGGGTCCCGCATGTCGGCCTGCACGACGGCCGCGCGGTCGTTGCCCGCGAGCATCAGTTCGCTGTGCGCGACCGCCACCGGGTCGCGGTCGACGTACACCACCCGGCACCCCGGGTCCTGCGCCTGGGCCACCTCGTGGACGTTCGCCACCGTCGGGATGCCGGACCCGATGTCGAGGAACTGCCGGATCCCGTGGGCCGTCATGTACCGCACCGCCCGCCCGAGGAACGCCCGGTTCACGCGCGCGGAGTCGCGCAGGCCGGGCATCACGCGCTCGATCTGCTCGCCGACCGCGCGATCGACGGCGAAGTTGTGGCCGCCGCCGAGCATGAAGTCGTAAGTGCGCGCGATACTCGGCACGGAGATATCGACACCCGGTGGAACCCATTCCGGTGATCGGGTCACGAAGAACACCTTCTCGTTACGTCGGATCGGAAAGAGCTTAGCGATTCCCCGCGGTCCGGCTACTGCGCCATCCGCGTGAGTGCACACCACCCGATCGGGCACTGTCCCGTTCGACTGAACGCGCCTACCGTGGGCCGTCTCCTTGGGAAATCCACACAATGGCGCAACGAGGAGTCCGCATGAGCGTCCCGGTCGCACCGGGCCGGTGGCCTTTTCTCGGGCACACTCCGGCACTGCTGCGGCAACGCTTCGCATTCACCGACGCATTGCACGAGCACGGCGAGATCGTCGAACTCCGGCTCGGCCCGGCGCCCGTCCACTTCGTCGCCAGCCCGCGGCTGGCCCACGAAGTGCTGGTCACGGAGGGGCCGAAGTTCCGCAAGGGGGCGATGTTCGACAAGTTCCGGCCGTTCGTCGGAAATGGCTTGGTGCTTTCGAACGGCGATTTCCACCTTCGGCAACGGCGGCTGATGCAGCCGGCGTTCCACCGCGACCGCCTGGCCGCCTACGCGGACATCATGCGGCGCGCGGCGGCGGACCTGGCCGGCGCGTGGCAGGCCGGCGAGGTGCGGGAGATCGACGAGGACATGCAGAGCCTGGCCGTGACGATCGTCGGCGAGGCGCTGTTTTCCACCGACCTGGGAAAGGCGGCGATCGAAGAAGCCCGCCGGTCGATTTACGTCATCATCCAGCAGGGAATGATTCGCGCGTTGTCGCCGAAGTTCGTCGAAAAGCTTCCGGTGCCCGGGAACCGCCGGTTCGACGAGGCGATCGGCCGGATGCAGGGAATCGTGCTCGAGGTGATCCGCGACTGGCGGCGCGAGGGCATCGACCACGGCGACCTGCTTTCGACGTTGCTGCTGGCCGGCATGACCGACGAGCAGGCGCGGGACGAGGTGCTCACCCTGCTCACCGCGGGCATCGAGACGACCGCACTGGCCCTGGCCTGGACGTTCCACGAGCTCGGCCGGCACCCGGACGTCGAGGCGCGGGTGCACGCCGAGGTCGACGAGGTGCTGGGCGGCCGCCCGGTCACCGTCGACGACCTCACCCGGCTCACCTACGTCCGGCAGGTGGTCGACGAGGTGCTGCGGCTGTACCCGCTCTGGATGCTGATGCGCCGGACCCTGACCGAGGTCGACCTCGGTGGCGTGCGGCTGCCGGCGGGTGCCGAGGTGATCGTCAGCCCGCACGCGCTGCACCACGACCCCGCGTCGTTCCCCGACCCGGACCGGTTCGATCCCGGCCGCTGGGCGCCGGACCGGGCGGCCGCGGTGCCGAAGGGCGCGTTCGTCCCGTTCGGGGCGGGCACCCGGCAGTGCATCGGAAACCGCTTCGCCCAGAACGAAATCGTCATCACGGTGGCCACGGTGGCCGCGCGGTGGCGGCTGGTCCCCGTCCCGGGCCGGCCGGTGCGCGTGAAGTTCACCTCCGCCGCCTACCCCGACCGCCTGCCGATGACGGCAGTCCCCCGCTAGCTGGAGGTCCTTCCCCCGTGTTCCGTCTCCGTCTTTGTGCTGCCGTTTTCCTGCTGCTGGCGGCGTTCCTGAATCCGGTCCCGGCCGTCGCGGCGACGACGTGCGAGGACCTCTCCGTCCCGGTCACGGTGGCCCTGCTCCCGCAGACGATGCACGGCCGCCTGTGCGCCCCGCCCGGCGCGTCGACGGTGGTGGTGCTGATCCCCGGCGGCACGTACAACGCGACCTACTGGGACATCGGCTACACGCCGGAGATCCGGTCGTTCCGCCTGGCCGCGAACCAGGCGGGCATCGCGACGCTGGCCCTGGACCGGCTCGGCACGGGCAGCAGCTCGAAGCCGCTGAGCACGCTGCTGAGCGCGTCCGCCCAGGCGGTGGCGGCGCACCAGGTGATCCAGTCGATCCACGCCCGCTTCGCGAAGGTGGTCGTCGGCGGCCACTCGATCGGGGCGGCGATGGCGATGATCGAAGCGGGCCGCTACCACGACGTCGACGGCGTCCTGGTCACCGGCATGACGCACCGGATGAACCTGATCACGGTGATCCCGGTGCTGGCCCAGATGATCCCGGCCCCGCTGGACCCGGCCCTGGCCCCCCGCGGCCTCGACGCGGGCTACCTGACGACGGACCCGGGAACGCGCTACACCGCCTTCCACACCCCGGGTCCCTACGACGCGGGCGCGATCGCCTACGACGAGTCCACAAAGGACGTCTTCGCGGCCACCGAAGCCGTGGACAGCCTGACCCTGACCACGGTGGTCACCCCGGCGTCCCAGCAGATCACGGTCCCGGTGCTGCTGGTGGTCGGCAACGACCCGCACTTCTGCGGAACGCTGGGCAGCGACTGCTCGTCCCCGGAGGCCCTGCGCGCGTCGGAAGCCCCGTTCTTCGGCGGGCCGCTGCAGACGTACATCCTCAACGGCTACGGCCACGCGATCAACTACGCCCCCAACGCGCCGACGTACTACGCGGTGGTGACCAGCTGGCTGAAGACGCTTTCCTGACTGTCAATGGGTCTCCATGGCCGCTCCTCCCCGTCCTCTCGCCCGTCAACACTGACAGCGGGAGGGCGGGTTCCTCCATCGCTCGCGGAGCGAGCCGGCCGCCGCGGCCCGTGCGCCGGAGGATGAGGTGGGGATGCCGCCGGCCGAATCGGGACCGCCCGCCCGGCTCCGGGTGGACGCCGAGACGACGCTGATCCTGCGGGAGGCGTTCCACAAGATCGACGCCAACTACCGCACCGACCACTACGGGCTCTACGACTACGCCCGCGCGGTGATGAGCAAGATCGTGCCGCTCGACCACTTCTACGTCGGCTTCTTCCACGGCGCCAACCGGGTCCGCTACCCCTACGGCTACGACAGCGGCCTGTTCACCGACCCGGAGTCGCACATCTACGGGCCGCACGGCCAGGCCGCCTGGCTGCTCAAGCACCGCCAGACCTACCGGATGCAGTACGACAGCGGCGCCGCCCTGCACGCCGGCGTCCCCGCCGGGGACACGCGCCGGGCGTCCGCCGACGCCGTCACCACCCCGCTGTTCCGCCGCGGGCCCGACGGCGAGCCGGTGGTGTTCGGCATGATGTCGATGCAGAGCTACGAGGCGGACACGTTCGACGACAACTCCGTGCGCGCGTTCGAATGGCTGGCCGACCTGGTCGCCCGCGTGCTGACCAAGGAGGCGGAGGACCTGGACGCGCTCCGCCGGTTGCCGGCCGGCGTCGCCGGAACACCGCAGCTGGTGACCGCCGACCACATCGTCGAGTTCCTGTCCTCGCGCGTGGCGGACGTGCGACAGCGAGCGCAGGACGCGCTGCCCTCACCCGATCCGGCGACGCTGAGGGAGGCTCTGCAGCGCATCGTCACCGACTGCCAGCAGCTGCAGTCCGACCTCATGGAGCTGACCCTCAACATCGACAACGGCCCGGAGGAACGCTTCCGGTCGCTCACCGCGGCCGAGCAGGGTGTCGCCGTGCTGCTCGGCAACGACCTGCCGAACGACCAGATCGCGCGCGAACTCGGCGTCAGCCTGCACACGGTGAAGAGCCACGTCCGCGGCATCCTGGCCAAGTACCGGATGAGCGGACGGGCCGCCGTGGCCGAGGACGTCCGCAAGCACCTGGCCCGGTGACGCTCACCGCCGCGTCCGCGGGTCGTGCGAGGGGTCGGCGTACATGGGCGGGCAGCCGTGCTCGACGGCGTCCGGACGCAGCTCGTAGTGCCAGGGTTCGTTGCGGTAGATCCGGCACAACCCGTACCTTGCGCCGTGCTCGGAAAGCCACGCCCGCGCCTCGGCGGGCCCGACGTCGACGGCCTTCCCCTGCACGTGCGCGGACGTGTCGGGCGTCGTCACCCAGCGGGCCGCTTCCTGCTCGGAGCCGTACTTCGCGACCGCTCGGCGGCGCAGGTGCTCCTGGTAGGCGCGGGATCGCCAGCCGCCGTTGACGACGAACCGGACGCCGTCGGCCGCGGCGTCCGCGGCGGCCCGGCGGAGGGCGCCGAGCAGGGCGGGATCGAGGCGGGCCACGGCGGGGCAGGCGTCGTCGGAAACCGAGGCGCCGTCCGGCAGCGCGCCGTGTTCCGGGCCGAGGACGGTCATGCTCATAGCGGCAGTCAAGGCCGCGCGGTGTTGCCCCCTCGTCTGCGCTTTCCGATACGCCGGCGATAGGGCGCGGCTCGTAGCATCGGGAGCGTGCGTGTGCTGATCGTCGAGGACGAGCCCTACCTGGCCGACGCCATCCGCGACGGCCTCCGGCTGGAGGCGATCGCGGCGGACATCGCCGGCGACGGCGACACCGCACTGGAGCTGCTGAGCGTCACCAGCTACGACATCGCCGTCCTCGACCGGGACATCCCCGGCCCGTCCGGCGACGAGGTCGCCGCCCGCATCGTCGCCTCCGGCCGCGGCACGCCGATCCTGATGCTCACCGCGGCCGACCGGCTCGACGACAAGGCGTCCGGCTTCGAGCTCGGCGCCGACGACTACCTGACGAAGCCGTTCGAGCTGCGGGAACTGGTGCTCCGGCTGCGGGCCCTCGACCGCCGGCGCGCCCACAGCCGGCCGCCGGTGCGCGAGCTCGCGGGCCTGCGCCTGGACCCGTTCCGCCGCGAGGTCTACCGCGACGGCCGGTACGTGGCGCTGACCAGGAAGCAGTTCGCCGTGCTCGAGGTGCTCGTCGCGGCCGAAGGCGGGGTGATCAGCGCCGAGGAGCTGCTGGAGCGGGCGTGGGACGAGAACGCGGACCCGTTCACCAACGCCGTGCGCATCACGGTCTCGGTCCTGCGCAAGCGCCTCGGTGAGCCCGGCATCATCGCGACCGTGCCGGGCGTCGGCTACCGCATCGACACCGGCGGCGAGCGGCGTGGATAGGGCGCCCGGGCCGAGCGCCCGGCTCAAGCTCACCCTGAGCTACGCCGGGTTCGTGATGCTCGCGGGCATCCTGCTCATGGGCGCCGTGCTGGCCTTCTACCTGTACTTCCTGCCCAGCGGCTGGATCCGCACCGACGGCAACTTCTGGATCAACCGGTCGGTCCTGGTGCGCGCCTTCGTGCCGTTCATGGCCGCGGTGATCGTCTTCCTGCTGGTGTTCGGCCTGCTCGGCGGGTGGCTGCTGGCGGGGCGGATGCTCGCCCCGCTGACCCGGATCACCGACGCCACCCGCCTGGCCGCGACCGGCTCGCTCGCCCACCGCGTCCGCCTCCCGGGCCGCACGGACGAGTTCCGCGAACTGGCCGACGCGTTCGACACGATGCTCGCCCGCCTCGAAGCGCACGTCGCCGAGCAGCGGCGCTTCGCGGCCAACGCGTCCCACGAGCTGCGCACACCGCTGGCGATCACGCAGAGCCTCCTCGACGTCGCCCGCAACGACCCGAACCGCCCGACGGACGAGCTCGACGAACGCCTGCACGTCGTCAACACCCGGGCGATCCGCCTCACCGAGGCGCTGCTGCTGCTCAGCCGGGCCGACCAGCGGTCGTTCCGCCGCGACCGCGTCGACCTGTCCCTGACCGTGGAGGAAGCGGCCGAAACGCTGCTGCCCCTGGCGGAGAAGCACGGCGTCACGATCGAGACGTCCGGCGAGCTGGCCCCGGCCATCGGTTCGGAGGCGCTCCTGCTGCAGCTGACCACGAACCTGCTGCACAACGCGATCGTCCACAACGTCCCGTCGGGGGTGGTGCACCTGACGACGACCGTCCGCGGCAGGTCGGTCGTGCTGACGGTGGAGAACACGGGCGAGCCGCTGCCGCCGCAGCTGGTGTCGACCCTGACGGAGCCGTTCCAGCGCGGCACCGAACGCATCCGCGCGGACCACGCCGGGGTGGGCCTCGGCCTGGCGATCGTCCAGAGCATCACGCAGGCGCACGACGGAACGCTCACGCTGACGCCCCTCCCGTCGGGCGGCCTCCGGGTGACCGTCCGGCTGCCGGCGGGCTAGCCGACGGGGAAGTCGAAGTAGGTGTCCGGGTAGGGCTCGTCCTCGAGGCGGTAGTGCCACCACTCGCGCTCGTAGGCGGCGAACCCGCAGTCCTCCATGATGGACCGCAGGTACCGGCGGTTCCCGGCGTCGAGCCCGGAGACACCGCGGGCGCCGTGGTGCGAGATCGGGTCCATCAGGTCGTGGCCGCCGCCCATCGAGGCGAGTTCGCCGGTGACGAGGTGGTAGAGGGTGAGGTCGACGGTGCTGCCGCGGCTGTGCCCGGACTTCATCGCGACGTACCCCTTGGCGAACATCGCGGCGCGATCGAGGTTCGGGTAGTGCCACAGCTTCGTCCGGCCGTCTTCGGGCTGGTCCACCCACCGCAGGAAGCACTCGACGGCGCGTCGCGGCCGGTAGCCGTCCCAGAGCAGCAGCCCGAACCCGAGGGAGGCGGCCTTTTCCTGCGCTTCGGCGAGGGCGGCGCACAGGGTGGTCGTGCCGGCGATCCGGTTGACGAGGTAGCCGTCGACGGGCTTCCCGGTGAAGTTGTCCCAGGTGGCGTACTTGGCGTCCCACCGGATCCGGGGGACGAGCTCGTCGACGAAGGCGAAGTCGTCGTTCATCGGCCCCTCACGGCCAGCGAGACGACCCGGTCGATCAGGTCGGACAGCGACACCCCGGCGGCGGCCATCATCCGGGGGTACCGGCTGTAGGAGGTGAGGCCGGGCAGCGTGTTGACCTCGTTGAGCGCCACGGTCCCATCGTCCTTGAGGAACATGTCGACCCGGGCGAGCCCCCGGCACCCGAGTGCGCGGTAGATGGCCTTGGCGGTTTCCTGGACCAGTAGCCGTGTCTCGGCCGGGACGTCGGCGGGAACGATGGGCGTCGAGTTCTCCGAGCCGGTTTCGGGCGAGTCTTCCTGGTGGATCCGGAAGAACCCGTGCGACAGGGCGATCCGGTCCACCTCCCCGACGAAGAGGTCGGAGCCGTTCCCGAGCACGGCACACCCGACCTCACTCCCGACGACGGCCGCCTCGACGAGAACCTTGTCGTCATAATGCGCAGCGCCTCTCACCGCGCCCACCAGTTCTTCCTCGCCGGAAACCTTGCTGACCCCGAACGACGACCCCGAACGAGCAGGCTTGACGAAGACGGGATAGCTGAACTGCTTCGGATCGACGTCCTCCCCGACAACCCAGAAGTCCGGCGTCCCAATCCCCGCACTCCGCGCGACGACGTACGCGAGAGATTTGTCCATGCACAGAGCGGAACTCTGCACATCACAACCGGCGTAGGGAATCCCGGACAGTTCGAGCAGGCCCTGAACGGCCCCATCTTCCCCGAGCTTGCCGTGCAGAACGGGCAGAACAACATCCAGCTCGACGCTTTCGTACTTCCCATCATCAAGAACGAGCAGCCGCCGCCCCAGAACGACCTCCCGGCCGTCTTCCCAACCGGCGTCGGGCCCATCGCAGAGTTTCCAGGCCCCATCCCGGGCGACCCCGACCCAGACGGGTTCGTACCGTTCGGCGTCAAGATGCCGCGCAACCGCCTGCGCGGATTTCACGGAGACGGGATGTTCCTCGGAGCGCCCCCCGAACAGAATCCCGACCTTGAGCTTACCCATGCAGAGCCCCACTTTCGAAGTCAAGGCAGTTGAGAATCGAGTTTTCGACGGTGTCCCGCAGGGCACGATCGGTGTAGTAGGCAATGTGCGGAGTGACAAGAACATTCGGGAGCCCTTGCAACCGCCCTAGCCGGCTTCCCAGGTCCTTACCCCGGCAGTCGGAGTAGAAGACGCCCTCTTCCCCCTCGAGAACATCCAAGGCGGCCCCACCCAACCGCCCACTCTCCAGCGCGGAGACAAGAGCATCGGTGTCAATGAGCGCCCCACGCCCGGTGTTGACAACAAAAGCACCGGCCTTCACAAGCCCAAGCCGCCGCCGATCAAGAAGATGCCAAGTCTCATCGGTGAGCGGCGCATGAAGCGTGACAATGTCACTGACCCGAAGCAGTTCATCAAGGGGCACGTAGTCAACGGCAGCCCGAGGAGAGCTGTCAAAGGCAACAACGCGCCCTCCAAAGGCCCGCAACCGTTCCACAACAGCGGACCCGATCCGCCCGGTCCCGACAACCCCCACGGTAAGATCCCGCAGTTCTTTCCCCCGAGCCCCAAGCCGAAAGTCCCCGGCCTCAGCCCGCCGGAGCACGGCCTTGACATCCCGGAAGGCCATGAGCATCAACATCAGGGTGTAGTCGGCAACGCTGTCCGGAGAGTAGGCAACATTCCCCACGGAGATCCCAACCTGAGCAGCACAGGCGACATCAATGTGATCAACCCCCACGCTCCGAGTGGAGAGGTACCGAACCCCAACTCGGGCAAGCCCCCGAAGAACAGCGGCGGAGACAGAGGCCTTGTGCCCAACACTGACACACCGAGCCCAGCCGGCAGCCCCAACATTGCCCTCACACAGGGCATCTTCGGTAACGGTGACCCGAACCCCAAGCCGAGAAGCCACCTCACGAACCAAGGCGGCCTCATCACCCCCACACCCATAGACAGCAACACCGGCCAAGACAGCCCCACGACGACCAAGGGTTCCCACAGGTTCGCTTTGGACCATGCCAGGGATCCAACCGAGAACGACGTTGCCCACCCGTATCAAGTTCCCGATACACCAGCAACAAGCTACCCGCCAGTAACCCAGCGACACCAAAAAGGCCGCCCACTCCAAAGTGGACGGCCAACCAAAACGCAACCACGATCGGGGGTCCAGGGGGCGGAGCCCCCTGGCGGGGGCTTGGGGGTCCGACCCCCAAGAGACACAACGAGAAGAGCCCCGTTTGCCTGAAGGGCAAACAGGGCTCTCCTGCGAAGCGAGTGGAGCTGAGGGGAATCGAACCCCTGACCTTCTCGATGCGAACGAGACGCGCTACCAACTGCGCTACAGCCCCTTGGTTGTGCTCGTAGAGCTTAGCAGTGCCCTACGAGCACATCGAACCGGGGGGTCACTCGCCGACCGCGCGGCGGTACGGGCCGGTCCCGGGCTCGTCGAGTTCCTCGAACGCCGGGTCCTCGTCGTCCAGGTCGACGACGACCGCGCTGCGGCGGACGCGGGATGTCGGGGACGGGCGGCGCTCGACCACCTCGCGGCGGACCGGCTCGACGACGTCGACCTCTTCCTCCGGCTCGTGGTCCTCGTCCGGCACCGCGGGCGCGGGAGCGGACGGGCGGCGAGGCGCGCGGGTGCCGTTGAAGCGGGCGAGCCGGCGCTGCCGGATCTCCTCTTCGATGCGCACCTGGCGGCGCAGGTAGACGAGGTAGCCGACGAGGACGACGTCGACCACGCCGTGGCCCCACCAGGCCATCGGGACGACGAAGCCGGCGATGAGGCCGGTGGCCACCGCGATGACCAGCAGGATGACCACGATGCGCTGCCGGAAGCCGTACTTCGCGCGGGCCGCGATCTCGGCGGCTTCCGGGTCGAAGCCGCCGCGGCCGGGCCGGTAGCCGGGCCGGTCGCGCTCGGCCCGTGAGCCGTGCTTCGGCTGCGGGAGCGGGTCCGGGTCAGGCTCCTGTTCGCCGTGGTCGTCGTCGAGTTCGAGCTCGGCCTCCAGCTCGGCCAGGTCGTCCTCGACCGAAGGCCGGGACTTCCCGAGGTCGTCGGACATGGCGAATTCCTCCCGGTCCTCGTTGCGTCCACTGCGCACGACCCTGGCCGCGAGCGCCGAGTCGGCCGTTCTCGCGACCTGCTGCCGCCGTCGCGCGACCATGGGCACGAGTACGACGAGCCATGCCGCGGCGAGCGCGACGATGATCACGGAGCTGGGCATCTCCCGTCACCTCCCCCGATCCTTCCACCAGAAATCACGTTAGTCACAGGAGTAACAGATCGGGCGCAGACTCGCCGGGTTCGATCACGGAAAAGGCTCACCGGATTAGGTGAAACTCACAGCATGTGGTAACGCAGCTACTGACCCGGGTGGGTAATCACGGTCAGGCGTAGTCGGCTCGGCCCGCGGCCACCAGCCGCGACACCAGCCCGGCGCCCGTCTCTTCGCGCGTGACGGCGAAGCAGTAGTGGTCGCGCCAGGCCCCCGCAACGTCCAGGTAGCGCTCGAACAAGCCCTCTTGCCGATAGCCCGCCTTGGTGAGAACCCGCAGGCTGGCGGCGTTTTCCGGGCGCACCGTGGCCTCCAGCCGGTGCAGCCCGCCCGAAGTGAAGGCGTGGTCGGTCACGAGCGCGACGGCGGCCGTCGCCACCCCGCCGCGGACTACGTCGGACGACACCCAGTAGCCGATCCAGGCCGACCGGAGCGACGCCCGGATGACGTTACCCACAGTGATCTGGCCCGCGAGACGACCGTCCAGGGTGATCGTGAACGGCAGGCACTGACCACGCCGAGCGAGCGAGCGCAGTGCCGCCCACTGCGACGGCCACGACCAGAAGGCGTTGCGTTCGGGCCACGGGCCGACGCCGGTGGGTTCCCACATTTCGAGGTGCGCGCGGTCCCGGAGCCGGATCCGGCTCCACTCGCCGGCGTCGCGCAGCCAGACCGGCCGGACCGCGACCTCGCCCGCGGGCACGCGCAGCGGGCCGAGCCGCGCCGGCCAGCCCGGGTGCCGGCTCTCGACCGGGTAGGACACGCCCGACACGGAGTTCATCAGGCCCGTTGGGCCAGGAAAGTGACCTGGACCTGGTCGCCCGCGGCCACCTCGGTCAGTTCTTCCGGGACGTTGATCAGGCAGTTCGCCTCGGCCAGCGACGCGAGCAGGTGCGCTCCGGACTGGCCGAGCGGCTGGACGAGGTATTCGCCGTTGGCCTCGTCGCGCAGCAGCTGGCCGCGCAGGAACCCGCGCCGGCCCTCGGTCGAGGTGATCGGCGACAGCAGCCGCGCGCCGACGATCCGCCGGTGCGGGTTGCGCGTCCCGCGCGCCGCCCGGATCAGCGGCCGCACCAGCACCTCGAACACCACCAGCGCGCTCATCGGATTGCCCGGGATGAGGAACGTCGGCACCGAGTCGGGGCCGAGCCGGCCGAACCCCTGCACCGAGCCGGGGTGCATCGCCACCCGCGTCATGTCGATCCGGCCGAGGTCGGACAGCGCGGCGTGGACCTCGTCGCCGGTGGCGCCCCCGGCGCCGCCCGCGACCACGACGATCTCCGACATCAGCAGGCGGCCCTCGACGACCTCCCGCAGCCGCTTCGGCTCGCTCGCCACGATGCCGACCCGGCTGACCTCGGCGCCCGCGTCCCGGGCGGCCGCGGACAGCGCGTAGGAGTTGACGTCGTAGACCTGCCCGACCGACGGCGTCCGGTCGATGTCGACCAGCTCGTCGCCGACCGACACGATCGACACCCGCGGCCGCGGGTAGACGAGGACCTTCGCCCGCCCGACCGCGGCCAGCAGGCCCACCTGGGCCGAGCCGATCGTGTCGCCGCGGCGCACCGCGACGTCGCCGATCTGCACGTCCTCGCCCGCCCGCCGGACGTACCCCGCCGACGGCACCGACCGGTGCACGGTGACCTTGGCCTGGTGCCCGTCGGTGTAGGCGAGCGGGACGACGGCGTCGGCCAGCGTCGGCAGCGGCGCGCCGGTGTCGACGCGCACGGCCTGGCCGGGCTGGAGCCGCCGCGGCTGGCGTGAACCCGCCGCGATCTCCCCGACGACCGGCAGCTGCACCGGCTCCTGCCCGGCGTTGCGGACGTCGACGCTGCGCACGGCGTACCCGTCGATCGCGGCCTGGTCGAACCCGGGCAGCGCGTGCTCGGCGACCACCTCCTCGGCGCAGAGCAGGCCCTGGGCCTCGGAGATCGCCACCCGCACCGGCTGGGGCCGGACGGCCGCGTCCAGCGTCATCGCGATCTGCGCGTCGACCGAGCGGAACTCGGCCTCCTCCTCGGCCACCTCGGGCCGCGCCGCGTCGAGGGATTCCGTCATGGGCGCTCTGTCCCGATCCGTTCCGTCAGCCACGCCCGTAAAGATGGACCGTACTCGGGCGTTTCCAGCGCGAAATCGACCGCGGCGCGCAGGAAACCACCCGGATTCCCCAGGTCGTGGCGTCCACCGCGGTGGACGACGACGTGCACCGGGTGTCCTTCGGTGATCAGCAGCGCGACCGCGTCGGTCAGCTGCAGCTCGCCGCCGCTGCCCGGGGTGATGCGCTTGAGCGCGTCGAAGATCGCCCGGTCGAGCAGGTACCGGCCGGCCGCGGCGTAGGTCGACGGCGCGTCCTCCGGCTTCGGCTTCTCGACCATCCCGTGCACGCGCTTGACGTCGTCATCTTCGGTGTCGCTGACGTCGAAGACGCCGTACGGCGAGATCTCGGCCTTCGGGATGTCGAAGGCGCAGAGCACGCTGCCGCCGAACTCGGCGCGGACCGCGCTCATCTTTTCGAGCACGCCGGTGGGGAGCACCAGGTCGTCCGGGAGCAGCACGGCGACGGCTTCGTCGTCCGGGCGCAGGTTCGGTTCGGCCTGCGCGACGGCGTGGCCGAGGCCGAGGGCCTGCTCCTGGATGGCGGTTTCGACGGCGAGCAGATCGGAGCCGCGGCGAACCTTCTCGAGCAGGTCGGTCTTGCCCTTGGCCTCGAGGTTCTGCTCCAGCTCCGGCTGCTTCTCGAAGTAGCGGACGACGGCGTCCTTGCCCGGTGAGGTCACGATGACCAGGCGTTCCGCGCCGGCGGCGGCGGCCTCGGCCGCGACCAGCTCGATACCGGGGGTGTCCACCACCGGCAGGAGCTCCTTGGGCACGGCCTTCGTCGCCGGGAGGAACCGTGTCCCGAGGCCGGCGGCAGGCACGATGGCGGTTCTGAACGTCTGGGAGGTTGCGGCGCCCGTCATGGGCGCAAAGCCTAACGTGAGGTCATGCATGCGCTGGGCAATGAGCACCTGAGCAAGACGGAGTGGCGCGACCGGCTGCTGCGCGCACGGGCGGACCAGGCTGCCGAATCCCACGCGCGGGAGGCGTCGGCGCTGGTCGAGGCGGTGTCGAAGGTCACAGCGAAGACCGTGTGCGCCTACCTCCCGTTCGGCACGGAACCGGGCACGACGGCGCTCGTCGACGCGCTGGTGGCCGGCGGCGCGCGGGTGCTGCTGCCCGTGATCCTTTCGCGGACGGATCCGCTCGAGTGGGCCGAGTACGCGGGCGAGGCCGATCTGGTGCCCAGCCGGTTCCGCGGCATCCGCGAACCGGGTGGGAAACGCCTGGGTGCGGACGCCGTGGGCGCGGCGGAGCTGGTGCTGGTGCCCGCGCTGGCCGTGGATCACCGGGGCGTCCGGCTCGGGCGCGGCGCGGGTCACTACGATCGCTCGCTGGTCTTCGCCTCGGCCGGCGCCGCGCTGGTGGCGGTCGTCCGGGACGAAGAACTGGTGGAACGGCTGCCCGGGGAAGCGCACGACGTGCGCATGACCGGGGCCTTGACGCCCGGTCGAGGCGTGGTCGAACTGCCGGTGTGAGCAACCAGGAATTGCTTTCGGGGAAGGTTTTCCCGCACAATCGGGTTGGCACTCAAGTCGGATGAGTGCCAGCAAAGGAGCCGTCAGTGCCTACGTACCAGTACGCCTGCAAAGAATGCGACCACCGGTTCGAAGCCGTGCAGTCGTTCTCGGACCCCAGCCTGACCGTGTGCCCGCAGTGCTCCGGGGCGCTGCGCAAGGTCTTCAGCTCGGTCGGCGTCGTCTTCAAGGGAAGCGGGTTCTACCGCACCGACTCGCGCGACTCGAGCAAGTCGAGCACCGCCGCGACCCCGGCGAAGACCGAGACCAAGACGGAGTCGAAGTCGGACACGAGCGCGGCATCTTCCTCCTCGAGCACGACGAAGACGGCCGCCGCGGCCTCCTGAGGCCCGAGTTATCCACAACACCCCGGTTGTCCACAGATGCCGGACGAGGCCCTTCCGGCGGCCCGTCCGGCTTCCCTAACGTCGATCTTGTGCGGCGCGGCGTCGCACTCGATCCGACCGAGGGGGCACCGTGGACGTCCTGGCGAAGTTCCGCCTACCCGATCTCACCCGGCTGCACGGCCGGCGGACGCGGCTGATCCGCCGCTGGCTCGCCGCCTGCCTGCTGCTGACCGGTGCGGTGCTGGTCATCAACCCCGGCTCCGCGCGAGGCGCCCCGACCGTCCTCGCGGCCCACGACCTCCCTTCCGGCGCGACGCTGCGCGCTGCCGACGTCCGGCTGGCCGACCTCCCCGATCAAGCACGTCCCACGGGCGTGTTGAGCTCCCTCGACGCCGTCGACGGGCGCCTGCTGGCGGGCGCCGTCCGGGCCGGCGAACCGCTGACCGACGTCCGGCTGGCGGCCATCCCCGCGCCGGGTGATCCCGGGACGGCGACCGTGCCGGTCCGGCTGGCCGACGCGGGCGTCGCCGAACTGCTGGGCCCCGGCCGGCGCGTCGACGTCGTGGCCGCACCGGAGCCGGGAGCGCCGGCGTCGGTGCTGGCCGGCGGGGCCACGGTGGTGGGGGTCGGGCACCAGGAGCCGACCACGGCCAAAGGGGCGTTGGTGCTGCTGCGGCTGCCGGAAGCGACCGCGACGAGGGTGGCGGCGATTTCACTGGAGCGTCCGGTAACGGTTACTCTCCGCTAGCCCGCGCCCGCCGAGACGGGCAGCGGCGTCCCCTTCCCGGTTCGTGAGGAGATCAAGGTGTTCAAAGGTTTCAAGGACTTCCTGATGCGCGGCAACGTCGTCGACCTCGCCGTGGCGGTGGTCATCGGCTCGGCGTTCACGGCGATCGTCACGGCGTTCACCAATGGCCTGATCAAGCCCCTGATCAGCACGATCGGCGGCACGGACGCGGCGAACGGCCTGGGTTACCAGATCTTCGACAACAACAAGGCGACGTTCCTGGACTTCGGCGGCGTCATCAACGCGGCAATCAACTTCGTGCTGGTCGCGGCGGTGGTCTACTTCGTGATCGTGCTGCCGGTCAAGAAGGTGCAGGACCGCCGCAAGCGCGGCCAGGAGCCGGGCCCGTCGGAGCCGACGGACGTCGAGCTGCTGATCGAGATCCGCGACCTGCTGCGGGCCCAGAACCAGCGCGACGAAAACCGCGGCTGACGGCGGTCAGCGGTCGTGGTGCGGTGGCCGGTTCTCCCGGTACCAGTCGTCCGGGAGACCGGTGCGCCGCTCCGGATCGCGTTCGTCGGAGGTCGTCTCGGGCAGGACGTCCCCGAAGATCTCGTCCGCCCGGCGGCGCTGCTCACTGGTCTGGGGTTTGCGCTGTTCGCCCGGCATGCCCCCAGTGTCCCACGGCGTGTTCTTTGACAACTCCACAGTGAACGTCGACAACCCGATCCGAAGGCCCCTCGGATTGTCCCAGGCACGCCACGGGCCGGGAGCGGCGAAATCCGCCACCCCGGCCCGGCAAAACGAAGATCAAACCTCTTCGAGGCCCGAAAGCTCGTCGATCACGTGCGGCACCAGCGACGTCAGCGTCGCCATCCCGTCGCGCACCGCCGACCGCGACCCGGCGAGGTTGACCACGAGCGTGCTGCCGGACACTCCGGCCAGCCCGCGCGAGATGCCCGCGTCCACGGCTCCGGCGGCCAGCCCGGAGGCGCGGATGGCCTCGCTGATGCCCGGGATGGGCCGGTCGAGCACACCGGCGGTGGCGTCGGGCGTGCGGTCACGCGGCAGCACACCGGTCCCGCCGACGGTGATCACCAGATCGGCGCCGCCGATCACGGCGGTGTTGAGCGCGTTGCGGATACCCGCGGTCTCGGCCTCGACGACCACGACACCGTCGACGATGAAGCCCGCTTCTTCGAGCAGCTCCGTGACCAACGGGCCGCTGGTGTCCTCGTGCTCGCCGTGCGCCACGCGATCGTCCACGATGACCACGAGGGCCCGGCCCAGCCGTTGTGCACTCCGTTCCATGGCGCCCACCGTAGCCGGTTTCGGCGGCCGGGCGCCGGGAGGTGCCGGGTGAGTTCTGACGATTCCGTGACGTGCCGTCCCGGCCGTGAGCGGACCCGGGCCGGCGCCCCTAGCGTGGCCGGTGTGCGCGTACTGGTCACCGGCGGAGCCGGGTTCATCGGGTCCCACATCGCCGATCTCCTGGCCGACGGCGGCGACGAGGTCGTGGTGCTGGACAACCTCCTCCAGACGGCCCACGGGTCCCGCACCCCGCCGCCGTACACCGGCAGGCACCGATTCCTGCGCGGCGACGTCACGGACGCGGAGATCGTCGCGGAGCTGCTGGACGGCGCCGACGCGGTCTGCCACCAGGCCGCGGTGGTCGGGCACGGCGTCGACCCGTCGGACGCGCCGTCGTACGCCCTGCACAACGACTACGGCACGGCGGTGCTCCTGGCCGGCATGCACGCGGCCGGCGTGCGCAAACTGGTACTGGCGTCCTCGATGGTCGTCTACGGCGAAGGCCGGTACGCGTGCCCGGACGACGGCGTCGTGGCGCCGTCACCCCGCCGCCGGTCCGATGTGGACGCAGGCCGGTTCGAGCCGCGCTGCCCGTCCTGCGAGGCGGAGCTGAGCTGGCAGCTGGTGCCGGAGGACGCGCCGCTGAACCCCCGCAGCACGTACGCGGCGACGAAGCTGGCCCAGGAACACCTGGCGGGCGCCTGGGCGCGGCAGACGGGCGGCAGCGTGTGGGCGATGCGCTACCACAACGTCTACGGCCCGCGGATGCCCCAGAACACGCCGTACGCCGGCGTGGCATCCCTGTTCCGTTCGGCACTGGCCCGAGGCGAGGCACCCCGCGTCCTGGAGGACGGCCGCCAGCAGCGCGACTTCATCCACGTCCACGACGTGGCGCGGGCGAACGTCCTGGCCCTGCACACCGAAGGCCCGGAAGCCGACATCACCCCGGTGAACATCTGCTCCGGCACCCCGCACACGGTGGGCGACCTGGCCGCGGAGCTGTCCCGAGCCAGCCAAGGCCCGGCCCCCCAGATCATCGGCGGCGCCCGCCCGGCCGACGTCCGCCACGTGGTGGCCGACCCCGCCCGCGCCCGCAACCTGCTCGGGTTCACCGCACAGGTCGGGTTCGCAGAGGGCATCGCCGACTTCGCCACGGCCGAACTCCGGGCACCCGTCTCACCCTGACCACCCCGGCGGCACGCGCCGTCGTGGTCGCAGATCGCCGTGAGCACCGGGAGGTCTCGGTCGATTCCAGCATCGTGCGGGCGCATCGGCACGCCGTCGGCGCCCGCCCCAGGACCGCGTCCCACACCGGGGGCGAACAGATCCTGCCGCGCGGGCACAGCGAGCCAGGTGATCATGCCATCGGCCGGTCCCCGGCGAACTCACCACCAAGATCCACCTGGCCTGCGACGGCCACGGACGGCCACGGACGGCCGCTGTCGGTGGTGCTGACCGGCGGCAACATCAACGACAGCACCCAGTTCACCGCGGTCATGGCGGGTATCGAGTTCCGCCACCCCGGTCCCGGTGCTGGCGGACAAGGGCTGTTCCAGCCGGGCCATCGGTTCCTACCTGTGCCGACGGCACATCCCGGCGACGATTCCCGAACGCCGGGACCAACGAGCCCACCGGCTGCGCCGGGGCCGGGCCGGCGGCCGCCCACCGGCCTTCGGCCGTGTCGCCTACCGGCGCCGCAACGTCGTCGAGCACTGCTTCAACCGACTAGAGCAATTCCGTGCCATCGCCACCCGCTTCGACAAGACCGCCACCTCCTACCGAAGCACGATCAACCACCCTGCTCCTCTGGCTTTGAGGTCACTCGCCTAGGGCATCGCGAGCGGCAGCCGCACCTCGAACCGGCACCCCGGCCCGTGGTTGTGCACCCCGATCCGCCCCCGGTGCGCCTCGACCAGCCCCTTCGCGATGGCCAGCCCGAGCCCGCCACCGCTGGTCGTCCCACTGCGCTCCGGTGTCCGGGCCTGCGTCCCCCGGAAGGCGACGTCGAACACCCGGGTGATCTCGTCGTCCGGGATGCCGCCGCAGGAGTCGTCGACGGCGAGCAGGGCCTCGTCGCCGTCCACGCCGATCTGCACGGCGACCGTCCCGTCCGGTGGGGTGTGGCGGATCGCGTTGGACACCAGGTTCCGCACGATCCGGGCCAGTTCCGGGTCGCTGCCGGTCACCACCGGCCAGGTCGACGCGCTGGCGAGCACGCGCACCCGCTTGCGGTAGGCGACCGGCGCCTGGGCGGCGACGGCGTCGCTCACCACGTCCCGCAGCGGCACCGCGGACATCGTGAGCTCCAAGGCGCCCGCGGTGATCCGCGAGAGTTCGAACAGGTCGCCGACCATCGCGGACAGGCGCTGGGTCTCGCCGCTGATCCGCTGGGCGTAGTCCGCGACCTCGGCGCGTTCGGACACCACGCCGTCGGCCAGTGCCTCGGCCATCGCCTGGATGCCGGCCAGGGGGCTGCGCAGGTCGTGGCTGATCCAGGCGACCAGCTCGCGCCGCGACGCCTCGGCGGCGCGTTCCCGCTCGCGCGCCTCCCGTTCCCACACGCTGCGGCGGGCGATGGCCCGGCCGAGGATGATGGCCGCGGGCACGGTGACCAGCGCGACGAGCAGGCAGACCAGCAGCATCGTGGTCAGCGCCGGGGTGAACATGAACCCGCTGATGCCCAGGACGCCGACCAGCGTGGCGAGCACCGGGATCAGCACCAGCACCGTCAGCGTGGTGGCCAGCGAACCGCGGCGCAGGTAGTACAGCGACACGCCGCCCAGTGCCGCGACCGGCAGCGAGAACAGCAGGGCCAGCGGCAGGATGTGCCAGAGATGCGACAGCATCTCCGCGAAGGGTTCGCCAGAGCCGATCACGACTGCTCCCGGTCGTAGCGGTAGCCGACACCCCACACGGTCGCCACCCGGGTCGGCTTGGCCGGGTTGCGCTCGATCTTCTCGCGGAGCCGTCGCACGTGGACGGTCACTGTGGACTGGTCGCCGAAGTCCCAGCTCCACACCTTCTCGAGCAGGTCCGCGCGCGAGTAGGCGACGCCGGGGTGGGCGAGGAAGAACGCCAGCAGGTCGAACTCCCGCGTGGTGAGCGGCAGTTCGCGGCCGCCGAGGGTCGCGGTCCGCGCCTTCATCTGCAGGCGCAGGGTGCCGTCCACGAGTTCCGCGGCGGCCGGCTCCGGGCGGGGCATCCGGGCGCGGCGCAGCACCGACGCCACGCGGAGGGCGAGTTCCTTGGGGCTGAAGGGTTTCGTCACGTAGTCGTCGGCGCCGAGCTGGAGCCCGGCGATGCGGTTCTCCTCCTCGCCGAGTGCGGTCAGCATGACGATCGGGACCTGGCTCACCTGGCGCAGCCGCCGGCACACCTCGAGGCCGTTGATCCCCGGCATCATGACGTCGAGGACGACCAGGTCGGGCTCGTGGGCGGCGAACTTCGCCAGTCCTTCGCCGCCGTCGCCGGCCATGTCGACGGTGAACCCGGCCACCTCGAGGTAGCGGCGGACGACGTCGCGGACCGTCTCGTCGTCGTCCACCACGAGCACCCGCCCGGCCTGTTCGTCCATCACGTCTCCCTCACCAGCCCGTCAGCAGCAGGTGGTTGACGGCCAGGGCCGTCACCGCTTGCGCGGCCAGCCACCACCGGCGCCCGGGCCGCGGCAGCAACGCCGTCATCGGCAGCAACCACGCCCCGAACGGTAGCCAGATCCGTTCGGTCTCGGCCTTCGACAGGCCCGAGACGTCGGCGAAGAGAATGGCGGCCAGGGCGGCGAGGCCGAGCAGGAGCACCGGGTCGGTGAGCAGGGCCCGGCGCGGGGAGGAGCCCAGTCCCCGCCGGACGGCGGCCACCACCGCGGGGCCGAGGGCGACGGTGACCGCGGCGAGGTCGGCCCACACCCAGTACGAGTACGGCCGGACCAGCGCGACGCCCTGGTAGTAGCGCTCGACGACCAGGTGGTAGCCGTCGAGCCACCAGAAACCGGCCCGGGCGAAGACGCCCACGACGGCCAGCGCCGCGGCGATTGCGAGCGCCGCCGCCCGCCACTGCCTGCCGAGGACGGCGACGGCCAGCGCGAGCACGCCCAGCAGCACCAGGCCGTAGGACAGGAAGATGCCGAAGCCGAGCAGGAGGCCGGCGGCCAGCCCGGCCGGAACGGCGTACCGGCGGCCGCGGGCGAACCCCGTTGCCGACAGCGCGAGCAGGGCCAGCCCGGTGGCGGTCACGCCGGCGAACAGGCCGTCCGCGGACACGCCGATCCACACCGCGCCGGGGGTGAGGACGGCGAACGGCAGCACCTCGCGCGCCACCTCGGGCCGGCCGAGCAGGGCGACCGTGGCCGGCACGGCCACCGCGACCAGGCTGCCGACGAGCACGACGGCCGTGGCCGCCCACGCGCCGCCGTGCAGGCCGAGCCGGTCCAGCCAGACGAAGACGAGCGTCGCGCCCGGCGGGTGCCCGGACACGTGCGTCGTCCAGGAGTTCGGCTGGAAGTCGAGGATGCGGGAGGAGAACTCGCGCAGCATCCGCGGGATGTCGGTGATCCCGGGAACCTCGTGGAGGTACTCCTGCGGGATGGCGAGGTGGCCGGCGAACCCGCGGGCCCAGCCGTCGACCATGGCCAGCGAAAAGATCCAGGTGAGCGAGGCGAGGTAGCCGGCGGCGAGCGCGCCCCGCCACGGCAGGCGCGCGGCCAGGGTCGGACCGTGCAGCACGACCGCGATCGCGACGAGCACGGCGAACACCGAGCCTGGCCCGACGTGCGGCAGCCAGTCGGCGAACAACGGCGGCGAGGAAACGAAGATGACCACGCCGGAGTTCGGCCGGTTGTAGTACAGCCCGACGGCGGTGGCCGCGGCGACGAGCGCCGCGGCGGCCGCCACGGCGAGGAGGTCGGCGCGGCGGCCGGAGACCGGGGCTGCTGGTTCGCGGGCAGGCGGCTCGGCGAGCCGGGCTGCCGGGTTCGGCTCGCTCATCGCCGCCCACCCTAGGTCCGCCGGCGGCGGCCCGCGCCCCCGGAACGGGAGCCGTAACGACGCGGTAAGAACTCGCCGGATGTCATGATTCGGTAAGCCCCACAAGGGTTCTGTGGCATTACGAGCGGTCTTACGGTCGGCGCCGTGACTGACTCAGAAGTGGACGTCGTCCTGCCCTGCCTCGACGAAGCGGCCGCCCTCCCCGGTGTGCTGGCCGGGCTGCCGCCGGGCTACCGCGCGATCGTGGTCGACAACGGTTCGGCCGACGGCTCACCCGAAGTGGCGGCCTCGCTCGGCGCGAAGGTGGTCCACGAACCGCGTCGTGGCTACGGCGCAGCCGTGCACGCGGGCCTGGAGGCCGCCACCGCGGACATCGTGTGCTTCGCCGACGCCGATGGGTCCCTGGACCTCGCCGACCTGCCGCAGCTGGTGAGCGCGGTCGAGCACTGCGCGGACCTGGCCGTCGGACGCCGGGTGCCGGCCAGCCCGGGGGTGTGGCCGTGGCACGCGCGAGCGGGCAACGCCGTGCTGGCGCTGCTGTTGCGCAGCCGTGGGCTGCCGGTGCACGACATCGCGCCCCTGCGTGCCGCGGACCGGCGGGCGCTGCTCCGGCTGGGCGTTGCCGACCGGGCGTTCGGTTACCCCTTGGAGCTGCTGATCAAGGCCCAGCGCGCCGGCTGGGAGGTCCGCGAGTTCGACGTCCGCTACGGCGAGCGGGCCAAGGGCACGAGGTCGAAGGTGTCCGGGTCGGCACGGGGCACGCTGCGCGCGGTCCGCGACTTCGGGCGGGTGCTGGCCCGATGACCTCTCCCTTCGTCCTGCTCGTGGTGGCCAAGGCGCCGGTCCCGGGGCTGGCCAAGACCCGGCTCTGCCCGCCCGCGACGCCGGCCGAGGCGGCCGAGATCGCCGCCGCCGCCCTGCTCGACACGCTCGACGCCGTCTGCGCGGTCCCCGGCGCCGTGCCCGTCGTCGCGCTGACCGGCGACCTCGGCGCCGCCGCCCGGGGGGTCGAACTCGGGACGGCGCTGCAGCGGGTCAACGTCGTCCCGCAGCGTGGCCGGGACTTCGGCGCCCGGCTGGCGAACGCCCACGCGGACGCCGCCGCGCTGCACGCGGGCCTGCCGATCCTCCAGATCGGCATGGACACCCCGCAGGTCACGCCGGTGTCCCTCGCCGCGGCGGCCGCACCTGTCCTGCGCGGCAGCCACGATTCGGTGCTGGGACCGGCCGTGGACGGCGGCTGGTGGGTCCTGGGCCTCGCGGATCCGCGGCACGCGCAGGTCCTCGCGGACGTCCCGATGTCCCGCGACGACACCGGCGAACGCACCCACGCCGCCCTCACCGCGTGCGGGTTGCGGCCACAGCGGGCGGCTTGTCTGTCCGATGTGGACACCATGGCCGAAGCCCGTGCGGTGGCGGCGGCGTGCCCGGGTGGCCGGTTCGCGCACGCCGTTGCGGCGGTCGGCGGACGGGCGGTGGCGTGATGACGGCACCGGTGACCACCGGCCACGAGTTCGACCGCGGCCTGCTCGGGCAGCACTGCTGGCTCGAACTGGCGAACGGCGAGCGAGTCGAGCTGCCGGTCGAACGCTGGACCGAGGCGTCCGACGGCGACGACGTCCTCCTCGACGCCTGCTCCGGCCCGACCATCGACCTCGGGTGCGGTCCCGGCCGGCTCACCGCGGCGCTGGCCGGGCGTGGGGTGGTCGCGCTGGGCGTGGACAGCTCGCGCACCGCCGTCGCGCTGACCCGGCGTCGTGGCGGAACTGCGTTGCAGCGCAACATCTTCGACCGCCTGCCCGGTGAAGGCCGGTGGCGGCACGCCCTGCTCGCCGACGGCAACCTCGGCATCGGCGGCGACCCGGCGACGCTGCTGCGGCGCACGGCCCGGCTGCTCGCCACCGACGGCGACGTCCTCGTCGAGCTGGAACCGCCCGGCCGCGGCCTGCGGCACGAGCGCGTCCGGCTCCGGCCCGGCCACGCCGACGTCGCCTGGTTCACCTGGGCCTGGGTCGGGGTGGACGCGATCGCGGAAGTCGCCGTGCGCGCCGGACTGCGCGTCGACTGGACCATCCGGCGCGGACAGCGCTGGTTCGCACGGTTGGAGCGGCTGTGAAGCTCCCGATCCCGCGCGAAGAGCAGTTCCGGGCCGCGGCGCACCACGAGCGCGTGACGTCGAAGCTCGGCCTGGCCTTGGCGATCACGTTCACCACGTGTTTCGTGACGGGGCTGATCAGCCACCTGATCCAGCACCCGCCCGAGTGGTTCTGGTGGCCCAGCCGGCCGGCCGGGCTCTACCGCGTCACCCAGGGACTGCACGTGATCTGCGGCGTGGCGTCGATCCCGTTGCTGCTGGCGAAACTGTGGAGCGTCTACCCGAAGCTGTTCGGCCGGCCGCTCGTCCGCTCGCTGCCGCACGCCCTCGAGCGGCTCTCGATCCTGGTGCTGTCCGGTGCGGCGTTCTTCGAGCTGACGACCGGGCTGCTGAACGTCGCGCAGAACTACCCGTGGGGCTTCTACTTCCCGCAGGTGCACTACGCGGTCGCGTGGCTGGCGATCGGGTCGATCCTGGTGCACGTCGCGGTGAAGCTGCCGGTCATCCGCCGGGCCCTGAGCCGGACCACCGTGGCGGAACCGCCGGCCGAAGGGTTGTCCCGGCGAGGGTTCCTCCGAACCACCGGGCTCGCGACCGGCGTCGCGGTCGTCGCCACCGCCGGTGCCACAGTCCCGTTCCTGCGCGGCGTCTCCGGCCTGTCCTGGAAGACGGGCAAGGGCACGCAGAACCTGCCGGTGAACCGCACGGCGGCGGCCGCGGGGATCACGTGGTCGCCCGCCTGGCGCCTCTCGGTGGTGACGACGCGCGGCACGACGAAGTTCTCGCTCGACGAGCTGCGCGCCCTGCCGCAGACGACGGCAGAGCTGCCGATCGCCTGCGTGGAGGGCTGGAGCCAGTCCGCCGGCTGGCGTGGGATCTCCCTGCCCACGCTGTTGAAAGCCGTCGGCGCGGCACCCGGCTCGGCAGTCCGGGTGTCCTCTTCGGAGCGTGGCGGGCTCTACGGCGTCAGCGTGCTGCCCGGTGAGCACACCGCCGACGAACTGACGCTGCTGGCCCTGGAGCTGAACGGCGAGGTCCTCGCCCCCGACCACGGCTTCCCGTGCCGGATCATCGCGCCGAACCGGCCCGGCGTGCTGCAGACGAAGTGGGTCACCAAGCTGGAGGTGCTGTGAAGACCGCTCGCGTGCTCTTCGCGCTGCCGGGTCTCGCGGCGCTGGCGTGGGGTGTGGTGCTGTTCGCCGAATACGCGCTGCCGTTGCGCCCGGACGTCTTCGGCACGGTGGGCTGGATCGTCGGCGGCCCGATCCTGAACGACGCCGTCGTCGCCCCGCTGACGGCGATCCTCGGCCTCGCCTTGGCCCGCCTCCTCCCGCCCCGCTGGAAAACCCCGGTCGTCACCGGCACGGTCACCACCGGCGTACTGGCCATCCTGGCGTTCCCCCTGCTCTGGCGCCCGTACGGCACCCCACCGATGCCCGGCCTCCACGACGGCAACCCGGCCCTCGGCCTGACCCTCACCCTGGCCGCGGTCTGGCTGGCCGTAACCCTGACGGCCCTGACCCGCCGCGCCGTCCCCCCACCCACCCGTGATGCCCCGCCAATCACGCGTGATGCCCCAACCGACCCGCCAGGCACGCGAACCGACCCTCCGGATACGCGAACCGACCGTCCCGGTACCTGACCCGGGCACAAATGCGGCCACGCGCGACCGGCATCGAGTGCCCGGTCGCGCGTGGCCTTGTGGGTCCGGCCCCGGAATACGGGGGTCGAGCCGAAGTTGGTCTCGGCCGCACCACGGCGGCCGAGCGTCGGGGAACGGATCAGTTGGGCTGGACGGGCTGGCCGCCGAGCGTCACCTCGACCGTGCGGCCGTCGGACAGCGTGAACGTCGCCTTCTCGTCCGGGGCCCGGGTGCGGACCGCCGCGACCAGCGTGTCGGCCGAGTCGATCGTGCGGTCGTCGATCTTGGTGACGATGTCGCCCGCCTTCAGGCCGGCCTTCTCCGCCGGGCTGCCGGCGGAGATGGCGCCGAGCTCCGCGCCGCCCTGCGGGGCGTCCTTCACCTGGGCGCCGATGTAGGTCTGCACGGCCTGGCCGGTCTTGATGATCGTGTCCGCCGTGCGACGCGCCTGGTCGATCGGGATGGCGAAGCCGATGCCGACGTTGCCGCCTTCGGACGCGCCCTGGCCCTGGCCACCGGACGCCGACTGCGGGCTGTAGATGGCCGAGTTGATGCCGATGACCTGGCCGGCCATGTTCGCCAGCGGGCCACCCGAGTTGCCCGGGTTGATCGCCGCGTCGGTCTGGACCGCGTCCATCACCGTGGTCTGGTCGCCGCTGCTGCCGCCGGCGCGCACCGGGCGGTGCAGCGAGCTGACGATGCCCGAGGTGACCGTGCCGGCCAGCTCGAACGGCGAACCGATGGCGACCACCGACTGGCCGACCCGCAGATCGTCGGACCGGCCGATCTCCACCGGGGTCAGGTTGTTGACGCCGCTGACCTTGACCACCGCGATGTCGGTCGTCGGGTCGCGGCCGACGACCTTGGCGGCGGCCTTCTTGCCGTCCTGGAACACCGCCTGGATCTGGCCGCCGTTCGCGGCGACCTCGACGACGTGGTTGTTGGTCAGGATGTAGCCGTCGGTGCTGATGACGAAGCCGGAGCCCTCGCCCGCCCCCTGCTGGCCGCTGACCTGCAGTTCGACGACGCTCGGCGACAGCTTCTGCGCGACGGCTTCGACCGAGCCGGCGGGTGCGTTGCCGGTCTGCTGGGCCGGCTTCGGCGCGTCGAGGGCGTTGCTGGCCGGACCCGACGCCCCGCCGGTCAGGTACCCGACCGCCCCGCCCGCGATCCCGCCGACCAGCAGCGCGACCAGCGCGACGCCGGCCAGCAGTTTCCCGCTGGACCGCTTGGGCTGCGGAGGCGCCGGCGTGTTGTAGACCGACGTACCGGGCTGACCGTACGGGTTCGGCGGCGGGTAGACGCTCTGCTGCGTCTGGCCGGACGGCATCTGCGCGCCCTGGGCGGACCAGGGGTTCGCGCTCTGCGCGCCGTACGACGACGACGGATCGGCCCCGGTCACCGCGTGGTAGGACGGCTCCGAATACTGCGGTGTACCGCCGGACTCGGGCTGGGCCTGCTCACCGTACGGGTGCCCCGCCCAACCGCCCTGGGCCGGCTGCTGGCCGGTTTCGGGGTGCCTCGGCGCCGCGGGGTCGTGTGCGCTGGGGTCGTTCTCGGTCATGTCCTCACCTTGCGCGATGGTCCTGAGAGGTTCCTGAGCCGAACCTGTGCATCGGAGATGAGTATGCCGGGATCAGCCCGCCGCGCGGAGCCGTTCCGCGATCTGCTCCGGCGTCGCGTCGTTGATCCAGACCGCCATGCCCGATTCGGACCCCGCCAGGTACTTCAGCTTGTCCTTCGCCCGCAGCACGGAGAACAGCTCGAGGTGCAGCCAGCCGAGCTCCCGGTCGCGGCGCACCGGCGCCTGGTGCCACCCCGCGATGTACGGCAACGGCCGGTCGTACAGCGCGTCGCAGCGGCGCAGCACGTCGAGGTAGACCGCGGCGAAGTCGTCGCGCTCGGCGTCGGTCAGCGCGGGGATGTCCGGGACCTGCCGGTGCGGCACCACGTGCACCTCGACCGGCCAGCGGGCCGCCGGCGGCACGTACGCCGTCCAGTGTTCGCCGGAAGCGACCACGCGCGCGCCCGACTTCTGCTCGGCGGCCAGCACGTCACCGAGCACCGGGCGCCCGCGTTCGGCCTGGTAGGCGCGGGCGACATCGATCATCCGCGCGGTCTTCGGCGTGACGAACGGGTAACCGTAGATCTGCCCGTGCGGGTGCGACAGCGTGACGCCGATTTCCTCGCCGCGGTTCTCGAACGGGAAGACCTGCTCGACACCGGGCACCTCGGACAACGCCGTCGTGCGGTCCGCCCACGCGTCCACCACGGCCCGCACCTGCTCCGGGCTCAGGCGGGAGAAAGCGCCGTCGTGGTCGCTGGTGAAGCAGACGACCTCGCAGCGGCCACGGCCGGGCCGCACCGGCACCAGCCCGAAATCATCCACAGTGGACGGTTCGCCGACGACGTCCTCGGCGAAGGACGGGAACCGGTTCTCGAAGACGACGACGTCGTAATCGCTTTCCGGGATCTCGCTCGGCTTGCCGGGCTTGCTCGGGCAGAGCGGGCAGAGGTCGGCCGGCGGCTTGTAGGTCCGCGTCTGCCGGTGCGCGGCCATCGCGACCCACTCACCGGTCAGCGGGTCCAGCCGGATCTCCGAGGCAGCCGAAACCGGCGGCAGGTCCCGGGTGTCCTCGGCGACGCGGTCGGGCGCGCCGGGCTGGTCGAAGTAGATGATCTCCCGGCCGTCGGCCAGGTGTCGTACGGTGCGCTTCACGCTTCTTGGGCCTCGTCCGTCTCCGCCGTCTCGGCGATCATGAGTTCTCCCACCCGTTCGGCGAGAATTTCCTTGGCCTCGTCGGGCAGGCCGTCGTCGGTGACGACGACGTCGGCCTCGTCGAGGTCGGCGATCGTGGAGATCCCGACGGTGCCCCACTTGGTGTGGTCGGCGAGCACGACCAGCTTGCGCCCGGCTTCGACCAGCGCGCGGTCGGTTTCGCTCTCGGTGAGGTTGGGGGTGGTGAACCCCGGCCCGTCGGCCATCCCGTGCACCCCCAGGAAGACGACGTCGAGGTGCAGCGACCGCAGGCTGTGCACGGCGACCGGCCCGACCAGCGCGTCCGACGGCGTCCGGACGCCGCCGGTGAGCACGACCGTGCGGTCCGGCTGCGTCGACCCGCGGAGGACGTCCGCGACCTGGATCGAGTTGGTCACGATGGTGAGCCCGGGGATGGCGTCGAGCGCCCGCGCCAGCGTCCACGTCGTGGTGCCGGCCGAGATGCCGATCGCGGTGCCGGGCCGGACGAGCGTCGCGGCGAGCTCGGCGATGGCTTCCTTCTGCGCGCGCTGGCGCACGGACTTGGCCTCGAACCCGGGTTCGTCGGTGCTCTTGCCGACGACCGAGGTGGCGCCGCCGTACACCTTTTCGACGAGCCCGCGCCCGGCGAGGACGTCGAGGTCGCGGCGCACCGTCATGTCGGACACGCCCAGCCTGGTCACCAGGTCACTGACCCGGACCGCACCGGTCCGGCGTGCCTCTTCCAGGATCACCGCCTGTCGCTGACGCGCCAGCACCGTTCAACTCCGTCCCCGTCAGGTCAACTACACAAAATCCTACACGATTCAACACAGGATCCGCAGGACCGAGGCGGGTGAACTTCGAAACAACAGGTCAGGGCAGGCGTGCGGCAACCGAGTTGAACAACACCACCACGGTAGGCGCGAACAAGCAACAGCAGGCGGGTCTCAGCCGGGCGCCCCCGGCAGCCGGATCGTCATCAGCGCGCCGCCCTCGGGCGCCTGCGAGGCGTACACGGCCCCGCCGTGGCGCTCGGCCGCGTGCTTGACGATCGCCAGGCCGAGGCCAGATCCGGGCAGCGTCCGCGCCTCCGATGAGCGGTAGAAGCGGTCGAACACCTTGGGCAGGTCCTCGTCGGCGATGCCCGGCCCGGCGTCGGCGACCTCCACGACGGCCGTGCCGTCGCCGAGGGGGTACAGCCGCACCCAGACCGTCGCGTCGGGCGGCGAGAACTTCACGGCGTTGTCGAGCAGGTTCAGCACCGCACGCTCGAGTGAACTGTTGTCCCCGGTGAGCACCCACGGCTGCAGCGAGACGTCGAAGTTGATCTCGCCCGCGCGGCGCCGCGCCCGGTCGAGCGCGCGCTCGACGACTTCCAGCAGCTCGACGCGTTCGAACCGCTCGCGCGGCTCGTCCTGGCGGGCGAGCTCGACCAGGTCGCCGATGAGCTGCGTCAGCTCGTCCAGCTGGCCGCTGATGTCCGCGATGATGTCGACGCGGTCCTCGTCCGGCAGCGGCGGCGACCCCGGCTTGCTCGCGGCGAGCAGCAGCTCGAGGTTCGTGCGCAGCGACGTCAGCGGGGTCCGCAGCTCGTGGCCGGCGTCCGCGACCAGCTGGCGCTGGCGTTCCTGCGAGTCCGCGACCGTGCCGAGCATGGTGTTGAACGTCGTGGTCAGGCGGGCCAGCTCGTCGTCGCCGCTGACCGGGATCGGCCGCAGGTCGCCGGTCTTGGCGACGCGCTCGGCGGCCGACGTCAGCCGGTCGACCGGGCGCAGGCCGGTGCGCGCGACGGCGGTGCCCGCCGCGGCGGCGACCAGGATGCCGGCCCCGCCGATCAGGAAGAGCACCAGCGCGAGCTCGTTCAGCGTGCGCTTGGTCGGGCCCATCGACTGCGCCAGCACGATGGCCTCGCCGTGCCCGGTGGGCAGCGCGACCACCCGGCTGTCGGTGCGGAAGTCCGTCCGCAGCGACTCCGGCGAGTCCCCGTTCGCGACGGCCAGCTCGTCCTGGCCGAACGGCGGCGGCGAGCTCGACAGCGGGTAGGTCATCACGGCGTGCGCGACGTCGGGCGCCGCGTTGAGCTGCCCGATCTGCAGGTCGGCGCTGGCGAGGAAGGCGCCCGGGACCTGCCGCAGCTCGGTCTGCACCTGCGGCGAGTCGGCCGCCGCCTGGGCGCGCGCCATCAGGCTGTCGTCGAGTTGCTGGTAGAGGTTGCTGCGCACGACCATGTACGCGCCGATCGACACCAGCGCGACGGCGCCGGCGACACAGGCGGCGGCGAGCAGCGTCACCCGGCCGCGCAGCGAGAACCGGCGGGCTCCCCAGCGCGTGCCGCGGGGGTCGCCGGGTTCGGTCACGGCGGGGTTTCCCTCAGGACGTACCCCACCCCCCGCACCGTGTGGATCAGCCTCGGCTCCCCCTCGGCCTCCGTCTTGCGGCGCAAATAGCCGACGTAGACCTCCAGGGCGTTGCCCGACGTCGGGAAGTCGTATCCCCATACTTCCTCCAGGATCCGGCCCCGCGTGAGGACGTGCTTCGGGTAGGAAAGGAACAGTTCCAGCAGTGCGAACTCGGTCCGGGTCAGGCTGATCTCGCGGCCGCCGCGGCGGACCTCCCGCGTGCCGGGGTCGAGGGTCAGGTCCGCGAAGGACAGCATCTCGGACGCCTGGCCGTTCGCGCCGTCGGGGATGGCGCGGCGCAGCAGCGCCCGCAGCCGGGCGAGCAGTTCTTCGAGGGCGAAGGGCTTCGGCAGGTAGTCGTCGGCGCCGGCGTCCAGCCCGGACACCCGGTCGGAGACGGTGTCACGCGCGGTGAGGACGAGGATCGGCAGGTCGTCACCGGTGCTGCGCAGGCGGCGGGCGACCTCCAGGCCGTCGAGCCGGGGCATCATGACGTCGAGCACCATCGCGTCCGGCCGGTCGGCGATGATCGCTTCCAGCGCCTGCGCACCGTCGCTGGCCAGCTGGACCTGGTAGCCGTTGAACTCCAGGGACCGCCGAAGCGACTCACGGACGGCGCGGTCGTCGTCCACCACAAGGATGCGCATGGCGACAGTTTTACGCAGCGTGCTGAGACCCGCCTAAGAACACACGCAGAACTCACAAAGGATTTCTCACTCGGGACCGCGCGCGACCGGCGCGTTCCAGTGCCGCCAGAGCGCGATCATCCGCACGCTGACCACCACGGCGGCCGCGACGACGGTCACGGGCCCCTCGGGAAGTCGCACAGCGTGACCGACGGCGACCAGCGCCGAGCCGGCCAGCGCGGCCACGGCGTAGATCTCCTTCCGCAGCACGAGCGGGATTTCCCGGAGCAGCAGATCGCGCACGGCCCCGCCGCCGATGCCGGTGGTCATCCCGATCAGACACGCGGCGTAGACGGTGGCGCCGGCGTTGAGCGCGATGGTGGTCCCGGCGGTGGCGAACACACCGAGCCCGAGCGCGTCGGCGAGGAGAACGCCTCGCCGCAGCCGCGCCACCTGCGGGTGAAAGACGAAGACGACCAGGGCGGTCCCGGCGCAGACGGCGAGGTAGGGCCAGTTCCGCAGCGTCGTCGGCGGGTGGATGCCGAGCAGGACGTCCCGGATGACGCCCCCGCCGAGAGCGGTGGTGAGCCCGACCACGACGACACCGAAGACATCGAGCCGCGCCCGCACCGCGGCGAGCGCCCCGGACGCGGCGAAGGCGACGAGCCCGACGAACTCCAGCGCCGTGAGCAGCATTTATTGGTCGAGAAGGCCACCGCGGTAGGCCAGCAGCGCGGCCTGCACCCGGTTGGCGGCACCGATCTTGGAGAGCACAGCGGAGACGTACCCCTTGACGGTGGCTTCGGAGAGGTGAAGCCGCCCCCCGATCTCGGCGTTGGAGAGGCCCTGCCCGATCAGGGCGACGACCTCGCGTTCGCGTTCGGACAGCGAGGCGAGCAGCTTCCGGGCGGGCTGGGCGGCGCGTTGTTCGTCCCGGTGCGACTGAACCATCCGCGCGGCGACACCGGGGTCCAGGACCGCACCGCCCCTTGCGAGGTCCCTCACCGCCCGGAGCAGCGCCGCGGGATCGATGTCCTTGAGGAGGAACCCGTTGGCCCCGAGCCGGAGGGCGAGACTGACGTATTCGTCGATGTCGAAGGTGGTCAGCATGGCCACGGTGGGCGGATCGGGAAGGGCGAGGATGGCCCGAAGCGCCCGGATGCCGTCGTCCGGAGCGCGCATCTTGATGTCGAGCAGGGCAACATCGGGGTGGTACCGCCGCGCGACCTCCACCGCGGATCTGCCGTCGCTGGCCTCGCCCACGATCTCGATGTCCTGAGCCCCGGACATCATCGCGCGCAGCCCCGAGCGCACCAGTTCCTCGTCGTCGGCGAACATGAGCTTGATCAACGAAGCCCTCCGCAACAGCCGGTGGAGGCGGCTCCCCGCATCCCGTTAACGAAGGTTACCTACTGTTGTTCAGCAGTTCGAAACCAGACACGACCAGGTGAGCCACTGGTCCGTCCAGGTCAGGTGCGGTCCGCCGTCCGGCTGGGTGTATCCGCCATGTGGGAGACCCGTGAGAACCACTCACCTGGGTGACGACGAGAGTCTTGCCTGCGCGCGCTCAAGACCCTGATTCGCACCTTTGGACGCCCGGCAGGCGTGCGCTCCGGGCCGCGCCCGCCTGCCCGCGGGCGCGCTGATGTCCACGGGCATCGCGGCGCACCTGAGCGTTGCGGACCCTGGAATTTGCGCATCGCCTTCTTGACCCAGAGCTGACCTCAGCAATCTGCGAGTTCCTCCGCAGGCCATCTCGTCAGGAACGCGCCAAGTGCGTTGTCGATAAGGACGCCTCGTGCGGTGGGTTCGTGGCCGGCGCCGAGATGTTCCGTGAAGGCGTCCCCCAGAACGTCGATGACCGCTTCCTGCTGTTCAAGGGTCGGCTTCGCCTGGTTTCGTAGGGCACCGAGCAGCTCGGGATCGCGCTGACCGAGCAGCTCGACAACGACGTCCCGGAATTCCGCGGGCAGTTCGTCGAACACGTCGGTCATTCAGTCCTCCAGCCGGCCCGCGACCGCGCCCAGGCAGTGACGACCTCGCCCCTCTCATTGAGACTCACGATCGCATCCTTCCCCGTGAAACGGTAAGTGCCACCATATTGGTCAGGTATGTACCGCGGCGCTTTGACCGGGTTGTTGACCGCATCGTGAGCAGCGGCATCGTTGACGCCGTGGCCATCGCGGCCGGCCATCTGGGTCTCGCCGTGCTGCGTCTTACCGGAAATTCCCTTGGGTGGCTCGAACGGCGGCTCCGCGGCCCCGCCGCCGGTCCCGCTCTGGTTGGTCCGCATCGGTGAGACGCGGTCGTCGCCGGAAGCGTTCTTCGCGATGTTCGCAGCTCCGGCGGCCGCCATGGTGCCTCCGGCAACCATTCCGGCAGCAGACACGGCATTCAGCGGTACGCCCGCGATTGCCCCAACTCCAGTCGCGTCGAGGACGAACCCGCCGCCCTCACCGGCAGCGCTGATCATGGTGAGCCCGATCCCGGCTGCCGTCATAACCGCATCACCAGGGTGGTTGACCACAGCGTTGAGCACGGAAGCGGCGCCGTTGAGCAGGTGGCTGCCGGCGTCGGCGAAGAAATTGCCGACGTCATCGAGCCAGCTCGAAGCTTGAGGCGCTCCTTCGGTCGCGTCCCGGATGGCACCGGCGACCACATCGCCGACTTCGCCGAGCTGCCCGCGGGCTCGGTCGAGAGTGTCCCGGGCAGCCTGACGGATCGCTGCGCCCGGGTCGACGAAGGGCGGGACGGGCTGCCCGCTTGCGGCGTCCTGGTCGTGTTTGACTTGCGCCTGCCGAGTGATCGTCTCGGCTTTCGCCCAAGAGGCGATGGCCTCGGCCGCCTGTCCCTGAGCCCAGCGCAACGTGATGGCGTAGTGCTCCAAGGCATCGGCCGCGGCCAGCAAGGCGTCCGCCGCTTTGTACCATTTGCTCGGCTCGTAGGAAAACTTGTCGTGAAAGGCGTGGGCGGCGGGGCCCTCCCAGGCGCCCGTGTCGATGGCCTTGAGCCCCTCGGAGGCGCGGCCGGCCTGGTCCGCACGTGCGCGAAGCACACGCGCGTTCTCCTCGACAGCTTCCGGCTTGCCCGGGACCAGCGCAGCGGGGACTTGCGTCTGCCCAAGCTCAGCCATCGCCGACCACCTGCTCACCAGGGTCGATCTTCAGGCTTCGAGCCGCGGCCTCGTCGTTCGCCCGGTAGGCTTGCGCCGATTTGGCCAGCACGCCGCTTATTGCATCGGCGTCCTCAATGAGCATGTCGAGACCGTCGCTCCAGCGCACACAAAAGTCCATCAGCGCGTCGTGCAGCCCGGAGTGTCCGTACACGTCCGAGTTGCCGCACAGGTTGCGGAGCTTGAAGCTCTCCTGACCGTCGATGCTCTGCCGGATGCCTTTCGCGGCTTCGTCGAGCTTGTCGAGCTGCACATGGAATCCTGGCCCGTCCACCGCGTGTCCCCTCCCCGGCAACAACGCCCAGCGCGCGAAAGCCGCTGATGCTTTCAACTCATTGCTCCGTCCGGGACGATCCGGATCGCTCGACGGACCGTAGCGTTCTCGTGGAGCAGAGCCACTACAAAGAGTGATGATCTGTCACGATTTGCAACTCATCACCGAGCCCCTGGGCGCCCGCAGGCCCCGCCGCGTGTACGCCGACCGTCGGGTAACCTGTTCGACGTACGCAAGCCCTCGTAGCTCAGGGGATAGAGCACCGCTCTCCTAAAGCGGGTGTCGCAGGTTCGAATCCTGCCGGGGGCACCTGCGAAGTCGTTGGCTCTTCCGAGCAAGCACTCTTCACAGTGGTTCGCTCATCCCTGTTCCACACAGGGATGAGCGAACGATCAAGCTTCCCAGAAGCACAGCGCCAGAGCGGCGAGCTGGACGATGTCGCTCCACAACCGATTCAGCTGAGCGTTCTTCCAGCGTCAGGGCCGATCCGCCCACCGCGCCCCGTACACCAGCCCCGGTGTCAGGTGCCGGAACTGCAGGTGCACCTCCCCCGCCGCATCCAGGGTGAACGGGCGGCCCCGGTATCCCGGATCCGCGATGTCCCGCTCGAACGCCCCGTCCAGCGCGAGTACCTCCGAAGGGCCCTCCATTCCGAACCGCACCCGCAGGTCGAACACCTCGCACCGGTCCCGGGGGACGTACACCAAATGCGAACCCGGCTTCGGCTTGAACACCGCCGCGAACTCCCACGACTCTCCCCGGGACAACGGACGTGGCAGGTCCACCGTGTCGCCCTCCATCAGGGTTCCGCCGTAGAGGACCAAGCCGTCGGCGCCGTCGGCGGCCGGGGAGAACGACCGCAGGCCGTCCTGGTCCGCCACCACTCTGTGGTGCTCGAACAAGCACGACTCCGACAGTGCCAGCGTCAACGACGCCGTGTGCCAGCTTCCCGGGGATGCTGCTACCGGTGAACCCGTCGCCAGCTCCGCCAGCAGCTCGATCGCCTCGTCCACTCGACGCCGGACCGTTCGCGGGTCGCGGTCCACCCGGCCGGCTGCCCAGCGGACTCGCTCCTGGTACAGGGGCTGGCGGGCCTCCGGTGTTATTGCGAAGGCCGCCAGCACCGCCACCCTCAGGTCCTCCGGCAAATGCGATGACAGCTCGGACAACCTGGCCGTCACCTTCGCGCGGATCACCACCATTCCGTCCGGCTCCGAGACCGCGCAGGCCGCCCGCAGGGCCGGCCCCACGCGGTCCGGGAGCCTGCTCGCCTGCAGGCCGCGGCCCTTTCGCAGCGATTTCAGCTCCCGGACCAGCTCAGCGCGCTCCACTGTTCTCTCCCTCAGTGCGTTTCCATGGCAACCCCTTCGCGATGCCCCGTGCCGACAGGGTGCGGTCGGCCGGTGGACGGGAAGTGGACAGAACGTGCATCACCGAGGCGATCAACGCCGTCCCCATGCGGATGCCGTCGCAGGCGAGATAACTGCGGAACGTGCCGATCCGGCCCAGCGCTTCGCGGTCCGCGTCACCCAGGCCGAACGTCACCACCCGGGGACAGCAGGGCCACGCGGGGTCCGAGAACGCCGTGAACGCCGCCGGCCAGGTCACCGGGTCCGTCGGCTGGCCGTCGGACAGGAAGAACACCAGGGGGCGGTGGACGCGCACGCGGTGGCGCCGCAGCGCCGAGACCTCGCGGTCGATCTCGGCACGCAGGAAGGTGAACACCGGCCCGAAGTTGGAGCCCGCGCACGGACTGGGTTCCGGCAGCTCGGCCAGGGCGTCCATCGGCAGCAGCGACTGGACCACCCGCGGCCGCTCGCCGAAACCGACCACGCTGCAGAACACCCGGTCGGCCACCGATGCGTCCGCGTGGACCGCGCCGCGGAATTCGCGCAGGCCCGCGTTCAGCTCGTCGAGGTGGTCGGCCATCGAGAGCGAGACATCGCACGCCACGTAACACGGCAACACGTCGGACCCCATATCGGTTTCTCCTTCACACCCCTGATCGACCGGTGGAGTTTGCCAACCCCGCGTGCACCGAACGTGGAAGAAATGCGGATTTGCGAAACCCGGACGGCCGATTGCGCGACATGAAAAGAGGACAGCAAGCTGACGCCGGGGAGGCCGCGTGGAGTTTCGGATGCTCGGCCCGCTGGAGGCGTGGCACGACGGCGTGCCGGTGCCGCTGGGTGACCAGCAGCAGCGGTTCGTCCTCGTCGTGCTGCTCCTGCACGCCAACAAGCCCGTGACCCCCGCCCGCCTGGCCGAAATCGTCTGGGCCGACCGCGAAGCCAAGCCCACCCTGGTGCGCAGCTACATCAAGCGGCTGCGGGACGTCGTCGGGGACGCGACCATCGAAACCACGCCGACCGGCTACCTGCTGCGGATCGGCGACGACCAGCTCGACACCGCGCGGTTCGCCCGGCTCCGCGCCGAAGCCGCCGACGTCCGCGCCGACGACCCGCGGCGGGCGATCGCGCTGCTGCGCGAGGCCGCCGGGCTGTGGCGGGGGAAGTTCCTCGAAGACATCGACATCGACCGGGTCGGCGGGCCCGAGGTGATCTCGCCCGACGAGAGCTACTCCGACGTCGTCGGCGACCTGGCCGAGCTGGAGATCGAGGCCGGCGAGCACCGCTCCGCGCGCGACCGGCTGCGGCCGCTCGTCCAGGCCGATCCGGCCAGCCAGAAGCACGCCGAACTGCTCATCCGCGCGCTGCTCGCCGGCGGCGACCGGGCGGCGGCCCTGCGCGTCTTCCACGGCACCAGCGACGCCCTCGCCGCGCTGCGGATGGCGCCCGGACCCGTGCTGCGCAAGCTCGCCGCCCGGGCCGAACAGGGCGATCCGCCCAGCTCGCTGCCGTCGCGGCCCGGCGGGTTCACCGGCCGCGCCGGCGAAATCGCCGCGATCGAGGCCGCCGCCGGGGCCGGGCGGCGGGCCGTCTGGGTCAGCGGTGCGCCCGGGGTCGGCAAGACCGGGCTGGTGGTCGAGGCCGCGCACCGGCTGCGCGACCGCTTCCCGGACGGCCAGCTGCTGGCCCGGCTGAACGGCTTCACCCCCGGCGTCGACCCGGCCGACGTCGGCGACGCCCTCAGCGAGCTGCTGATCGAACTCGGCGTGCCCGCCGAGCAGATCCCGGCCACCGTCGGCCGGAAAGTCACGCTCTACCAGGCGACGCTCTGGGGCACGCGCACGCTCGTCGTACTGGACAACGCCGCGTCGCCCGAGCAGATCCGGCCGCTGCTGCCCGAGGCCGACGGCTGCCTGGCCGTCATCACCAGCCGCCGGATGGGCGACGCCGACACCGGCGACCCCCTCCGGCTCGCGCCGCTGCCGCCGGAGGAGGCGGTCGAGCTGTTCCACACGCTCACCGGGCCCGCGCGGGTGCGCGGCCGCTCGGCCGAGGTGGCCGCGGTGGTCCGGCGCTGCGGTTACCTGCCGATGCCTATCCGGGTCGCCGCCGCGCTGTTCCGGCGGCACGACCGGTGGCCGCTGGAGCACCTGCTCCGCCTGCTCGAGGAGAACGGGCCGTGGGGCACCGAAGACGACGGCGGCACGGCCGCCGTCCGCGCGTCCTTCCACCAGCTCGGGGAGCCGCAGCGCGCCCTGTTCCGGCTGCTCGGGAGCCTGCCCGGGCCGGACGTGGACGTCACCGGCGGCGCGGCGCTGGCCGGCTGCGACGTCGCCGAGGCGCGGCTGCTGCTCGACGACCTGCACGAGGTCAGCCTGCTGGAGGAGGCCGCGCCCGAGCGATACCAGATGCTCGACCCGCTCAAGGAGTTCGCCGCGGTCGAGCCCGCTCCGGCCCACGCGTTGGTGCGGCTGCTCGACTACTACCTCGTCACGCTGGCGGGCGCGGTCCGCGCCGCGTACCCCTTCGACCGGGCGCAGCTGCCCTCGACGACGGACCGGTCCTGCCCGGTGACGCCGCGCTTCCCCGACGCCGACGCCGGGCTGCGGTGGATCGTCGCCGAGCGCGACAACCTCGTGGCTGCCATCCGATACGCCGCCGGGCACGCGCTGCCCGAGCACACCTGGCGCCTCGCCGTGCTGCTGTGGCGCTACTTCAACACCACCAACCAGTTCGAAGACTGGATCGGCACGCTGGAGCTCGCCTGGAAGATCGTCTCCGCCGACGCGGGCAACGACTACGGCCAGGCGCACGTCCTGCTGCGGCTGGCCACCGCACACGACCGGCGCGGGCAGCTCGCCGAGGCGCTGGAGCTCGCCGCCCAGGCGCTGCCCAAGTGGCGCCGGCTCGGCGATCCGCGTGGCGAAGCGGCGACGCTGTGCGCGCTCGCCATCCCGACCATGGAACTCGGCCGGCACGACCAGGCGATGGCGCACCTCGAGGCCGCGCTGGCCAAGTACGAGCAGACCGAGGACCGGCGGGGCGAGGCCCACGCGCTGAGCATGCTGGGCTACCTCAACGAACAGCACGGCCACCTCGAAGTCGCGTTGCGGCAGCACGAATCCGCCGCGCGGATGCTGCGGGAGATCGGCCACGTCCAGGGCGTGGCGCACACGATGAACAACCTGGGCTCGGTGCAGGAAAAGCTCGGCCTGCTCACCGAGGCGCTGGCCAGCTACACCGACGCGCACGCGCACGCCGCCGAGATCGGCGACCTTTGCGTCGAGGCGTACGCGCTGAACAACATCGGCAACGCGCACCGGCAGCTCGGCCGGTACGCCGAGGCCGTGCGCTACCACGACAAGGCCCGGGAAGTGGCGGCCAACGTGCCGGACGCCGACCTGCGCACCCAGCTCTACCTCGACCGCGGCGCGACGGCGCTGGCCCGCGGCGCCCGGCAGGAAGCGCTCACGGCCTGCAAATCGGCCCTGGACCTGGCCGACGGCAGCGGGAACCGCGCCTACCGGGCCCACGCCCACCACGGTGTCGCCGAAACGCTGCACGCGATGGGCGACCACGAAAGGGCCGTCACGCACTGGGCCGCGGCCGAAGCCGAGTTCGACGCCCTCGACCTGCCCGAAGCCGGTGAGGTGCGGGAGGAGCGCTCGGCGTTCGGCTGCGCCTGCGGCCCCCGGTGAGTGGCGGCGAGGACGGCCGCCACCCACGGCCGGCGCGTCAGCCGTGCCAGGGGTTGCCGTCGGTGGTGTCCGTCGGCGTCGGGGTGACGACGGCGGCCGCTGGGGCGCTGCCGTTGTCGTCCGCGGACGCCGTGGTGGAACCGAGCAGCGGCAGGGCCGCCAGCGCGCAGATCGCGAGCGCCGGGCCACCGATTTTGAGCAGCTTCTTGGACATGACGAATCCTCCTCGGAAACGGTGATTTCTGAGCGCTTCGGAGAATTTCCGCGCTCACCAAAGAGGATTCGCGCCACCACCGCCACCAACAAGGGGTTTCCTGTTTCATAAACGAACAGGAAACAGTTTCCGCCGCCGCATCCACGCACTGTCCACTTCTTGTCCACACGCGGCGCGGATGCTGCGGGCACGCCCGGAGGCCGCGTTCTCGAGGGGGGAACGCGGCCTCCGGCTCAGCGCACCGGCTGCTTCTCCGCCGCCGGGATGGCCGCGGCGGCCGCCGCACCCACCAAGAGCAGACCCGACGCCGTGACCAGCGCGATCGACGTCGTCGCGCCGGCCTGCACGGCCCCCAGAACGGCCACGCCGAGGGCCGCGCCCGCCTGACGGACCGCGTTCAGCGCCCCGCCGGCGACGCCGGTCAGGTCGGCCGGAGCCGCGGCGACCACCGCCGTCAGCAGCGACGGGATCGCCAGCGACACCCCGAAGCCCAGCAACGCCAGCGCGACCACCGAGAGGGCCACCGACGTCGAACACGCCTGGACCAGCGTGCCCCCGGACATCAGCACGAAGCCGGATATCGCCGGAATTCGCGGCCCGAAACGAGCCACCAAGCGGCCGGTGAGAATCGGGTTGAACGCCGTCGGGACGGTCAGCGGAAGAAAGGCCAGTCCGGCCGCCGACGGCGGATATCCGCGGGTTTCCTGGAAATACAGCGACAGCACGAACAGCACCCCGGACAGGGCGAAGTTCACGATCGCGCCCGCCGCGAGCCCCAGCGGGAACGCCCGCACCCGGAACAGCCGCGCGGGGAGCATCCGGCCGGACCTCGGCGGGGTCGGCGGCGCCGGCCGGGACAGGACCAGCGCGACCAGGGCCACCGGGACGTTGACCACGAAGATCGCCCGCCAGCCGAACGCCTCCGTCAGCACACCTCCGAGCAGGGGCCCGGCCACCAGGCCCGTGCCGCTCACCGCCGCCCAGACGCCCATCGCCTTCGCCCGCGTGGCCGGCGCCGGCCACGCCGCCGCGATCAGCGACAGCGACGAAGGCACCAGCAGGGCGCCGGCCACGCCGAGGAGAACCCGGAGCGCGATCAGCAGGGACGTCGAAAAGGAGAGCGCCGACAAAGCGGACAGGGCCGCGAAGGAGACCAGGCCGGTGAAGAACACCCGCCGGGCGCCGAACCGGTCCGCCCAAACGCCCGCCGGCAGCAGGAACACCGCGAACGTCAGCGTGTAGCCGTTCGAAATCCATTGCTGCGCCGGCAACGAAGGCGAGAGAGCCGGCAGGGCGACCGTCACGATCGTCGTGTCCAGCATGACCAGGAAGTAACCCAGCGAAAGGCCGGTGAGGAGTCTTGCCACGAGGGAAAGCCTGAACGCTCGGTGACATCGGCGGAAGCAGGCAGTTACGATGGCGGCGATCGGGAACGCCGATGGGGGCTGCCATGGAACTGCGTCACCTGCGCACTTTCCGCGTCGTCGCGCGGACGCTCAACTTCACCCGCGCCGCCGCCGAGCTGCACTACGCGCAGTCCAGCGTCACCGAGCAGATCCAGGCCCTGGAAGGCACGCTCGGTTCGAAGCTGTTCGAACGCGGGCGGCAGCTGAGGCTCACCGCGGCCGATGAACGGCTCGTCGGGTACGCCGACCAGGTGCTCGAACTCGTCGAGGAGGCCAGGGCCGCGGTCGACGAGGAACGCGGCGAACCCGAAGGCGACCTGACCATCGGCGCCCTCGAAACGCTGTGCGCGCAACGGATTCCAGCCCTCTTCGGTGCGTACCGGACGCGGTGGCCGCGCGTGCGCGTCACGCTCCGGGAGGGCGGCCGCGGCGAGCTCTACCAAGCCGTTCAACAGTCCGAAGTGGACGTTTGCTTCACCTTCGGTGACGCGCCCGCCGACCCGGCCCTCGCGAGCGCGTCACTCGGCACCGAGCCGCTCGTCGTCATCGTCCCGCCGGGACACCCGTTGGCGGACCAGGGGGAAATCCGGCCCGGCGACCTCGACGGCGTCGGTTTCCTCGCCACGCCGAAGGGCTGCGGCTTCCGGGAGATGCTGGACCGGCTCGACGGGCCGGTCGTCGAGGCCGAGGTCGGCAGCCTCGCCGCCCTCGCGCGGTGCGTGGCCGCCGGCCTCGGCTGCGGGCTCGTGCCCGCCCTCGTCGAGCACGCGGGCGCGGTCGCCGTCCCGCTGGCCGGCGCGACCACCGGCGTCACCATGACGTGGCGGCGTCGCGACGAGCACAAGCCGGGTGTCGCCGCGCTGCTCGCCACCGCCTACGCGTTGTCCAGCAAGGACAGCAGCTCGGCCGGCAGGTCCAAAGTGAACGCCGGGGCGATCGACTCGTAGTGCTCCCACGTGCGCGGCCCGATCAGCGGGATGACGCCGTGGTGCCGCAGCCACGCCAGCGCCACCTGGTTGCCCGTCGCCCCCAGCGACGACGCCACCTTCGCGACCGCGGCCAGGCGTGCCTCCGAGTCCGGGCCCGCGTAGGACCGCCAGACCGAAGTGGACTCTCGATAGGCTGCGTCGTCGTAGATCCCGCGCAGCAGCGAGGAATACGCCGCCAGCGAGACGTCCGGGTGCTGTGACAGCCAGTCCAGGAGCTCGCCGCCGGCGATGGACGGGACGTCGGCGCCGGCCGGGCGCAGGTACGAGTGCTGGACCTGGACCGCCACCGGGGACGCCCAGCCGTTGGCCTGCGCCAGCGCGCGGATGCGCTCCAGGCGCCAGGTGCGGACGTTGCTCCAGCCGGTGTACCGCACCTTGCCCGACCGCACCAGTCCGTCCAAAGCGGACAGTGTCTCCTCGAGCGGGGTGCGCCGGTCGTCGACGTGGACGTAGTAGAGGTCGAGGTGGTCGGTGCCCAGCCGCCGCAGGCTCGCCTCGGCCTCGCGCTCGATCACCGCGGCCCCGGCCCCTTCGTACGTCCGCTCGCGCGCTTCCCAGTCCGTCGTGCCGTCCGGGCGGGAAGCCGCGCGGGCGGCTGGGAAGTCCGTGATGCCCGCGCCCACCTTCGTCGCCAGGAAGACCCGGTCGCGCCGGCCCCGCAGCAACCGGCCCAGCAGGGTTTCGCTTTCGCCACCGGAAAACTGCTCGCCCGCCCACCACGCGTAGCAGTTCGCCGTGTCCAGGAAGTCGCCGCCGGCGTCGAGGTACGCGTCCAGGATGCGGGCCGACGCCTGCTCGTCGGTCGAGGTGCCCATCGTCATGCAGCCCAGCGACACCTGGCTCACGTACTGGCCGGTCCGGCCCAGTTCCACCTTCTTCATGCCGATCACGCTAGGCGCGGATCGGTCCGGTACTACAGTCCGATTCCGTGGTGGGATCACAGACCGATTGGGGCGTGCTGCTGGAGCTCACCGGCCCGGGGCCGAAGCACGAGCAGCTGGCCAGGGTCCTGCGCAAGGCGATCCGGGACGGCGTCCTGGCCGGCACGGTTCCGCCGAGCCGCCGGCTCGCGGCCGAGCTCGGGTGCTCGCGGTGGGTCGTCACGCAGGCGTACGCCCAGCTCGTCGCCGAGGGCTACCTGGCCGGGCAGACCGGATCGGCCACCCGGGTCCGGCAGGTGGGTGACGCGGTGGCGGCGAAGGAACCGGCACGCGCGGCGCCGCCGCGGTACGACCTCGCTCCGGGCCTGCCCGACCTGCGCAACTTCCCCCGCCGGCCGTGGGCGGAGGCGGTGCGCGAGGTCCTCGCGAACGCGCCGCACACCGATTTCGGGCTGCCCGAACCGGACGGCCACCCCCGGCTGCGGCGGGTGCTCGCGGACTACCTCCGGCGCGTCCGCGGCGCCGCGCCCGGCACCGTGCTGGTCTGCGGCGGCGTCACCGACGGCGTGCGGAGCGTCTGCCGCGCCCTGGTCGAGCGCGGCAGCACCCGGCTGGCGGTCGAGGATCCCGGGTGGACGCGGTTGCGGCGGGCGGCCGAAGGCGCCGGGATGACCGTCGAGCCGGTGCCGGTCGACGACGAAGGCCTCGACGTCGCAGGGATTCCGGCCGGTGTCCGCGCGGTGCTCGTCACGCCCGCGCACCAGTTCCCCACCGGCTGCGTCCTCTCGCCGCGGCGGCGGACCGAGCTCCTCACCTGGGCGCGGGACGTCGGCGGGCTGATCCTCGAAGACGACTACGACGCCGAATTCCGGTACGACCGGCGGCCCGTCGGGACCCTCCAGGGCACCGATCCGGGCCGGGTCGCGCTCTTCGGGTCGGTCAGCAAGACGCTCAGCCCCGCCCTCGGGCTCGGCTGGGCCGTGCTTCCTCCACAGTGGACAGTGCGCGCGCACCCGCCGTCCGTGGTCGACCAGCTGGCGCTGGCGGGGTTCGTCGAAAGCGGTGGCTACGACCGGTACTTGCGCGCCGCGCGGCTGCGCTACCGGGCGCGGCGCGACAAGCTCGTCGAAGCGCTCGGGCCGGCGCGGCTTTCCGGCGTCGCGGCCGGCCTGCACCTGGTGCTCCACCTCGACCGGGACGCCGCGGCCGTCGTCCGGGCGGCGAAAGCGGCCGGCGTCAAGGTGGCCGACCTCGACGGCTACCGGACCGCGCCCGGCGAGCCCGCGCTCGTCCTCGGCTACGGCAACCTCGCCGACACCGGTGTCGAAGCCGCCGCGCGGCTGCTTCGGCGGGCTATGACAACGGTTTGACCTGGTTGCCGCCTTCCCAACCGGGCCGCCGATGTGAAAGGCTGCTGAACAGTCCGCTTCTGACAACGTTGTCACCACTGGGAGGTGCGCCCCATGGGGTCGCAGCAGAGCAGACGGCTGGTCGCCGCCGCGGCCGTCGGGCTGGTGGTCGCCGCCACGGGCCAGGCCACCGCGGCCGCCGCCGCGCCGGTCGATCCGGTGAGCCTGGTCAACCCGTTCGTCGGCACGCAGAACTTCGGCAACACGTTCCCCGGTGCCAGTGCGCCGTTCGGGATGGTGCAGGTCAGCCCGGACACCGGCGGCCAGGGCGGGTACGACTACCTGCAGAACGCGATCTACGGCTTCAGCCAGACGCACCTGTCCGGCGTCGGCTGCGGCGTGATGGGCGAGCTGCCGATCATGCCGACGACCGGTGCCGTGGACAACGTTGACAAGGACGCCTACAAGTCCGAGTACAGCCACGACGACGAGCACGCCGAGCCGGGCTACTACCGCGTCGGCCTGCAGAAGTACGGGATCAACGCCGAGCTGACGGCGACCGCGCGCACCGGCTGGCAGCGCTACACGTTCCCGTCGACCGGCCAGGCGAACGTCCTGTTCAACACCGGCCAGGCCAACCAGTCGGTCAAGGACTCCGAGATCCACGTCGTCGGCGACCGGACGCTCGAAGGGCGGGTCAAGGCCGGCGGGTTCTGCGCCGGGCACGACGAGCACACCGTCTACTTCACGGCGACCTTCGACCGGCCGTTCAGCTCGTTCGGCACCTGGCGCGGCTCGACGCGCACCCCCGGCAACCGCGACGCCGCGGGCACCGGCGGCAACGGCGCCTGGGCGAGCTTCGACGCGACCACCGACCACGACGTCGTCCTCAAGGTCGGCCTGTCCTACACCGGTCCGGACGGCGCCCGGAAGAACCTCGCCGCGGAGACGTCGAACTACGACTTCGACGCGACGCGGGCGGCGCTGCACCAGCAGTGGGCGGACCGGCTCGGCGCGATCAAGATCGGCGGCGGCACGACCGAGCGGCAGACGGCGTTCTACACCGCGCTCTACCACGCGCAACTGCACCCGAACCTGGCCGGCGACACCGACGGCGCGTACACCGGCTTCGACGGCAAGGTGCACACCGCGAGCGGCTACACGCCGTATCAGAACTTCTCGCTGTGGGACACCTACCGGCCGCAGAACCAGCTGCTGGAGATGCTGGAACCGCAGGTCGCGCGGGATGTCGCCCTGTCGGTCGTCGCGATCGGGCGGGACGGCGGGTGGCTGCCGCGGTGGGCGCTGGCGGAGAGCGAAACGAACATCATGACCGGCGACCCGGTGACGCCGTTCCTCGTCGAAGCGTGGTCGAAAGGCCTGCTCGCCGGGCACGAAGAAGAGGCGTACGCGCTGCTCAAGAAGAACGCGACGAGCACGCCGCCCGCCGACTCGCCGTACAACGGCCGCTCCGGCGTCAACTACTACAACGACCGCGGATACATCCCGAGTGGCCTCGAACTGGGCAAGGACTGCGCGGCCAAGGGCGGCGACAACGACTGCGAGCACCCGGCGTCGGCGACCATGGAGTACTCGGCGGCCGACGCGGCGCTGGCGTTGATGGCTCGTGGTCTGGGCCACCAGGCCGACGCGCGGATGTTCGCCGACCGCGGCCAGTGGTACCGCAACCTGTGGGACTCCTCGACGCAAGCGTTCCGCCCGCGCACCACCGAAGGCACGTTCCTCACGCCGTACAACCCGATCGACGCCGACCACCAGTTCCACGAAGGCGGCGCCTACCAGTACCAGTGGCTCGTGCCGCAGGACCCGGCCGGGCTCGTCTCGCTGATGGGCGGCCGGACGGCGACCGAGAAGCGCCTCGACTCGTTCTTCGCCTACAGCAACCTGCTGAAGGACCCGGCGGGGACCGCGCGGAAGGACTGGATCGCCAGCCCGTACGACTACTACGGCAAGGCGACGTACAACCCGAACAACGAGCCCGACCTGCTGGCGCCCTACACGTACAACTGGGTCGGCGCCCCGGCGAAGACGGCGACGGTCGTCCGCGCGGCGATGACGCTGTTCACCACCGGTCCCGACGGCATGACCGGCAACGACGACCTCGGCACGATGTCGGCCTGGTACGTCTTCTCGTCGCTGGGCCTGTACCCGACGATGAGCGGCGCGAACTTCCTGGCCGTGTCGAGCCCGCAGTTCGAGTCGGCGACCGTCCGGATCGGACAGTACGGCCGGTCGCAGGGCGGCACGCTGACGGTGTCGGCCCCGGGCGCGAGCGACACGAACCGGTACATCCAGAGCGTGTCCCTCGACGGCCGCGACGTCCGGCAGACGTCCCTGGACTGGGCGGCCCTGGCGCACGGCGGGACGCTGTCGCACAAGCTGGGTGCTCGCCCGTCTTCGTGGGGGACGTCGCCGTCCGCGGCGCCGCCGTCGGTGAACAACGCACCGGGCGACTCACGGCGGCACGTCGACGCTTCGCTGCGCCAGACGTCGGTGGTGATCCCGTCCGGTGCGGCGCAGCAGGTGCACCTCGACCTGGACGTGGTGGTGCAGAACCCGGCGGTGCAGCCGGTGACGGTCTCGGTCACTTCACCGTGGAAGTCGCGGGTCCAGCCGTTTCTCGTGGTCTGGTCGGGACGGCTGCCGGTGCAGCGGACGGCGCCGATCACGGTGACCGTGCCCGCGGGCACCGCTGTCGGGACGTACCCGGTGCAGGTCAGGGTGTCCGGCCCGAACACGGTGACCCGCACGGCGACGATCGAGGTCCGGACGCCGTCGACGTGCGTGTCACCCGGCCCGCAGTGCGCCGTGGACCTGAGCCGCGACCTGAACCACGACGGCACGGCAACCGTGGCCGCGTCCACGGAAGGCAACTTCGACGGCGGCGGCTGGAGCTACGACGCTTCCCTCCTGCCGGCGGCCGGCCCGGTGGTTTGGGACGGCGTCACGTACGCGGCTCCGGACGCTTCGGGGACTGCACCCAACTTCGTGGAGGCCCGAGGGCAGTCGCTGCTGCTCCCGGCGGGTCAGCATGCGACCCTCCGCCTGGTCGGGGCGTCGCACAACGGCCCGGTGTCGACCACGGTGACCGCGCACTACACGGACGGGACGAGCGCTGATTCGGCGTTGACGTTCGGCGACTGGGCGGGGTCGGGGAGTCCGGTGGTGCTGGAGATGCCGCACCGGATCAAGGCGGGCAGCGGGGTCGACGGGCCGCCGGTGCGGTTGTTCGGGATTTCGGCGGGGCTGGATGCTGGGAAGACCGTGCAGTCGGTGAGCCTGCCGAACGATCCGCGGGTGGAGATCTACGCCCTCACCCTGGCCTGACGAGCGTCAGCAGTGGCCGCCGGTGGTTCATGCCGGACCAGCACTGTCCAGCAGGGCGGTCACTGCGCTCAGGTCGGCGGGCGGCAGGACACGAGAGGCTCGTTCGGCGAACAGTTCCCGGCCGAGCCTCTCACGAAGTGAGCGCAGACGTTTCAGGTTGAACTCCATGGCGGGGAGATTCAGCTGCACACAGATCGAAACGGCTCGGCTGTGCCACTCGACGGCCTCCGCGAGCTCGTCCTTGTCGTCGGCCAGAATGCCGAGCTGACTGAGATTCGTGGCCGCACTGGCACGGTTGCCCAGTTCGCTGTTGATGGCGAGAGATGCGACGAAGCGACGCTCAGCCTCGGCGTACTCCCCACACGTCTGGGCGAGCGTGCCGAGCTGGTGGTAGCTGGCGGCCACACCGGCGCGGTCGCCGAGTCCGGTTTGGATCGTGAGGGCTGCGATGTACCGGTCTTCCGCCTCCTTCAGGTCACCACGCTCGTGGGCAAGCATGCCGAGCGCGCTGTAGCTGATGGCGATTCCGGCACGGTTGCCGGTCTCCTCCTTGAGGGCCAAGGACCTGGCGTAGCGACGTTCGGCCTCCTCGAAGTCACCCCGCAACTGGGCGAGCACCCCCAGCTGGTGATAACTCACGGCCACCCCGGCCCGGTTCCCGAGTTCCTCCTTCAGAGCCAAGGAGGCGGAACAGAGGCGTTCGGCCTCCTCGAAGTCACCCCGCAACTGGGCGAGCACCCCCAGCTGGTGGTAACTCACGGCCACCCCGGCCCGGTTTCCGAGTTCCTCGTCGACGACGAGGGATTCGGTGTACCGGCGTTGCGCTTCCTCGTAGTTGCCGCGCACCTGGGCGAGCATGCCGAGCTGGTGGTAGACGGTGCCCATGCCGGCGCGGTCACCGAGCTGCTCTCTGATCGCCAGGGATGCGGTGTACCGGCGTTCGGCCTCGGCGTAGTCGCCCCGAAGGTAGGCGAGGGTGCCCAGCTGGTGATAACTGATGGCCAGACCGGCGCGGTCGCCGAGCTCTTCACTGATCGTGAGAGAGGCCGTATAGCGGCGTTCGGCCTCGGCGTAGTCGCCCCGCGCCTCGGCGAGAACCCCGAGCTGGTGGTAACTGCTGGCCATACCGGCGCGGTCGCCCAGTTCCTCCTTGATCGTGAGGGATGCGGTGTAGCGACGCTCGGCCTCGGCGTAGTCGCCCCGCGCCTCGGCGAGAATCCCCAGCTGGTGGTAGCCGACGGCCAGACCGGTGCGTCGGCCCGTTTCCTCGTTGATGGCGAGGGATTCGGTGTACCGGCGTTCGGCTTCGGCGTAGTCGCTCTGCAGGTAGGCAAGGTTGCCGAGCTGGTGGTGGCTGCTGGCCATACCGGCGCGGTCGCCCAGTTCCTCCTTCATGGTGAGGGACGCGGTGTAGCGACGCTCAGCCTCGGCGTAGTCGCCCCGCGATTCGGCAAGCGTCCCCAGCTGGTGGTAGCTGGTGGGAATCCGGTCGCGGTTGCCGAGTTCCTCGTTGATGGTGAGGGCCACCAGGTAGCGGCGTTCGGCCTCGTCGTAATCGCCGCGCGCTTGCGCGACAATGCCCAGCTGGTGCTGCCAGACGGCTTGCAGATCCGGCGCATCGGTCAGGCGGTCGAGCGTGTCGTGGATGAGGGTGTGTTCGTGATCCCAGGCACCGATGACGTGCAGCCGCTGCACGATGAACCGGGTGACTTCTTCCGCGTCCTGCGGCTGGTCCGCAGCGATGAGGTGGTAGCGGGCTTCGAGGTTGTCGTGCAGGTCGCGATCGCGATCCTGCGGCCAGACGCCGACCCGCCATTCCCAGTATTCCGCGGCACGCGCATGGGCACGCCGGATCTCCTCCACCCGGTCCTGCTTGCGCATCTGGCGGTCGATCTCGTACGCCGTCCATCGGTGGACGAAGACCGACTTCTCGGCCCAGTCGACGGTCAGGAGACTCGTCGCCGCCAGCTCGGTGATGAGTGCGGTCAGGTCGAGAGCCGTCCGCCGCGGTGGACGTGGCGGCGTTTCCAGCTCTTCGAAGTCGGACCGGATCTGGGCAAGCACCGAGGGGGGCAGCAAGCCGGGTTCGAAAGTCTCCGCATCGATCCCGTGTTGCTCGAAGACACCGTTGATGCGATCCCAGGCACCTTTGTAATCCGGCCGGTACTCCGCGGATTCGTCCACTTCCCCGATCTGGAACAGGAGCGCGTTCAGATCCACCGACTCCCGGTACACGGAGGCACCGAGCAGCAGGTCACGAGCGCGGGGATAGCTCTCCAGGGATTTCAGGAGTTCGTCGAGCAGGATGTCGTCGGCGATCAAGGTCAACGTCTGGGCCAGCGCGGCATCGAGGGTGTCCGCCGTCAGCGCCGGTTGCGTGTCGGGCCGGGCTTTGACGGCGTTGGCGAGACGTCTGGTCACATCGCGGAACCGGGCGTGGCCGCCGTTGAGAAGGGCGTCGAGGTATTCCAGGCTGCGGGGATGGCCGCCGACAAGCCGCCAGACCTGCTCGATATCGTCGGTGTCCAGCAGGTCCAGGGCCGGCAGGGCCCAGATCAACTTCAGCGTTTCCGCCATCGACATCGGCCCCACCAGCGAGAACCGAAGGTTCTCGTGCGCCTGCTCGGGCAGGGTGAAGGAGTAGCGGGAAGTGATCAGCAGCCGGCTTTCGCCCGGGTCTCCGGCCCAGGAAGCCAGAAGTTCGGCGAGTGTGCCGTCTTCGATCCGGCGTTCGGTGAGGTTGTCCTCGAAGTTGTCCAGCACCACCAGCACCGGAACGTGGTCGATGACCTGTTCCCGCAGCACGGTGAACCGCTCCTGCCACGGCGCGTCCACACTCCGGGCGTAGTCGAGGGCTCTCATCAGCGAGTCCTGGTCGCCCTTGACGGCGAGATAACGGCGGACCGCGCCGGTCACCTTGGCCAGGATGTCGTCCACCGACGCTTCGCCCTGGATGACCGCGACGACGCCGAATTTCAGGTGCTGGACCAGTTCCGCGGCCAACGTGGTCTTGCCGACCCCGCCGATGCCGTGCAGCACCACGCCGCTGGTGTCCGGTCCGGCGAGCGCCGCCGGCAACGTGCGCTGCTCGCGCCGTCGCCCCACGAATTCTCCGTAGTCGCGTTGCAGCAGCCCTTTCACGGATTTCCGGTGCCGGTGCGGCACCGCCGAGGTGGTCGCCGGGTCGAACACCTTGGTCGAGCCGGTCGCCGCCAGCACGGTGACGACGCTCCACTCGTCCAGGCCGGCCAACCGGCTCTCCCGGGGATGCCTGGACGACGCCAGCTGCGTCTGGACGGTCCGGCGCGCGTCGGCCACGGCCGCGACCACGTCCGGGAACTCGGTTTGGGCCAGCTGCTGGTAGATGCGGGCGAACAACGCGGTGGCGTACCAGTCCGTCACCGACGTTTCCGTTCCGATCACCACGCTTGCGCCGTGCTCGACCAGACCCGCCGCCAGCGACGGGGCGTCTTCGCCGGGGACGTCGGTGTAGCAGGCGGCCAGGCACACCACGGGCGGCATCTTGCCGGGCGGGATCGCCTCCGCCACCAGGTCGGCCGCCGAGATACGCCGGAGCGCACCCTGGTCGTCTTCCAGGTCGAGGGTGCCCGGACCGCCGTGACAGGACACGTGGAGCACGTGCGCCGGCGCCTCGTCCAGGGCGGCTCGGATGGCCTCGGTCGTGGCGAACGGCACGACCCGGACGTCCGCGGCACCGGCGCGGGCACCGCGGACGGCCGCCATCACGTTGCGCAGTTCACGTTCGTAGTCCAGTACGGCCCCGCCGCCGGTTTCCGGGGCGGAGATCGCCACGAGGATCCGCAACGGCCCCGGGATGTCCCGGACTTTCGGCGCTTTCATCCGCCGGAACACGGTGACCAACGGGCAGAGCGCCAGCGGTTGCGCCGTGAGCGGGTCCGGGATCGCCTCCCACGGCAGCCCGGACCAGCCCGGCGCGTCGACGCCGATCCGGACCGGCAGGTGCTCCGCGGTCGCCCGCCGCATCACCTTCGCGAGCGCGTCCGAAACCGGCTCGGGCAGGAACGACTCCGCCAGCAGCCGGCCGGCCCGGCGCAGCGACACCGCGCCCACCGACTCCTCCCGCTCCGCCTCGGGCGCCGCCGTACGGCCGAGCACGCCGGCGCGGGCACGGGCCAGGCGCACGTCACCCAACGCGGCCGCCAGCCCGGGGCCGACCCCGCGGTGCGGCGCGGAAACCTCCGGGAACGGTCCCGTCAACCGCACCTCGCTGTCGGCCACCGTCAGAACGACGTCCACCGCCTCCCCCAGATCGGGGGCGCCCTCGACCGCGACGTCCTCGATCCCGGCCAGCAGGCTCTGCACGTCCTCGCTGCGAGCCACCCAGACCGTGTGCACCAGCCAGTCGTCGCCCGAGTTGTAGCGGGCCGACACCACCCCGACCACATGGCCGTCGGCACGCCGGCGAACCGGGGCGCCGCTCATCCCCTTCACCACGTCCTTGGACGAGAGCCGCCCGAGCGGGACCTCCCGGTCGCGCGTGGTCCCGCCGGCCCATTCGCCGGACGCGTCGAGGTAGTCGAATTCGTGCCCGGGATCATCCACCTCGGACACCCCGGTCACGACCACGGGATCGCCCAGCGGCACCCAGTCGGTCGCGAACCAGCCGGCCACCGAACCCGGCAACGGCACCTCGGCCCGCAGCACGGCCAGATCGCGCAGCGGATCCGTCCGCACCACCCGCGCCTTCGTCGCCGGTACGGCCCCGTTGAGGGCGTCGACGTCGACCACGTCGTCCTCGGCGCCGCGGCCCAGATCGTTCAGCACGTGCCAGGCCGTTGCCAGCACGCCGGGAGAGACCTGGAAACAGGTGCCGATCGGCGTCCCGTCGTCGGTCAGCACCCGGCCCAGGTAGCCGGGGATGCGCGGGTCGTGAGGCACCGGCCTACTCCGCGGGATTCGGCTCGTAGGTCAGCTTCACCTTGATCGTGGCGTCCACCGAGCCGCCCGCGACGATCACGTTGCCCTTGGCCGAGAACCCCAGCCCGAACTCGACCTCCAGCTTCTGCGGACGTGCCGACTCCGCGGCCAGCTTTCCCAGCAGCCGAGCCGTCGACGCCGCCGCACCCACGATCACGTCGTGCGCCCGCCCGAGCGCATCCAACGCCCGCGCGCCCGCCTCGCCGGCCTTGGACGTCGGTTCGGTCCCGGTCACCACCACCGGCACCGTCGCCACCAGCACCTCGACGTCACCGAACCGCATCGGCACAACCTGACCGGCCATCACGACTCCCCTCCTCGCCAACACCCGAAGCAGTCGCTTCGTTCGTCCGAGGTGTTACGGACCGTGTTCGACGAGGCCGAACCGCAACCGGCGCACCCGCGGTGGACGGCGTGACGAGCGAGCAGGAGAACCGGTCAGCCGCGGACTTCGGGGGCCTGTGGTGGCCGGTCGAGCTTGCGGAATTCGACCCACCGGCGGCTCGCGTCCGCCCACGTCCCCTGGTGCTCGTCGAAGAACTCCTGGAGCCGGTCGCGGCTCAGCTCGGCCGCGGGGGTCGCGACGATGTAGTAGTCGAGTTCGTCGCGCAGCCGGTTGAAGCGGTAGCGCGTCTCCTCCATCAGCACCCAGCGCGAGCGCCAGCTGAAGAACGTTTCCAGCCCCCCGAGCACCGTGACCAGTGCGACCATCGGCAGCGCGATCGACGCGCGGGCCGGGATCTCCGGGATGCCCAGCACCACCGTCGAGACCGCGGTGAGCAGGAGCGCGGCGATGCGCACGATCGAGGCGTTCCGGCGGAAGATCCGCCGGCGGCTGTCCACCCATTCCATGTCGGCCGCGACCAGGTCGCGGAACTTGAGCAGCAGCTCGCGCAGGGGCCGGTCGGCTTCGGGGCCGGCGACGGCGAGGTATCCGCGTTCGGAATCTAGGTGGGGGCCGGACCGCTGGGACTGGGACGCCATCGGGCCAGGTTCTCGGACCCGCCGTCCGCACGGCAAGCGTCAGGCGACGATCCGCGGTTCCGACGCCAGCCGGGACAGGACGTGCGTCAGCCGGCGGGCCGCCACGTCCCACTCCTCCAGTGCGCTGCCCCTTCCCAGCGCCGCCGTGCGCAACGACCGCCGCAGCTCCGGGTCCGCGTACCAGCGGTGCAGGGCGTCCGCCAGGCCGTACGGGTCGTCCGGCTCCACCAGCAGGCCCGGCATCTCGCCGTCCGCGTCGACGCCCAGTGCGTCGTACACCCCGCCCACCTCGGTGGCCAGTACCGGGATTCCCCTGGCCAGCGCCTGGGCCACGAACATGCCGGACGTCGCCGCGCGGGCCGGGACCACCAGGAGGTCCGCCGCGTTGTAGGCCGCGCCCAGGTCGACCGCGTCGCCGGCCAACGTGATGCGGTTGCCGAGGCCGAGGCGCTCGATCGACCAGCCGAGCTCGTCGACGTAGGCCGGGTCCGCCTGCAGCGAACCGACGAACACGCAGGACAGCGCCAGGTGGTCGACCTCGCCGAGGGCCTGGACCAGCACGTCGTGGCCGTTGCGGCGGGTGACGTCGCCGACGCACAGCAGCCGGGACACGCCGTCCGCGCCCGCCGCCAGCGGGGCCGCGTCGGTGCCCGGCCGGGCCACGTACACCCGGCCCGGGTCCAGGTCGTGGCGGTCGATCAGCACCCTCGCCAGCCAGGGGCTGGTCGCGACGACCATCCCGGCCATCCGCAGCGTCTCGCGCTCGCACGCGTCCAGCTCCGCGGCGTGCGCGGGCGCGAGGCCGGGCTCGTCGGCGAGGGGCTGGTGCACCAGCACGGCCAGGCGCAGGCGCCGCGCGTGCGGGACGACGATCTCGGGCACGCCGGCCGCGATCATGCCGTCGAGCAGCACGACCGTGCGGTCCGGCAGCGCGGCGAGGGACCGCGCCAGTCTGCGTCTCGACGTCGCGTCCGGCTCGGGCCAGTCGCCGGCGATCGGCAGCTCCAGCACCGGCTGGCCGACCGCGGGCAGGTTCTGGCACATCCGCTTGTCGTAGGTGTCGCTGCCCGGCGGCGCGGCCGGGAGGATGAACACCATCGGGTCGGCGGGCCTCATCGCGCGCGCCGGAGCAAGGCGGTGGGAACGGGCACAGCTACCTCCAGCGTGGGTCGACGGCGGTGACGGCTCATACGTCACACGCACCCCGAGCCGGGATGGTTCAGCTGCTCTGCGCGTCGATTTTCCAGACGCCACCCTCTTGGACGAGCGTGAAGGTGTCGTTCTCGGCCTTCCCGCCGTCGTAGGTGATCGTCGCGGACACCCGGTTGGGCCCGGCCTCGCGGGGGTTGAGCACGCTCACCTGCTTGTACCGGCTCCAGAAGTTCTTGTACGTCTCGTATGTCTGGCTGCGGGACGCCTTGAACCGGTCCGTGAGCAGGTTCCACGCGGCGGCCGGGTTGCTCGGCAGCAGCCCGTAGTAGCCGGTGAGGGCATCGAGCGGGGTCTTCGACGAAGCCACGGTCGACACCGTCGGCGAGGTCGGCGGCGCGGAGGTCGCCGGCGCCGGCGTCGAGGAGGGCGCGGGTGTCGACGGCGGGGCCGAAGGGGCCGCGGACGCCGAGGTGGACGGCGTGGACGACGTCGGCGGCGGTGCGGCGACGTTGCCGTCCGGGGCCTTCTGCCGCACGACCAGCAGGATCGCCACGACGACCGCGACGCACAGCAGCGCCGCGCCCGCCCCGACCGCGATCAGGCCCTTGCGCGCGCCCGGCGACACCGTGGTGACCTCCCCCGCGGGCACGGTGACCGCGGCCGGCACCGGCGGCACCGCCGGGGGCTCGCTCTCCGGGACCGTCGCGGCGAGCACCGAGTCGCCCGGCTCGGCGTCCGGCAGCAGCGCCAGCAGCTCCTGCTCGACCTCGTCCATCGACGGCCGCTCGGCCGGCTCGGTGGCGAGCATCCGCAGCAGCAGCGGCGTCAGCCGGGCCGCCTTCTCCGGCGGCACCACTTCACCGCTGGACGCCTTGTAGAGCAACGCGATCGGGTTGTCGGCGGTGCCGTACGGCGACTGCCCTTCGACGGCGGCGTACAGCGTGGCGCCGAGCGAGAAGACGTCGGCGGCGAAGTCCGCTTCCTCGCCGCGGGCCACTTCGGGCGCGAGGTACGCGGGCGTGCCGGCGATCTCGCCGGTGGCCGTCAGCTTGACGTCACCGATCGCGCGCGAGATGCCGAAGTCGGTGATCTTCGCCGTGCCGTCCTCGGCGACCAGGATGTTGGCCGGCTTCACGTCGCGGTGCACCACCCCGGCGCGGTGCGCGCCGGCCAGCGCCGAGCTGATCTGCACGCCGACGCGGATGGCGTCGTCCACCGTCGACGGCCCGTCGGCGAGCGTCGCCGCCAGGCTCTTCGACGGCAGGTACTCCATCACCAGCCACGGCCGGTCCTCCTCCTCGAGGACAGCGAACACGGTGATCGCGTGGGAATGCTGCAGCCGCGCGGCGATCCGCGCCTCGCGCATCGCGCGGTTCTTCGCTTCTTCGGTGCGCTGCTCGTCGTGGTCGTGCGGCAGCAGGAGTTCCTTGATCGCCACCGTGCGGTCGAGCTTTTCGTCCTGCGCCCGCCACACGGTGCCCATCGCGCCGCCGCCGATCGGCTCGACCAGCCGGTACCGATCGCGGATCCGGCGACTTTCCACGAGCATCCACCATTCTCCGATGTGGCCGACGAGATCCGGTCAGCATGCCAGGCCGGGCGCCCGACCGGTACCAACGTAGCCGAAAACCTTGCGCGGACAGCGCAAACGCGCGCTGTGGCGCCGCCCACGGTGTACCCCGGAATCCTAACGAACAACCCCGTACGCGCGATCAAGTGCGTCCACGATCTCCTTGCGCAGCCCGGCGCCGACGGCGATCGTCGCCGCGGAGGAAACCGTGTGCTCGCTGCCGTCGCGGTCGACGACGGCGCCGCCGGCCTCGCGCACGAGGAGCACGCCGGCCATGGTGTCCCACGGGTTGTTGGACAGGATCAGTGCGGCGTCGAGCTTTCCGTCCGCCACCCAGGACAGGTCGATGGCCGCCGTGCCGAGCATCCGGATCTTCTGCGCCCGCGCACCGAGGTCCGACAGCAGCGTCAGCCGGGCGCGGTTCTTCTCCTCGGCGAGTTCACCGATCGCGAAGTCGCCGACGGCGATCATCGCGTCGCGAAGCTCCGTCGCGGTTGACGCGCCAACGCGCTCTCCGTTCGCGAAAGCACCTTCGCCGCGCGCGGCGGTGTACGTGACGCCGAGGTACGGCAGGGCGATCGCGGCGACCGTGCTGTGCTCGCCGTCCACCAGGGCCAGGGAAATCCCGCAGAGCGGAATTCCGCGGGCGAAGTTGGCCGTCCCGTCGATGGGGTCGAGCGCCCACCAGCGGTCACCGGGCTGCCCGCTGCGGCCGCGCTCCTCGCCGAGGATGCCGATCTCCGGCGTCTCGGCGGCGAGGAACGCCCGCAGCGCGTCCTCGACCGCCGTGTCGACGTCGGTCACCAGGTCGCGATCGCCTTTCGCGGAAACGGAAAAACTCGGGCGCGACCGGACGATCTCCGTCGCCTTCGCCACGGCCTCGCGCGCGACGTCCAGTAGTGCGGCATGCTCGGTCATGACTCCAACCTAGTGAAGGGCCGCGGCCATGACCGATCTGTTCCCGCTCGCCACCACCGCCGACGAGCAGGAGCGGGGCGCGAAGGTCGCGGTGCTGCCGGTCGGCAGCTTCGAGCAGCACGGCGCGCACCTGCCGCTGGCGACCGACACGATCATCGCGGCGACGCTGGCGAAAGCCGTCGCCGAGGCGTACCCGGTGCTCCACCTGCCGCCGGTCACGATCTCGTGCTCGCACGAACACGCGGGGTGGGCCGGCACGGTGAGCATCTCGGCGCGCACGCTGCACGCCGTGGTCACCGACGTCGCCGCGTCGCTGACGGCCTCGGGCGTGGAACGGCTCGTGCTGGTCAACGGGCACGGCGGCAACTACGTACTGTCCAATGTGGTCCAGGAGGCGGCGGGCGCGCTGGCGCTGTTCCCGGGGGTCGCGGACTGGCAGGCGGCGCACACCGCGGCCGGCCTGCGGACGTCGCTGGACGACGACATGCACGCGGGCGAGCTGGAGACGTCGATCCTGCTGCACGCCCACCCGCACCTGGTCCGCCCGGGACACGAGGAGGCCGACCACGTCACCGACCGGGAGCACCTGCTGACGCTGGGCCTGCGGGCGTACACGGAGTCGGGGGTGGTCGGCCGTCCTTCGCTGGCGAGCGCGGCGAAGGGGCACGTCGTACTGGACACGCTGGTCCAGCGCTTCGCCACGGTGCTCGACGTGCTCGTGAGTGGTAAGGCGCGTTAGAACGCGCCTTACCACTCACGAGCCGGTGAACGCCTGGTCCAGGTGCGGGAGCAGGTGGGCCATCCGCTCGGCCTTGGTGCGCAGGTACCGCAGGTTCTCCGGATTCGGCGGAACCAGCAGCGGAACCTGCTCGCTGATGCGGATTCCGTACCGCGTGAGCTGTTCGACCTTCTTGGGGTTGTTGGACAGCAGCCGGACCGAGCGGATGCCGAGGTCGGTCAGGATGCCCGCCGCCGCGTGGTAGTCGCGGGCGTCGACCGGCAGGCCCTGCGCGACGTTCGCGTCGACCGTGTCGAGGCCCTCGTCCTGCTGCAGCCGCATCGCCTCGAGCTTCGCGAGCAGGCCGATCCCGCGGCCCTCGTGCCCCTGGACGTACACCAGCACGCCCGAGCCCTCCTCGACGATCCGGTCCAGGGCCGCCGCCAGCTGGTCGCCGCATTCGCAGTGCGTCGAGCCGAAGACGTCGCCGGTCAGGCACTCGCTGTGCACCCGGGTCAGTGCGCCGAGCGGGGAGATCTCGCCGTACACGAGCGCGACCTGTTCGGTGCCGGTGCGGTCGAGGTAGCCGACCGCGCGGAACGTCCCGTGCCGGGTCGGCAACCGGGTCTCGACGACGCGCTCGACCACCGCCCGGCGTGGAAGATCCCCTACGAGATCGCTTGCTGTCATGGTCTCCACCTCTCTATCCCGGCACTTCCACCTGGAAGCGACGGGCTGTTCGTGCGGCACTTCCCCGCAAAAGAGCGGTCCGGCGCACCCCGGCCACGCTGCGGACGAGCAGGACACCGGCGCCGGGCAGGCTCGCGACCAGCGTGAGCACGCCGTAGACCACGGCGACGGTGACACCTTGGGCGGCACCCAGACCGGCCGCGCCGAAGAGCAGGGCGCAGACGCCCTCGCGCGGGCCGAAGCCGCCGATGTTGAGCGGGAGGCCCATCGCGAGCAGTGCGAGGACCATCAGGGGCACGAGCTGCCACACCGGCGCCCCGACCCCGGCGACACGGGCCGCGACGACGAACAGCGCCAGGTGCCCGGCCAGCGTCGCGACCGACAGGAAGCCGACGGCGGGCCAGGTCTCGCGGGTCAGCAGGCCGAGCCGGACGTCGGCGAGGGTGACGGCGAAGCCGCGGCGGACCTTCGACGGGCTGTGGATCCAGCGCCCGCCGAGCAGCCGGCCCACGACCAGCGCGGCGACGGCGGCCAGCACGACGACCACCCCGGCCACCACGACGACCTCGCGGAACGCGGCGGGCACGACGTCCGGCGCCCCGAGCACGACGGTGACCGCGGAGGCGATCAGCACGACCTGGCCCGCGGTGCGTTCCAGGACGACGGCCCGCACGCCGCGCGGCACGTCCCCGCTGTCGCGGCCGTGCTGCACCGCGCGGTGGACGTCACCGAGGACGCCCGCGGGCAGCACGCCGTTGAGGAACAGCGCGCGGTAGTAGTCGCCGACCGCGGTGCGCAGCGAAAGCCGCAGGCCGAGCCGGGTGGCGACGATCTGCCAGCGGCCCGCGCTGAACAGCGTCGTCGCGCACCCGATGACCAGCGCGGCCGCCACGCCGGGCACGCTGATCCGGCCGAGGCCGTCGAGGAAGGCGGCGCTGCCGAGCTGCCAGACCAGGACGGCGAGGATGGCGAAGGCACCGAGGATCCGCAGCCACGCGAACAAGCGCTTCACGCCGCCACCTCCAGGCTCGGCGGCAGGACCAGCAGGTCGCCGTGGTGGATGACCGCGTGCAGCTCGCCGGCCGCCGCCATTTCGAGCCGCCGCTGCAGGTAGACGTCGGCGACCGGGCGCAGCTGCGGCAGCTGCTCGACGGCGGCGGCGACCCAGCCCTCGAGCCACTGCCGCTGCAGTTCCGCCTGGTCGGGGCCGAGCCGCCAGGCGCTGTCGGCGCGCCGGACGGTGGCGCCGAGCCGCCCGAACGCCGTCGCGGCGACGTCGACCGCGTTGGGGCCGAGCAGCCGGCGGCCGTTCTCGGCGATCCGGCGCTGGTGGGCGTTGAACGCGGCGGCGATGGCCGGGTCGAGCGGATCGGCGGGCGAGAGCTCCACCTTGCCGGTGACCGACAGCATCAGCAGCGCCGCGCAGCCGGCTTCGACGACCGCCGTGGCCAGTGCGGTGATCTCGTCCCGGGTCAGCAGGTCGAGCAGCGCCGACGCGGTGACCAGCGACGTCCCGGCGAGGTCGGCGGCCCGCAGCGCGGTGACGTCCCGCTGCTCGGCGACGACGTCGACCGGGCTGCCGTCGAGGGCGGTGCCGGGCAGGCTCGCCTGCGCGTGGGTGAGCAGCTCGGTGTCGTGGTCGTGCAGGATCCAGTGCTGGGTGCCGGGCAGGCGCGCGGCCAGCCAGCGGCCGAGCGAGCCGGTGCCGCAGCCGAGGTCGCGGACGGTGAAGTCGTCGGTCAGATGGGCGCGCAGCGGGTCGAGCAGTTCGGTGGCGCGGGCCGCGGCGTCCGCGGGTTCCCGCAGGTAGAGCCAGTCCGGGGCGAACGCGGTCATGCCGCCGCCTCCTGCCGCAGGAGGATGTCGGCGATCCGGCGGGCGGTGTCGTCCCAGCCGGTCAGGGTCTCGCGCCGCGACCTCGCCGACGCGCGCAGCCGCGTCCGCAGGGCCGGCTCGGTGAGCCAGCGGCGCAGGGCGGCGCCCAGCGCTTCGACGTCGTCGCCGGGGACGAGCATCCCGGGCACCGAGCCGTCCGGGGCGACGCCGACCGTGTCCGGCAGCGCGTCGACGTCGGTGGTCAGCACCGGCACGCCGCGGGCGAGGGCCTCGGTGACGACCATGCCGAAGGTCTCGGCGCGCGAAGGCAGCACGAGCAGGTCGGCGGTGTGGTAGGTCGCTTCGAGTGCCGCGCCGGTGCGCGGGCCGGTGAGCGTGAAGCGGGCGCCGAGCCGGTGCTCGCGCAGCCGCTCGACGTACTTGGTCTCGCGGCGGATCCCGCCGACGCACTCGCAGGTCCAGCGCAGGTCGGCGACGGTTTCGAGGGCTTGGGCGAGCACGCCCTGGCCCTTGCGCGGGGTCACGTTGGCCACGCAGACCAGCCGGGACACGCCGTCGGTGCCGATGGCCAGCGGTGCTTCGTCGACGCCCGGCGTCACCGCGTGGACGCGGTGCGGGGCCAGGCCGTGGTGGGCGATCAGGCGACGCGCGGCCCACTCGCTGGTCGCGACGACCGAGCCGGCCGCCTGCAGCGTCTCGCGCTCCAGCGCGTCGAGCTCGGCGGCGAGGGCGGGCGGCAGGCCCGTTTCGTCGGCCAGCGGCAGGTGCACCAGCACCGAGAGCGAAAGGCGCCGCGCCTGCGGGACGACGACCTCGGGCACCCCGCACGCGACCAGGCCGTCGAGCAGCACGGCCGAGCCGGTGGGCAGCGCGGCGAGCAGGTGGCCGAGGACCGCGCGGGCCTCGGTGTCCGGCCGCGGCCAGCTGCCGGCGACGGCGATCTCGTGCACGTCGAGGCCGGCCGCGGCGAGCCGGTCGCACATCCGCCGGTCGTAGGTGTTGCCGCCGCTGGGGACGGACGAGTCGTCGACGTCCCCCGGGAGGATCACGTAGAGGGAGTTCACAGCGCACGCTCGTAACTCGCCCAGGCGACGTGCGATTCGTGCAGCGAGACGGCGATGCCTTCGAGGCCGCGCGCGCCTTCGCCGAGGCGTCCGGCGTGGACGGCGTCGGCGAGACGGTCGGCGATGACCTTCGCGAGGAACTCGGTGGAGGTGTTGACGCCCTTGAACTCCGGCTCGTCGTCGAGGTTGCGGTAGTTCAGGTCGCTCAGCACCGCCTTGAGCTCTTCCGTGGCCTTGCCGATGTCGACGACGATGTTGTCCTCGTCGAGCTCGGCCCGGCGGAAGGTCGCATCCACCACGAAGGTCGCGCCGTGCAGGCGTTGCGCGGGTCCGAAGACCTCCCCGCGGAAGCTGTGGGCGACCATCACGTGGTCACGGACGGTGATGCTGAACACCAAGACCTCCGATGCGTTCGGGTGGACGTGGTCACTGCGGCTGATACACAACACGGAGGCACAGGGCGGAAAGTTCATTCGCGGCGAGGCCGGGTAGCACGGACGGAAGATCTTTAAACGCGCACTCGCCGCTGACCAGCGCTTCGAACGCCGGATCGGCGAGCAGTTCCAGGGCGACGCCGAGGCGCTGGGCGTAGCTGCGGTCCGGCCGCCCGACCGTCCCGACCTGGCTGCTGCGGATCACCAGGCGCCGCGAATGGAAGTTTTCACCGAGCGGGACGCTCACCCGGCGGTCGCCGTACCAGGACAGCTCGACTACCTCCCCTCCCGGCGCGAGCAGCTCCAGGGCTCGGGCGAGGCCCTGTTCGGACGCGCTCGCGTGCACGACGAGGTCGCAGTCGCCCCGGGCCTCCTCGGGAGCCGAGAAGTCGACGCCGAGCGCGGCGGCGGTTTCGGCCCGCGCCGGATCGACGTCGACCAGCTGGACCCGGGTCGCCGGAAAGCCGCTGAGGAGCTTGGCGACGCTCGCGCCGACCATCCCGGCGCCGATGACCGCGATCCGGTCGCCGAGCCGCGGGCGGGCGTCCCACACGGCGTTCACCGCGGTCTCGACCGTGCCGGCGAGGATCGCGCGCCCGGGCGGGACGGCGTCCGGCACCGGCGTCACCGCGCTCGCCGGGACGACGTAGGCGGTCTGGTGCGGGTAGAGACAGAAGACGGTCCTGCCCGTCAGGTGCGCCGGGCCGCGTTCGACGACGCCGACGTTGAGGTAGCCGTACTTGACCGGGCCGGGGAACTCGCCCTCCTGGAAGGGCGCGCGCATGACGTCGTGCTGGCTCGCCGGGACGCCGCCGCGGAAGACGAGGGTTTCGGTGCCACGGCTGACGCCGGAGTACAGCGTGCGGACGAGGACGTCGTCCGGCCCGGGCTCGGGCAGCCGCTCCTCCCACAGCTGACCCGAGCCGGGCCGTTGAACCCAGAAAGCCTGTTCCACGTGTTTCTCCTCAGCGGGCGACCGGAGGCTGGTGTCGCCACCCTATGAGCAATTCGCGGAGTCGACGATGATCAAACAGGACCTTCTCCTGCGCTCGGTGATCCCGGCGCCGGTGCTCGCCGCGGGGGTCGTCGCGGGCGGTTCCGGCCCGCTGGCCTGGGCGACCGGCGTCGTCTACGGCCTCGCGCTGGTGCTGCTCACCGAAGTCGGCCTGCGCCGCAGCGGGCGTCCCGCCTTCGGGCCGGCGGACTGGATCACGTTCGCCCGCGCGGTGCTCGTCGGCTGCGCCGCGTCCCTGATCGCCGCCGGTGACTTCTCGCTCGGCTGGCTGGTCGGCCTGGTCGGCGTCGCGCTGCTGCTGGACGGCCTCGACGGGCAGGTGGCCCGCCGCACCGGCACGACGTCGGAGTTCGGCGCGCGCTTCGACATGGAGGTCGACGCGTTCCTGATCCTGCTGCTGTGCATCCAGGTGTCCCGCACGCTGGGGCTGTGGGTGCTGGCGATCGGCCTGATGCGCTACGCGTTCGTCGCGGCGTCGTGGACGATGCCGTGGCTGACGGCGCCGCTGTACCCGAGCATGGCCCGCAAGACGGTGGCGGCCGTGCAGGGGGTCGTGCTGGTGGTGGCGGTGTCCGGGCTGCTGCCGTCGTCGGTGACGCTCACGGCGGTCGCGCTCGCGCTGGCGTCGCTGGCGTGGTCGTTCGGCCGGGACGTCGTGTGGCTGGCCCGGCACCGCGTGGCACCGGCGCGGATCATCACGCTCACCCGGCCGACCCTGCGCCGCCCGCTGGGCTACGGCCACAACCAGGCGGCCTGAGTCCTCTCAGCCGGACTCGCGGGCCGCGCGGGCCCGGCGTTTGCCCTCGTGCATCGCGGCCACCCGGGCGATCGGGATCGTGTGGCCCTCCTCGACCAGGTCCGCCGGCAGCACGAACGGCTCCGGCATCTCCTCCGTCCACGGGTCACCGCCGTCCAGCAGGTCCGGGACCGTGTGGACGGTGAAGTCGCCCGGCTTGACGCCGTCGACGTCGGCCCAGCGGACCGGGAACGACACCGGCGCGCCCGGGCGGTGGCGTGGGCTGTAGACCGAAACCACCGTCGCACCGCCGGCGCGGGTCGAGTCCAGGAACACCTTGCCTTCGCGGCGCTCGACCACGAACTCCGTCGTGCCCAGGGCCGGGTCGATGCGTTCGGCCCGGACCGCGACCGCGCGGGTCGCCGCCGCGATGTCCTCGATGGCCTGTCCCGGCGCGAGCGGCACGAAGACGTGGACGCCCTTGGAACCGCTGGTCTTGACCGCGCCGTCGAGGCCGTCGTTGCGCAACGCCTCCCGCACCAGCTTCGCGGCGCCCACCGCCAGCGAGAACGGGGCGTCCGCGGGCGGGTCGAGGTCGAGGACCAGGTGCGTCGGCCCGTTCGCGACCTCCCGGCGGAACAACGACGTGTGGTACTCGATCGCGCGCTGGTTGCCGAACCACAGCAGCGTGCGCAGGTCGTTGCACAGCGCGTAGGAGACGTCCCGTTTGGACGTCTCGGCCCACATCGAGGCCCGCTCGACCCAGTCCGGCGTGTACTTCGGCAGGTTCTTCTGCATGAACGGCCCCTGCCCGCGCAGCACCCGCAGCACGGTCAGCAGCCGGTCGTGCAGCTCCGGCAGCATCCGGGCGGACACGGCCTCGAGGTAGTCGAGCAGTTCGCGCTTGGTGACGCCCGCGTCCGGGAAGACCTCCTGGTCGAGACTGCTCAGCTTGACGCCGTGCCGCATTTCGTCGCCGCTCATCGGCCCACCCTCGCGTCCCCGCGGGGAGCGGTCAACTCTCAAACTGGCGGACGTCCGGTGCGCAGCCGCCACCGCAGATCGGCGAGCAGGACGTTGAACGGGAACCGCCGCACCGGGCCCGGCAGCACGCGCACCACCCGGCCGAGCGCGGCGAGCAGCGCGTCGAAGCGGCGCTGGTCGGCGGGGGTCCAGGGCAGCCGCATTTCGTCGCGGAAGCGCGGCGGGAGGAACCCGGTGGTCACGAACCGGTGGAACCGCCGCCCCGGCACGGCCAGGACCCGGGGCAGGAACTCCAGGTCGACGATCCGGGTGAGGTAGCGGCGGACGGTGTCGTCGATGCCGGCCGCGGCCACCCCGCCGGTCCAGTACTCCTCGAAGGCCACACGGTCCGCGGGCCACATCTCCGGCCGCACCTGCAGCGTCGTGCCCAGCGGCGCGGCTTCGGCGTAGAACCGCTCCGGTTCACCGCCGACGAAGGCGCGGTAGACGTCCTCGAAGCCTTTGTACAGGCAAGCCGCGACCCACAGCTGGAGGTCGGTGTCGAAGGCGTTGTAGGCGACCGGGCTCGACGCCGTCGAGTGCACCTGCGCGTGCGCCCGGTCGACGCCCTGGCGGTAGGCCGCGCGCTCGGCGTCGGTGCCCATCGTGGCGACGGCGAGGTAGGTCAGCGTGGTGCGGGTCCGCTTCACCGGGTGGCGGAAGAGGTTGCCGCTGTCGACGCGGCTCTCCAGCACGCCGTACCCGACCGGCGCGCGCGAGAGCTGCATGATCACGTTCGCGCTGCCGACCAGCAGCCCGGCGCCGACGACGGCGTCGCGGAGGGCGGTGTCCGTCACCCACCCAGGGAACGCCCCTGTTGACGACGTGTCAAGAGCGCTGGGCCGCCCGGGCGAACGCGATCAACGCCCGTGCCGCCGGGCTCAGCGGCCCCTCCGTCCGCCACGCCAGCGCGAGCGCGCCCCGCAGCCCCGGCCCGCGGATGCCGATGACCCGCAGCTCCGCCTGGTGGTACCGGGCCAGCGACTCCGGCACGATCGCCACCCCGAGACCCCGCGTGGCCAGCTGGACCAGGACGTTCGGGTCGGCCGCCTCGAACGCGATCCGCGGCTTCCGCCCCGCCTGCGCGAAGGCCGCGTCCAGCGCGGTCCGCAGGCCCGTCCCCTTCGGCAGCGCCATCAGCGGCAGGCCGTCGAGGTCGGGGATCCCGACCTCGGCCCGGCCGGACAGCGGGCCGGACGGCGCGGTGACGGCCACGAAGGGCTCCTCCAGCAGCACCTGCGTCGCGATGCCGGGCGGCGGGGCCGTCGAGATGCCGACGACGGCGAGGTCGAGCCGTCCCTCGCGCAGCGCCGCCAGCATGGTTTCGGAGTCGGCCTCCGAGAGCGTGATTTCGACGGCCGGGTACCGCTCGTGGAAGCCGGCCAGGATGTCGGGCAGCCCGATCGGGCCCACCGACGTCACCGCCCCGATCGCGACCTGGCCGCGGACCAGCCCGGCGAGCTCCTCGACGGCTTCGCGCACACCCTGGACCGCGGCGAGCGCCGCCCGGGCGTGCGGCAGGGCGGCGGCGCCGACGTCGGTGAGCCGGACCGTGCGGCCGGAGCGGTCCAGCAGCTCCTGCCCCAGCTCCCGCTCCAGGCGTTTCACCTGCGCACTCACCCCGGGCTGGGCGACGTGCAGCCGTTCCGCCGCGCGCGTGAAGTTGCCCTCCTCGGCCACGGCGACGAAGTAGGCGAGCTGGTGCAGTTCCATAATCACTGATTCTAGCTATTAGACAAATCAGATCTTGGACTTCTGATCGAGTTCGCCCGAAGCTGGAAGCAGCGAACGAAAGGAGCCGAGATGCACACCCTCCGCCCAGGTCAAGACGGTTACGCCGACGAGGTCGCCGGCTTCCAGACGGCGGTCCCGAGCTCGCCCGCGGTGGTCGTCGCCGCCGAAAGCGCCGAGGACGTCGTGGCCGCCGTCCGCTATGCCGCCGAGCACGGGCTGGCCGTCGCGGTCCAGGCGACCGGGCACGGCCTGACCGCCGGCACCGACGGCGTCCTGATCAGCACCCGCCGGATGACCGGTGTCGAGATCGACGCCGAGTCCCGCACCGCCCGCGTCGAGGCCGGTGTCCGGTGGGAGGCCGTCGTCGAAGCCGCCGGGAAGCACGGCCTCGCGCCGCTCAGCGGCTCGTCGCCGGACGTCGGCGTCGTCGGCTACACGCTCAGCGGCGGGTTCGGGCTGCTGGCCCGCCGGTACGGCCGGGCCGCCGACCACGTCACCGCCCTCGACGTCGTCACCGCCGACGGCGAGCTGCGGCGGGTCGGCCCCGGCTCGGACCTGTTCTGGGCGCTGCGCGGCGGCCGTGACGGCTTCGGCGTCGTGACGGCGATCGAGTTCGGCCTGGTCCCGGTGGCCGAGCTCTACGGCGGCAGCCTCACCTTCGACAGCGCGGACGTGCCGTCGGTGCTGCGGGCGTGGCGGACGTGGTCGGCGGCCGCGCCGGACACGCTGACGACGTCGATCGCCCTGATCCGCTACCCCGACCTGCCGGTGCTGCCGGAGGCCCTGCGCGGCCGGCACGTCGCCCAGGTCCGGATCGCCTACCTCGGTGACGGCGGCGACGACCTGGTGGCGCCGCTGCGGGCGGTCGCTCCTGCCCTGGCGGACACGCTGCGGGTGCTGCCGTTCACCGAGTCCGGCTCGATCGCCGCCGAGCCGCGGCAGCCGCACGGCTACCACGGCACCAACGCGACCGTGTCCCAGCTGAACGACGCCATGCTCGACGCGGTCCTCGAACACGCCGGCCCGGGCGCGGCGACCCCGCCGGTGCTGATCGTCGACCGGCTGGGCGGCGCGCTCGCCCGGACGCCGGAGACCCCCGGCGTGGGCTGGGACCGCTCGGCCGAGTTCGTCGTCCGGGCCCTGTCGATGGTCGGGGACGACGGCGTCGCGGCCGTCCGGCGGACGCACGCGAAGCTGTTCGACGCGCTGGCGCCGTGGACGACCGGCCGCCTGCTGCCGTTCGTCTACGGCGAGCACGCGCCGGAGGAGGTCACGGAGAGCGTTTACCCGGCCGCGGACCTGCGACGGCTCGGCGAACTCCGCCGCCGGTTCGACCCGCGGAACGTCTTCCGGGCCCGGTAAAGGGGATCCGGCCGGGGAAATGGCCGCGAAAACGGGGCCATATACTCGGCCGGTCGATCACACCGATGGGGGACCGCCTTGCGCACGATGAGCCACGAGGACTACCTCGGCATGCGGCGGTTTCCGGGGCTCGACGGCCTGCGCGCACTCGCCGCGACGATGGTCATCTTCTTCCACTTCGGCGGGCCGAACTGGACGTGGCTGTCGGGCTGGGTCGGCGTCTACCTGTTCTTCGTGCTGTCCGGTTTCCTGATCACGACGCTGCTGCTGCGTGAACAGGACCGGACCGGCCGGATTTCGCTGTCGAACTTCTACCTGCGGCGCGTGTTCCGGATCCTGCCGCCGTACCTGGTGATCCTCGGCGGGATCATCGCGTTCGTCCTGCTGCGCGCCGAGTTCCTCGAACGCGGTTTCCCGCGCGCGCTGAAGTACTACCTGACGTTCATGAACGAGTTCTTCCCGTCGACGGCCGACCACGCCGCGGACAACTTTTTCAGCGGCTCGTGGACGCTCGGGATCGAGGAGAAGTTCTACCTCGTCTGGCCGTTCCTGCTGGTCGCGATCGGGATCGGCGCGGCGAAGCGCAAGTTCGTGCTGGTGGCCGCGGCAATGGCCGTGCTGCTCGCGCTGGTGCCGCTGACCAGCGGCTGGGCGCTCGAGGGTTCGAAGGTCGCGATCTACCACTCGACCATCCACTACTTCATCCTCGCGGGCGGCTGCCTGCTGGCGATCACGCTGCACTACCGCCGCGGTTACGCGCTGCTGCGGCCGCTGACCCACCCGCTGGCGGCGATCCCGATCGTCGCGGCGTTCGGGCTGCTGCACGTCAACCTGGACACGGTGTGGACGGCGTCGGGGCAGAACCTGTGGTGGCTGGTGGCGTACGCGGGGCTGACGATGCTGCTGCTGATCGTGCTGGTGAGCCCGGGCCCGCTGCGCGCGCTCCTCGGCACGGCCCCGATGCGGTTCGTCGGCGAGCGGTCGTACTCGCTGTACCTGCTGCAGGGGCCGGTGCACTTCGTCGTCGTGCAGGCGGTGCCCGGGCTCGCCCAGAGCCGGACGGTCTCGGCGCTGGTGGTGTTCCTGGTCGGCCTGGCGATCGCGGACCTGATCCACCGCTGGGTGGAGAAGCCGCTGATCGACGTGGGCAAGCGCGTGATCGCCCGCAAGGAGGAGCGCCGCGAGCGGCGCCTGGAGCCGGCTCGACCGGCGCCATCGCCCACCGAGCCGGCTCCCGTCGGCTCCTAGCGCTCCAGAACGACGATCGGGATGACCCGGTCCGTCTTCTTCTCGTAGTCCGCGAAGCCCTCCGCGTGCGCGACCATCCCCGCGTACAGGCGGTCCCGCTCCGCGCGGTCGGCGATCGCCGTCGCCGTGGCCTCGAACTTCTCCGTGCCGACCTCGACCGTCACCTTCGGGTTCGCCACCAGGTTGTGGTACCAGGCCGGGTTCTTCGGCGCGCCGCCCATCGAGGCCGCGATCACGTAGCGGTCGCCGTCGCGGGTGTAGACCAGGGGCGACAGGCGCTCGGCGCCGCTCTTCGCTCCGATTGTCGTGAGCAAGAGCACGTTCTTGCCCTCGAACATGCCGCCGACCTTGCCCTCGTTGGCCCGGAACTCCTCGACGATCTGCTTGTTGAAGTCGTTCATCTCGGATGGCGTCGTCATGGGATCCCCTGTTTCTGGCCGGTACGCTCGACCGGACGCAAGGTACGCTCGAGCCAAAGCGTTTGCTTTGCAAACAAAGTTACCGAGGGGAGGCAATCGGTGTCAACGGAGGCCGGACCGAGTGTCGAGGACGGCGTTCGGCAGCTGCTGCTGCTCATGCCCCGGCTGGTAGGCCGCGCGAAGCGGACACCGGTGCCGGCGGAGCTGAACGGCTGCGCGCTGGCGCCGCGGCACCTCTCCCTGCTGTCGTACCTGCTCTTCGACGGCCCGATGACGGTCACCGAGCTGGCGACCCGCCTCCAGGTGGCACCGACGACGGCGAGCCTGATGGTCGGCGACCTCAGCCGCCAGGGCGTGCTGAACCGCGAGGAGGACCCGGCCGACCGGCGCCGGACCATCGTGAGCATCCCCCCGGACAGGCGCCCGGCCGTCGACTCCTGGCTCGCCCGCGGCGCCCAGGCGTGGCGTGACGCCCTGACGCCGTTGACCCCCGCCGAGCGCCGGCTGGTGATCACGACGCTGGAAGCCTACGAACGCGGCACCTGCGAAGGCCCCGGCTGCTAGTCCTCGCCGCGCTTTTCGCGGGCCAGCTTGCGCTGCGCCTCCGCGCGTTCCCGGCACCGGCGCAGGAACTCCTCGTCGTCGTCCGGGCTCGTGGCCGCGAACCGGCCCGGGCGGTCGTACTCCGGGAACGCCGGCGTGGCGCGCTCGTACCGCCCGCGTGCCCGCGCCACCTGCTCCGGACGGCCGGCCACCAGCCAGACGATCGAGCCGACCAGCGGCACCACCAGCACCAGCAGCAACCACAGCCCCTTCGGCAGGTTGCGGCAGGAGGACTCGTCCGTCGTGATCACGTCGACCAGGCAGAAGATCCACAACCCGAACGTGACGAAGCCGAGCAGACCATCCAAGTACAGCAATTCGCGACCTTCCCCCAGAAGATGAACGCGGTAAGTCTTAGCAGAACCCGCTGACCGCCCGGCCGCGGGTCACCCACAGGTGCGCGGGCAGCCGGAGGTTCGGCGCCCCCACCCACGGCGTTTCCCGTTCTGTCAGGCGGAAACCACGCAACGCCTCGAGAACGCCGGTCGCGAGGGCCACGGCGTGCCGCGAGCCCGGGCAGGCGCGCGGGCCGGCGCCGAACGGCGTCCCGGCGAGCGGCACCGAAACGTCCTCGCCGCCGATCCGGCGGCGGGTGGCGAGCACCGGCTGCCCGGCGGGTTTTCCGGTCAGGGACGCGAAAAGCTCGTTGCCGATCAGGCCGGCCGTGGCGTCGCAGGCCTGCACGAGCAGGCCGATCCGCGCCGCCGTGCGTTCGGACGGCCCGCCGCAGGCCGCGATCAGCCGGGTCAACGCCGCTTCGGCGGCCGCATCGGGTGTCACGTGCGGGTGGTAGGCGGCCGCCACCGGCACCACGTCGGCCGAGACGTCCGGCAGGCCCAGCGCTTCGGCGAGCACCCCGACCGGCACCGGGCGCGCGATGTCCGCCATCACGTCGACGACGTCGAGACCGGCCGCGATCCGGCTCGTGCGCTCGAAAGCATTGCGCTGCAACGCATCCACGTCGACCGGCGCCAGCGCGTCCACCGCCAGCGCGCGGCGCCGGACGTGGTCGGGTCCGTTGCTGAAGCGGGCGACGGACGCGCGCAGCCAGGCGACGGTCCCGAGCGGAACTTCGGAGGGAACGGGCGGGACCGGAGCGGAAAGCGGTGTCATACGGCGAAGTTAGCCACGGGAAACGTCGGTCGCGGCCGAAGTTTTACAGCACCGAAGACACCGGGAACCACGTCGCCTGCGGGCCGCCGCAGCGCGTCACGCGCGGGACGTCGTGCTGGAACCACCACGCCTCGGTGACCCGGCCGTCCGGCAGCCGGTACGTCGGCGGGCCGGCGACCCGGGCGAGCCCGGCGGCCTGCAGCGACCGCGCGCTCGCCACGTTGCCCACCTCGGCGCCCGCCCGCACCCGCGGCAGGCCCAGGTGGTCGTGCGCCAGGGTCAGGCCGGCCGCGAAGAGCACCCGGCCGTGGCCGCGGCCGCGGTAGTCCGGGGCGAGGTAGCCGCCGGTCTCCGGGCCGCCGTCGTCGCCGGTGTGCACGCTGACCAGGCCGACGCAGCGGTTGGCCTCGACGTCGATCATCACCAGGTCGACCGACTGCGGGTCCGGCGCCGCCCAGTCCGGGCCGGTGCCGGGCACGACGCGCAGCGCGTCCGCCCGGGCCGGCTCGGCGACGATCGAATCGCGCTGCCAGCCGAGCCAGCGCTGCGCGGCCGGATCGCTGCCGCAGGCGACGGCGGCGGCGTACTCCCACGCGGTCGGGGTGCGGAAGAGGAAGCGCCCGGCGCGCACCACATGGCCCTGCCGGTCGCAGGCCCGCTTGGTCATCAGGCGGCCGCGGCGGGTGAGCCGGTCGAAGATCCCCTTGGTGGCTGGCAGCATCGCGGCGAAATCGTAGCGGAGCGTTCCGGGCCGGAGTTGCTATCGTGGCCCGATGACGGCCGTACCCGACGCAACCGAACTGGACGGCTCCGGCCGGGCAGCCCAGCCGCGTCAGCTGATCGTGACGGTGTACGGCCTCTATTCGCGCACGGAAGGCGGCTGGCTCTCCGTCGCTTCGCTGATCGACCTGCTCGCCGCCGTGGGTGTCGACGAGCCCGCCGTGCGCTCGTCCATCTCCCGGCTGAAGCGGCGCGGGATCCTCGAAGCGGTGCGCCGCGACGCGACGGCGGGCTACGAGCTGTCCGACGAGGCCCGGGAGATCCTGCGCGAAGGCGACGAGCGGATCTTCCGCCGCGGCCGCGCGACCCCGGCCGACGGCTGGCTGCTCGCGGTGTTCTCGGTGCCGGAGACCGAGCGTCACAAGCGCCACCTGCTGCGCGCCCAGCTGGCCCGGATGGGCTTCGGCACGGCGGCCTCCGGCGTCTGGATCGCGCCGGCCCACCTCCACGGCGCGACCGAGGAGGCCCTGACCCGCCTCGGCCTGGCCGGGTACGCGGACCTGTTCCGCGCCGAGCACCTGGCGTTCGGCGACGTCGCGGCGAAGGTCCGCGAGTGGTGGGACCTCGACCGCCTGGACGAGCTGTACACGACGTTCCTCGACGAGCACGGCCCGGCCCTGCGCCGCAAGCCGGTGACCGAGGAACAGGCGTTCGCCGACTACATCCGGGTGCTGACCGGCTGGCGGCGGATGCCGTACCTCGATCCCGGGCTGCCGGCGGAATTCCTGCCGCGCGACTGGTCGGGGATCCGCGCGGCGGAGCTGTTCTTCCAGCTGCACGCGCAGCTGGAAACGCCGGCGCGAACGTACGTGGCGAAGGCCATCAACCTCGGCTGAGCCCCGGCGCGGGTTGTGGGGGGGGGGGTAGGAGGGGGGGTCACCCCCGACCACACACCACCCCCCCACCCCCCGCCCCCCCCCCAACACCCCCACGCCCCCCAACG
>NZ_JBEXKX010000009.1:0-248643 GCF_040609695.1 Amycolatopsis sp. NPDC004625
CCCGGCGACCACCCCCCCCCCCCACCCCCGCCCGGCGCCCTTGTACGCCAAATTCCCACTGCGGCCCCCCGGGTGGGGTGAGTGGTAAGGCGCGTTAGAACGCGCCTTACCACTCACGACCAGCCGCGGCAGCGCGCTCGGGGCTAGCTGGTGTAGGTCAGGCAGTTGGCCGCGTGGCCGCCGTCGCCGGGGCCGACCCGGATGCTCGACGCCGTGCACTCCAGGGACGAATTGTGGCGGCAGTCCGTCCGGGAACACGCCCCGACCTGGGCCACCACCCGGTCCAATCCGCCCTTCGTGTTCAGCGGGACGAACGTTCCGCAGTCCGCCGAGCCGTTGTCGCCGCCCACCGTGATCGCGAAGGCGTGGCAGCCGTCGTGGTTGTAGCCGCAGCCGCTCACCGTGCACTCGTGCACCGCCGGCATTTCCGTCGTGGTCATCCGCACTCCTGGTTCCGTGGTGGGAAAGCAGTCGATGTCCCGACGCTCCCACCGCGGCCGTGGCCCCGCAACGCGCGGAACCACGGCCGGGTGACCCTGACAGCCCGAGCAGGTGACAACCGCGCCCGATCGGGCAAACCGTCAGTGCGAGATGATCTTCGGATCGCTCGTGCTGGGACGCCCGTTCTCCAGGTGCCCCGCCACGCGGCGCAGGAAGCGTGGATCCTGGTCCGAACCCACCGAAACGTCGTACCAGTTGCCGGTGCGGCGGGTTTCCACCACCTCGACCGCCCGCGCGCCCGGCCGCAGCACCCGGGTCGTCGAACGACGCCCGTACGCGTCCGTCAGCGTCAGGCGCACCGGGGCCGGACCGTTGTTGGTCAACACCAGCGACAGGTTGCCGCTGCGGCCGTCCGGGCGCACGCTCACCTCGGGGCCGGCCGCGCCGCTGCCGCGGAACCGGCGGACGAAACCGTTCGGTCCGTACGCCGTGTAGTCGTAGCCGCCGGCCGCCGGGAGCGTGGCGGACAGGGAACAGCCGGCGCCCGCGGTGTACGTCCGCGGCTCGCCGCCCGGCGAGGCCACGTAGAACGTCGCGCCCGCGCGGCCCTGGTTGGCGAACGTCAGGTGCAGCCCGTCCGCCGCCGCCCGGGCGTCGGCCGCCAGGTCGTACGGGAGCGCGCGGGCCGGGCGCTGCCCCGGCTCCTGCTTCGGCAGCACCGTGCGGGCCGGGACCGCCGGGACGTAGTCCGGGTGCCGCTCGCGGTCCGGCGGGAGGTACCCCGCGGTGTCCGGCAGCGCCGGGACCGCCGCGTCGGTGCGCCCGAAGTCGAACGCCGAGGTCAGGTCACCGCACACCGACCGGCGCCAGGCCGTGATGTTCGGCTCGTGCACGCCGAACCGGCGCTCGATGAACCGGATGATCGACGTGTGGTCGAACGTCTCCGAGCACACCCAGCCGCCCTTGCTCCACGGCGACACGACCAGCATCGGCACGCGCTGGCCGAGCCCGTACGGGCCGGCCGGGTTCGACGCCGACCCGGCGTAGATCTCGCCCGCAGTGTCCACAGTGGACTGACCGGCCGTCGCGTACGGCGGGACGACGTGGTCGAAGAACCCGTCGTTCTCGTCGTAGGTGATGAACAGCGCGGTCTTGCTCCACACTTCCGGGTTCGCGGTCAGCGCGTCGAGCACCTGCGCGATGTACCAGGCGCCGTAGTTCACCGGCCAGTTCGGGTGCTCGCAGAACGCCTCGGGCGCGGTGATCCACGAAACCTGCGGCAGCTTGCCCGCCTTGACGTCGGCGCGCAGCCGGTCGAAGTAGCCCTCGCCCGCCTTGGCGTTCGTGCCGGTGCGAGCCTTCTCGTACAGGGCGTCGCCGGGCTTCGCGTTGCGGTAGTTGTCGAAGTACAGCAGCGAGTTGTCGCCGTAGTTGCCGCGGTAGGCGTCGTCGATCCAGCCCCAGCCGCCGGCCGCGTCGAGGCCGTCGCCGATGTCCTGGTAGATCTTCCACGACACGCCGGCCTGCTCGAGGCGCTCGGGGTAGGTCGTCCAGGAATAGCCCTTTTCGTCGTTGCCGAGGACCGGGCCGCCGCCCTGGCCGTCGTTGCCCGTGTAGCCCGTCCACATGTAGTAGCGGTTCGGGTCGGTCGAGCCCATGAACGAGCAGTGGTAGGCGTCGCAGATGGTGAACGAGTCGGCGAGCGCGTAGTGGAACGGGATGTCCTCGCGGGTCAGGTACGCCATCGTGGTCGAGCCCTTGGCGGGCACCCACTTGTCGTACTTGCCGGCGTTCCACGCCGCGTGCGTGTCCTTCCAGCCGTGCGGGAGGTCCTGGATGAACTGCAGGCCCAGGTTGTCCGCTTCGGGGCGGAACGGCAGGATGTCGCGCTTGCCGTCCGACTGCTCCCACACCGACTTGCCCGAAGCCAGGGTCACCGGCCGCGGGTCACCGAAACCGCGGACGCCGCGCAGCGTGCCGAAGTAGTGGTCGAACGACCGGTTCTCCTGCATCAGCACCACGATGTGCTCGACGTCCCGCAGCGTCCCGGTGCGGTGGAACGCGGGGATCTCCGCGGCGCGGGCGATGCTGGTGGACAGCGCGGAAAGGGCGGCGGTACCGCCGGCCAGCTGCAGAAAACGTCGTCGGTTGACGTCCGTCATGGGGACTCCGGGGGTGTCGTGGTGGCGAGCCGGGTCAGTATGGGCGGCGAAGAGCGAACCTGTCCCGGGACCGAGGCTAACGCCGGGCGAAAGCCTGGTTAACGCCTGCGAGCGGACAGACCGTTGACAAGGATAGTGAAGCACGTACTAATGTAGTGCTTCACTATGAATGACGTACCCACCTTCGCCCGCGATCCCGACGACCGGCTCTACTCCCCCGACGTCCGCGCCGCACTGGCCGGGTTCACCCTCGGCGAGGACACCGGCGTGCTGGAGGCCGCCGCGGCCGTCCGCACCGCCGCGCGGAGCCTCGACCAGCTGCGCTCCCACGGCACCGACAGCCGCGGCCTCAGCCCCGGCGCCCTCGACATCCTGATCCGGCTCGGCACCGGCGGCTCGAACGTCAAGGACCTCGCCGCCTCGGCCGGGGTGAGCTCCCGGAACGTGACCGGCCTGGTCGACACCCTGGAGCGGGCCGGGTTCGCCGAGCGCGTCCCCGACCCGCGCGACCGGCGGTCGGTGCTAGTCCGGATCACCCCGGACGGCCGGAGCTGGCTCGAGGAGTTCCGGCGGCCGTCGCAGCGGGCGATGGCCGCGCTCTTCCGCGGGTTCACCGACGCCGAGACGACCCAGCTGCGGCACCTGTGCCTGCGGCTGGTGGAAAACCAGCACCACCTGGCCCGTCACCTGGAGGACCGATGACCACCCGCGAGACCGTCCGCGCCTACCACCGCGCCCGCTTCGACGGCGACGTCACCGCCGCGGCCGCGCAACTGGCGGACACGTTCACCTTCCGCAGCCCGCTGATCGCCTCCACCGACGCGCGCGGCCACCTCGACGGGCTGGCCGCGTTCGTCGGGATCGTCACCGGGGTCGACCTGCTCAGCGAGCTCTACGGCGAGTCCGAGGCCACGCTGGTCTACGACGTGCACACCGCCACCCCGGTCGGCACCCAGCACACGGCCGAGCACTTCCGGCTGCGGGACGGGAAGATCGAGGCCATTTCCCTGATTTTCGACGCGACGCCCTGGCAGCCGCTGCTGGCAGCGGTGACCCGCCCGGGTGCCCAGGTTGTGGAGACCACGGGCTGAGCTCGAACACCGGGCGGGGTCACCGCCGCGAGCGGTGTTCCCGCGCCCGGAGAGGTTAAACGGTCCCGCTTCCGCCCTGCGGAGGTCCGAGGGGGGTCGACCTGCGAGCGGAAGCGGGAGTTCGGGGCCGGTACGGGGGTCGCCTCGCGGCGAAAGGCTCAACACGGCTCCGTCATGACAGGTATTCCGTGAAGGCAAGGGGTGAGGCCCGGGGACACCGCCGTACCGACATCCATTACAACGTCGGGCCACCGCTGGTGTTCCGGACCGCGGGGGTGACGTGCGTCGCTCGGCCGGCCGGCTCGCGTGTGCGCACCGCCCAGCGGGTCAACGCCGGTACCGGGGCGGCGGCCGCGAGGAAAACCGCGGCCACCAGCAGCCATCCCGGCGCGCCGAGCCCGCCCACCGCGAGGGTGAACACGCCGGGGGCCACCATCTGCACGGTCGCCGTGGCCGCTTCGGTGACGCCTTGGTACGCGCCCTTGGCGTCTTCGCGCATCAGCCGCACGGAAAGGCCCCAGTTGGCGGCCACATAGGCCAGTTCCCCCACGATGTGCAGCAGTGCGGCCACAACCACCACCGTGACCGCACCCGCGCCCGCGCCTCCCGACGTCGTGGCCAGCAGCACGCAGCTCGCGGCGAGCACGGCACCGGACACCACCGCCGTCCGCGCGGCCTGGGCCGTCGTGCGCGCGAACCGCGCGAACGGCACCTGGAACAGCGCGATACCGGCCGAACTCAGCACCACCACGACCCCGCCGAGGCCCAGCGGCAGCCGCGTCCGGTCCGCCAGCCACAGCGGCAGCCCGGCCGACAACATGGCCCAGCACAGGGAAAGCACCGCCGTGGCCGCGACGACGGCCAGGTACGGCCGGTCGCCGAGCACGGTCCTGACCGCCGGGCGCTCCGCCGGGCGCGCGGCGGGCGCGGGCACCCGCAGCGTCGCGACGGCGAGCACGAGGAAGCTCACCGCGTTGACGACGATCGCGAGGGTGTAGGCCCACCGGACGTCGGCGGTGAGCACGAGGGCCCCGAGACCGGCTCCGGCGGCGTACCCGACGTGCTGGGCGACCCGCTGCTGCGCCAGCACGCGCACCCGGTCCGCGGGTGCGGTGACCAGCCCGGTGATCAGGGCCGTCCGCACCGCGGTCCCGCCGGTCGCCAGCGCGGTGAACGGGATCGTCACGGCCAGGAACGACCCGGTGCCGCCGACCGTGAGGTAGGCGGCCATCGCGGCGCCCCGCACGAGGGTGAGCACGACCAGGACCGGCCGGGCGCCGGCCCGGTCGGCCAGCGCGCCCAGCGGGAGCGCGGCGGCCATCCCCGCCGCGCTCGCCACCGCCAGCCCCACACCCACCGTGACCGGCGGCAGGCCGGCGATCCGGGTGAAGTACAGCGCCCAGATCGTGAACCACAGGCCGTCGCCGAGCGCGGACACCCCGCGGCCCCAGAGCAGACTTCGCATGCAACCACCCTTCACGGTGACGTGAATGGTAGGCACAGCTCGTCCGGTCCCGCAACGATCATTCAGGGTTGCCTGAACCGTGCTAGGCTCACGCGCGGAAGGGACGGGTGATGGGCGGACTGGTCGAGGCGGGCAACGCCGTCCAGGGCGCGATCGTCGAGCTGACGCGCGAGCTGGCCGATCCGGTGCGGCTCACGGCGGTGCAGGTGCTGGCCGCCGAAGGCCCGCACACGATGGTGCAGCTGGCCGACGCCCTCGGCGTCACGGCGCCGCGGCTGGGCAACCACCTGGCCCGGCTGCGGGCGGCCGGGCTGGTGACCGTCGAACACACCGGGCGGCACGCGCTGTACCGCGTCGGCCGCGAGGACCTGCTACCCGTGCTCACCGCCCTCGCGCACTACGCGGGCAAGGACTCGATCGCCCCGCCGGACCGCGCCGAGTCGGGCGCGGACCTCGCCCACACGTGTTACGACCACGCCGCCGGCCGCCTCGGCATCGCGGTGTTCGCATTGCTCGTCGAGCGCGGCGCGGTGCACCCCCCGGACGGCTCCGCTTCGGAGGTGTCGCTCGGCGAGGACCTGTCGGCGTTCCACGACCTCGGCGTCACGGCCGCGGAGGTGGACCCCGGCCGCCGACGCCCGGCGACGGCCTGCCTGGACCGGACGCACCGGGTCCCGCACCTGGGCGGTGTCCTGGGGCACGAGGTGCTGGCCGCGTTCCTCGCCGACGGCCTCGTCCGCCGCGGAGCCGGGGACCGCGAGCTGCGCATCACCGCACGCGGCCGCCGCCGGTTCGGCGCCCTGCTACCCGGGTTCGCCTGAGTATTCGGCGAAGATCTCCCCCGCCCCGGCGCGTCTGCCGGTCATCGGGTCCGGGTGGCCGCCAGGAACTCGCGGTTCAACGTCGTGATGCTCGAGAACGGGATGCCCTTCGGGCAGGACGCCACGCACTCGCCGGTGTTGGTGCAGCCGCCGAAGCCTTCGGCGTCCATCGCCTCGACCATGTCGAGCACCCGGCTCGCGCGTTCGGGGCCGCCCTGTGGCAGCAGGCTCAGGTGGGTCACCTTCGCCGCGGTGAAGAGGGTCGCGGAGCCGTTCGGGCACGCCGCCACGCAGGCGCCGCAGCCGATGCACGTCGCGTTGTCGAACGCCAGGTCCGCGTCCGGCTTGGGGACGGGGGTCGCGTGCGCGTCCGGGGCGCTGCCGGTGGGCGCGCTGACGTACCCGCCGGCCTGGACGATCCGGTCGAGCGCCGACCGGTCGACGACGAGGTCCCGGATCACCGGGAACCCCTTGGCGCGCCACGGTTCCACGTCGACGACGTCGCCGTCGGCGAAGGACCGCAGGTGCAGCTGGCACGACGTCGTGCGTTCCGGCCCGTGCGCCTGGCCGTTGATCACGACGCCGCACGAGCCGCAGATGCCTTCGCGGCAGTCGTGGTCGAACGCCACCGGCTCGTCGCCGGCCTCGATCAGCCGCTGGTTCAGGACGTCCAGCAGTTCGAGGAAGGACATGTCGGGGCTGACGCCCTCGACCGGGTAGGCGACCATGCGGCCTTCGGCGGCCGGGCCGGCCTGCCGCCAGATGCGGACGGTGAGGTTCACGTGTAGCTCCGTCGGGTCGGGTGGACGTGCTCGAAGACCAGTTCCTCGCGGTGCAGCACCGGCGGCGTGCCGTACTCCCACGCGGCGACGTGGGCGAAGTTCTCGTCGTCGCGCAACGCCTCGCCTTCGGGGGTCTGGTGTTCTTCGCGGAAGTGGCCGCCGCAGGACTCCTCGCGCGCGAGGGCGTCGACGAGCATCAGCTCCGCCAGCTCCAGGAAGTCCGCGACGCGGTTGGCCTTCTCCAGCTCCTGGTTGAACTCCTCGCCGCCGCCGGGGATCCGGACGTCGCGCCAGAACTCGGCCCGCAGCTCCGGCACCCGGTCCAGGGCCTTGCGCAGGCCCTCGCGGGTGCGGGACATCCCGCAGTGGTCCCACATCAGCAGGCCCAGCTCCCGGTGGAACGCATCCACCGAACGCGTGCCCGGCACGGCGAGGAGCCGGGTGATCCGGTCGCGGACCTCGGTCTCCACGTCCCGGACCACGGACGGCGGGACGTCGTCCAGCGGCGTACTGCCGAGGTAGTCGTTCACCGTCGCGGGCAGCACGAAGTAGCCGTCGGCGAGGCCCTGCATGAGGGCCGACGCGCCGAGCCGGTTGGCGCCGTGGTCGGAGAAGTTCGCCTCGCCGATCACGAACAGGCCGGGGATCGTGCTCTGCAGGTCGTAGTCGACCCAGAGGCCGCCCATCGTGTAGTGGATGGCCGGGTAGATCCGCATCGGCACGGTGTACGGGTCTTCCGCGGTGATGCGCTGGTACATGTCGAAGAGGTTGCCGTAGCGGGCCTCGATCGCCGGGCGGCCCAGGCGCGCGATCGCGTCGGCGAAGTCGAGGTGGACGCCGAGGCCGCCGGGGCCGACGCCGAGCCCGGCGTCGCAGATGTTCTTCGCCGCCCGCGAAGCGATGTCCCGGGGGACGAGGTTGCCGAAGCTCGGGTAGAGGCGTTCGAGGTAGTAGTCGCGCTCGTCTTCGGGGATCTCCCCCGGCGGGCGCGGGTCGCCCGCGCGCTTCGGCACCCAGATGCGGCCGTCGTTGCGCAGGGACTCGCTCATCAGCGTCAGCTTCGACTGGTGCTCCCCCGACCGCGGGATGCACGTCGGGTGGATCTGGGTGAAGCACGGGTTCGCGAAGTGGGCGCCGCGCTTGTGCGCCCGCCAGATCGCCGTGGCGTTCGAGCCCTTCGCGTTGGTGGAAAGGTAGAAGACGTTGCCGTAGCCGCCGGTCGCGAGCACGACGGCGTCCGCCAGGTGCGTGGTGATCTCGCCGGTGACGAGGTCGCGCGCGACGATGCCCCGGGCCCGGCCGCCGGCCACGACGAGGTCGAGCATTTCCGTGCGCGCGTGCAGTTCGACGTTCCCGGCGTCGATCTGCCGGGACAGCGCCTGGTACGCACCGATCAGCAGCTGCTGGCCGGTCTGGCCGCGCGCGTAGAACGTCCGCTGCACCTGCACCCCGCCGAAGGACCGGGTGTCGAGCAGGCCGCCGTACTCCCGCGCGAACGGCACCCCCTGCGCCACGGCCTGGTCGATGATCTGCGCCGACACCTGCGCCAGCCGGTACACATTGGACTCCCGCGCCCGGAAGTCGCCGCCCTTGACCGTGTCGTGGAAGAGCCGGTACACCGAATCGCCGTCGTTGCGGTAGTTCTTCGCCGCGTTGATGCCGCCCTGGGCCGCGACGGAGTGCGCGCGCCGCGGCGAGTCCTGGAAGCAGAACTGCACGACGTGGTAGCCCTGCTCGGCCAGCGTCGCCCCGGCCGAGCCACCCGCCAGCCCGGTCCCCACGACGATCACCCGGTGCCGGCGCCGGTTCGCCGGGTTCACCAGCTTCGCGGCGAACTTCCTTTCGTCCCACCGGTTCTCCAAGGGACCGGCAGGAGCTTTGGTGTCGGCGATCGGGTCGCCCGTCAGGTAATCGGACATCAGTGCACCAGTCCCGTCATGATCGCGACCGGGACGAGGGCGTAGCCGCCCGCGACCACGACCGCCGTCGTGCTGCCGAGGATCTTGATCGCGCGTTCGCGTTTGGCGCCGACGCCCAAAGTGCGGGCGGCGCTGGCGAAGCCGTGGTGGATGTGCAGGCCCAGCATGGCCAGGGCGACGAGGTAGATCAGGTTGACCCACCAGACCTGGAAATCGGCGACGAGGTTGTGGTACGGGTCGCCGGGCACGAAGTCCCGGTTCACCGCGCCCACGGTGAAGTCGAGGAGGTGCCAGACGACGAACACCGCGAGGGTCGCGCCGCCCCAGCGCATGGTCCGCACCGCGAAGGTCGCGCGCGGCCGCCGGTGGACGTAGCGGACCGGGCGGGCGCGCAGGTCGCGGCGGGCCAGCTGCACCGCCGCGGTGACGTGCAGGACCAGCGCCACGAGCAGGACCGCGCGCTGCAGCCAGAGGAACCACTCGCGGCGCAGCACCGGTTCGCCGATCGTGCGCAGCCAGGCCGCGTAGTGGTTGAGGTCGGCCGCGCCGAGGAACGTCTTGAGGTTGCCGACCATGTGCGCGAAGACGAAGGCGAGCAGGAGCACGCCGGTCACCGCCATCACGGCCTTCTTGCCGATCGTCGACGCCCAGAAGCGCCGGAGCGGTGCGGGGGCGAGGTCAGTTGCCACCCGATCGACGGTAAGAGCCCGCTCACCAGAGGTCAAAGACATGATGACTCTGCACTCGATAGACAGGGGCTATCATCGAGGAGTGCAGTTCCACCAGCTCGCCTACTTCGTCGCCGTCGCCGAGCACCGGCACTTCACCCGGGCCGCCGAGCAGATGCGCGTCGCCCAGCCGTCGCTGTCGCAGCAGATCCGCGCGCTGGAACACGATCTCGGTGCCCCGCTGTTCCACCGGATCCGCGGCAACGTGTCGCTCACCGAAGCCGGCGAGACCCTGCTGCCGATCGCACGCCGGATCCTCGCCGAGGCCGAAACCGCCCGGCTGGCCATCCGGGAACTGGACGAGCTCGACCGCGGCCGCGTCCGGCTGGGCGCGCCGCCGAGCCTCTGCACGGGCCTGCTGCCCGCGATGCTCGCCGCGTTCCGCCGCCGGTACCCGGGCATCCAGCTGGAGCTGCACGAAAGCGGCTCGGGCGACCTGCGGCAGCGGCTCGCCGAAGGCGCGCTGGACCTGGCGCTGCTGGCGGGCGCCCGGACGACGGCCGACGCGGGCCTGACCGCGACGCCGCTGCTGCTGGAGGAGCTGGTGGTGATCTCCCCGGCGCCCCTCGCGGGCGACCGGCTCGGCATCGAGGAACTGGCCGACGTCCCGCTGGTGATGTTCCGCCGCGGCTACGACGTCCGGGAAGCCACGGTCAACGCGTGCCGGGCCGCGGGGTTCGAGCCGTCGTTCGCCATCGAGGGCGGCGAGATGGACGCGGTGCTGGAGCTGGTGCGCGCGGGTGTCGGGGCGGCGGTGGTCCCGCGCACGGTGGCCGGCGACCGGTTCCCGGTGACGCGGTTCGCCCCGGGCGCCGGGATGACCCGCGTGGTGCAGCTCGCGCACCGCGCGGACGTGGAACCCACCCGGGCGGTGCGCGCGCTGCGCACGGCCGTCGTGGGGTTCGTGGCCGACCCGGCCCGGCGGGCGAGCCTGCCGCCGGGCATCGAATCCCTGGTGGACGGACCGGGTTAGCGGCCGAACCGCGCCGCGAACGCCGCCATTTCCTCGCGCCGGCGCTCGGGTTCTGCGGTGCTCGGGGTGACGACCAGCCGGGTGACACCCTGCGCGGCCAGCTCCTCGACGTCCTCTGTGGACATGTCGATGGTCCCCCATCGGGTGTATTCCAGGCCGTCGCGGCCCGCTTCCGCCGCCGTCGCCCGGGCGAGGTCGAACTGGCGGCGGCGCTCTTCCGCCGTCAGCCGGCCGCCGGGGAAGAACCCGTCCCCGCGCCGGCCCGCCCGGCGGGCGGCGGCCGCGCTCGATCCGCCGACGTGGATCGGCAGCCCGGCCAGGGGTTTCGGGAAGCTGCAGACGTCCTCGAAGGAGAAGAACTCGCCGTCGAAGCTCACCCCTTCCTCGCCACCGGCCCACAGCAGCCGCAGGACGTCGATCGCCTCGTCCGCCCGGCGGCCGCGGGTGGCGAAGTCCACGCCGGCCGCCCGGGCCTCGCCGGGCAGTGCGCCGACGCCCACCGTGAGCAGCCGCATGCGGCCGCGGGACAGGACGTCGACCGTCGCCAGCCGCTTGGCCAGCACGACCGGGTGGTGGTACGGCAGCAGCAGCACGCCGGTGCCCAGCAGGATCCGGTCGGTGACGGCGGCGACGAAACTCAGGCACTCCAGCGGATCCGTGTAGGGCAGCGACGGCGGCAGCTCCATCGGCCCGATCTTCGCGCCGCGGTACAGCGCAACGTGTTCCGGCAGGTACAACGACTCGAACCCGCACTCCTCCGCGTCCCGGGCGAACCCGGCGATCGTGTCCGGATCGGTCCCGAAAAACGGCGTGCTGTAGCTGATTCCGAATTCCACGGCCCCGAAGGTAGACGTTGACGTGGGCGTCAAGGCAACAACCGGGGGACCCGGACCACCGGCCGCACCGCCGTGCGCGCCGGCCGGGTCGCGCGCAACGCCGCCGGCACCCGCAGTGTGATCGGCGGGGGTAGCGCTGGCGCTACCCCCGGTCCGGTGGTCTGCACTCCTGATCTTCGCGGCGGATCCCGGCATCGTGAGCGGTGTCGATCCGGAGAGGAGCTGGAAGATGCGTACAGGTGTGGTGGTCTTGACCGTGGCCGGGCTGCTGGGTGCCGCGGCGCCGGCGGCGGTGGCGGCACCGCCGCGGAACGCCGTCCAAGAGCAGCTCGACGCGCTGGTGGGCCGGTTTCCGGCCGCGCTGGCCTCGGTGACCCGCGGCGGACGCACGGTGTCGCTGGTCGCGGGTTCGGCGCGGCTCGGCAGCCGGGTGCCGGTGCCGGCCGACGGGCGGGTCCGGGCGGGCAGCAACACCAAGACGTTCACCGCGGTGGTGGTGCTGCAGTTGGTGGCCGAGGGCAAGGTCGAGCTGGACGCGCCGATCGAGCGGTACCTGCCCGGCCTGGTGCCCGGCGGGGCCGCGATCACCGTCCGGCAGCTGCTGCAGCACACGAGCGGGCTGCCGAACTACACGGAATACCTGGGGCTGGAGGACATCGCGAAACTGCAGCACCGGTACTTCGAGCCACACGAGCTGCTCGCGACGGCCTTCGCGCACCCGGCTCGTTTCGCGCCGGGGACGAAGTGGGAGTATAGCAACACCAACTACGTGCTGGCGGGCCTGCTGATCGAGCGGGTGACCGGGCGGCCGGTGGCGGAGCAGATCACCGAGCGCGTGATCCGCAAGGCGGGCCTGCGGAACACGTACTGGCCCGCGGTGGGCGACCAGGACATCCGCGGCCCGCACCCGCACGGCTACGCGCGCTCGGGCGGCCCGGACGGCCCGGTGCTCGACGTGACGGAGCTCGATCCGTCGTGGGGCTGGGCGGCCGGCCAGCTGATCTCGACCCCGGCCGACCTGGCTTCGTTCTCCCGCGCCCTGCTGGGCGGCCGCCTGCTGCCGGCCGCGCAGCTGGCGGAGATGCGCCGGACGGTGGACGCCCCCATCCTGCCGGGCTGGCGGTACGGCCTGGGCCTGTTCCGCGTCCCCCTCACCTGCGGCGGCGAGTACTGGGGCCACGGCGGAGACATCCACGGCTACGAAACCCGCGGCGGCGCCACGGACGACGGCCGGGCAGTGGGCCTGGCGGTGACGGCCCTGCCGGGCACGTTCGGCAACGCGGACGAGGGGGCGCAGGCGGTGCTGTCCACAGTGGACGCGGCGTTCTGCCGCTAGGCCTGTCCTCAAACTGATGTGGTTGATCGGTTGTGGTGCGGAGGCGTGAGGCTAGCGCACCGGCGCCGTCAAGGCCTCGCGCAGGTCCGCCGGGTGGCGGATCCACACGTCCACCGCCGTGCCGTCCGGGGCGGTCAGGGTCAGGCAGCCCTGATCTCCCGGGCCCCAGAGGGAAACGACCTCCGCCGCCCACGAACGGTCGAACGCCACGGCACCCACGCCGCGGTTGCGGTCCCCTTCCCTCGGTGACCACCGCAGTTCGCCGTCGGCCAGGGAGAGACGGCCGAGCAGCTCGCCCACCTCGTCGACGCGGCGGGCGTGGCGGCCCGGTGCCTTCGCCCCGAGCAGCAGGGCCGCCTGGACCGGCAGCTGGGCCGGCCACGACGGCGCCTCGCCCGCCGCGCGCCGGCGGTGCTCGGCGCGCGCGTCGCGCCACATGATCACCGCCAGCACCGCGTACAACACCACCGCCAGGCCGAGCACCGTTGCCACCACCGGGATCCAGCCGGTCTTGAGGCTCAGCAACGCCGCCAACGCCACGACCTGACCGACGCCGAGCATCGCCCGGGTGCGGCGCCGGCGTTCGCGGTCCCGGCCGTATTCCGTCATCTGCCCGTCCGATCGGTTCGCCTCAGCAGACGATCGCCCGCCCGCCGTACGGAGAATACGTGCGGGGCGCGGCCGCCGCGCCGCCGCCACCACCGCCCTCGCTCCAGTTCCAGACCGTGCCCGCGACGCCTGAGGTGAAGGAGTTCACATTGGCGTACATACCCCACGAACCGGGCGCGAAGCCCCAGTCCGCCCAGGTACCGAACCCGCCGAGCGCCGTCGACAGGATGCCCAGGCCGCACCCGATGCTGACGAGCTGGTGGTAGCACGTGACCCCCGCGCTCACCGCGCCGAGCGTGGTCGCGGTGACGTCGGCGACCACGCCGACCGTCACCACTCCCCCGATCACGACGTCGCCGAGGCCTGCCGTGGCCAGCCCGATCCCGACCAGGGCGACTCCCGTCCCGACGTAACCGGCGACGGTGCCGATGGTGCTCCAGGTCTTGTCCGTCCAGCTGAACGGGTTCCACCAGTCCAGCCCGGTGATGTCGGTCAGGTTGAGCGGGTTGTCGGAGGTGTAGGCGTACGGCGTGCGCGTCTGGTCGACCTTCGGGTCCACCGTCAAGAACAGCGCCGTCACGGGGTCGTAGAAGCGGGCACGCAGGTACACCAGCCCCGATTCGGCGTCGGCGAACTGCCCGGTGAACTGCAGCGGGGTCGCCGCCGCACCGCTGTGCGTCGCCACGCCGTACGGGGTGTACGTGTACGTGCCGGCCACCGCGCCCGAGGCGTCGAGCAACGCCCGGGTCGAGCCCACCTGGTCGTGCACGAACCACACCGAACCGGCCGCGCCGATCTGCTCGATGGGCGCGCCGCCGGGGCCGTACAGGTAGGCGTTCGTGCCGTCGGAGAGCAGGCTGGGCGTCTGCCCCGCGTCCCAGACGAACGTCGTGGTGGTACCGCCGACGGTCTTCGCCACCCGCAGGCCGTCGCCGTCGTACCGGTAGGTCGCGCCGTTGACCGCGGTCAGCCGCTCCGCCTGGTCGTAGGTGTAGGTCGTCGAGCCCGCCGTCTTCCGGCCGCCCAGCCCGTCCGACGTGTACGCCGTCGCACCGCCCGGAACCGTGCCGCAGGCGGGGTTCGCGACCGTGCCGGACGGCAGGGTCCAGCACAGCTGCCCGGCCGCGTCGAAGGCCTGGGTGGCCGCGCCGACCTTGGTCGGGTTGTCGGCCGCGTCGACGCCGTAGGTCGTCGTGCCTTCGGCGGCCAGCTGGTTCTTCGGGTTGTAGCCGTAGGTCTGCGACGCCGAGCCCGTCTGGCTGGACGCCAGCTGCCCCACCGGATCCCGCCCGAACGTCATCGAGAACACCGTCGTGCTCCCGGTGGCGGCCGACGTGGACGCGAGCCGCGCCGCGTCGTCGTAGCCGTTGGTGACGGTCGTGCCGTTCGGGTAGGCCGCGGTCTTGACCCCGCTGTCGTTGTCGTACCCGAAGGTGGTCTTGTTCGCGTTCCAGTCCGTCACCGTCTTGAGCCGCTCGGCGTCGTCGAAGGTGCGGATCACCGCCGTCGCGTGGCCCGGGTAGGTGATCGACGTCTGGTTGCCGTTGTCGTCGTAGCCGTAGCCGGCCGCCGCCCCCGACCCCTGCGTCTGGGCGATGACCTCGCCGAAGCTGTTGTACGTCCAGGTCGACGTACCGGTGCCGTCGGTCATGCTGGTCTTCCGGCCCGACGGGTCGTACCCGAAGGTGACGCCGGGGGTCACACCGTCCGAATAGGACACCGACTTCGTCCGGCCGGCCGCGTCGTACCCGAAGGTGGTGACCCGGCCGGTGGGATCGGTCGTGGTGAGCGCGCGGCCCGCCGGGTCGAGGTGCGACGTCGTCGTGCGGTGGTCCGGGTCGGTGCGCGAGGCGCGCCGGCCCTGCCCGTCGTAGCCGTAGGTGGTCTGCGCGGTCAGCCCGTCCACGGTGTCGGCGACCGTGCCGTCGGGGTTGTAGTCGGTCACCTGGGTGCTGTTGTCGGCGTTGGTGGTCCGGATCGGCTGGTCGGCCGGGTCGTAGGTCCACGCCGTCGTGTGGTGGTTCGCGTCCGTCACCGACTTCTTGTTCGAGTCGGCGTCGTAGGCGGTGGTGGTCGCGTGGCCCAGCGGGTCCGTGGTCGACGTGACGTTGCCGTGGGCGTCGTGGCCGTAGGTCGTGCAGCCCTTGGCCGGGGGCACGCAGCCGGGGACGACCCCCGCGGCCGTGCCGTTGCCGTCGACCTGGGACGTCCGGAACCCGGTCGCGGTGTCGTAGCCGTACTGGGTCTTGTCACCGGCACCGTCGGTCTCCGAGACCTTGTCCCCGAAGGTGTCGAACGCCGTCGTGGTGGTCTTCCCGTTCGGGTCGGTCACCCGGGTCCGGTCGCCCGGGTGGGCGGCGTCGTCGTAGAAGTAGTTCGCCGTCCGGGCCGGGGCCGGGCCGAAGTTGCCGGTGATCGACTCGACGACGTTGTTCGCCTTCGTCCGGGTGGTGGCGGTGACGTCGTGCACCCCGGCGGCGCCGGCGGGGACGTGGCCGGCCTGGTCGTACTGGTTCACCGTCGCGACCCCGCCGGGATCGATGGTCTCGATCAGGTTCCCGGCGTCGTCGTACTGGTAGTTCGTGGTGAAGCCGAGCGCGTCGGACTCCGCCGTCCGGTTCCCGTGGTCGTCGTAGGAGTAGGTGGTCAGGTCGCCGTCGGCGTCGGTCTTGGTGCTCACCCCGAGGGTCACCGGGTCGTAGGTGTACGACGTCGTCCCGGCATCGGCAGTGCTGTAGCCCTTCGTTTCCGAGACCAGCAAACCGTTCTGGTAGGTGTCGAGCGTCTTGTGCCCGGCCGGGTCGGTCACCAGGGTCTGACCGGCGGCGAGGCCACCGTCCGGGCCGTAGGTGAACGTCGTGGTGTGGCCGTTCGGGTCGGTCTGCGTCTTCACCCGCTCGGCGCTGTCGTAGACCATCGACGTCACCGCCGTCGCCGGCCCGCCGAAGTCGGCCGGGGACCGCATCGACGTCATCAGGTGGTTGCCGTCGTAGGTGTAGCGGGCGTGGTCGTCGTCCAGTGTGGACGGTGTACGGGTGGTGCCCACGCCGTAGACGTCGGTGAGGTTCCCGGCCGCGTCGTAGCCGTAGGTGACCTTGCGGCCGGCCGGGTCGGTCAGCGCCGTGACGTGGTTCCCGGTCCAGGTCAGCGTGTAGGCCCGGTTCGCGGGATCGGTGACGGTGGCCAGGTGGCCGGACCCGTCGTAGCCGAGGGTGAGCTGGTACGGCGGGGAAGCCTTGCTGCCGGCCGGGTCCGTGATCGCCGTCAGCCGGCCGCTGGCGGCGTCGAACGTGAAGACCTGGCTGCCGCGGCGGGTGTAGACGTACGTCGAGCCGGACTTGACCAGGGTCGCGTCGTACCGCGGCGCCGACACCGTGTACGCACCGCCGCCGGCGACGAAGGTGACCGCCGAACCGTCCTCCTGCTTCACCGTGACGTTGCCCGTGCCGGCGTCGGTCGCGGACGTCAGGTTGTAGGAATCGGTCCAGCCGAAGCCGAACGGACCGTCGGCGGCGAGCGCCTTGTTGGGCCCGTTGGGGTCGGCGACGCTTTCGGCGTAGCTGCGCTTGAACGCCAGGGGCAGCCGGCCGGGCGTGCTGAGGTCGGTGAAGTCCTCGCCGAACGTGCCGGTCGCCGTGTCGACCGGGTCGCCCGCGGTGCGCCGGCCGCAGCCGCACTGCACCCACGACGGGTTGGAGCCCTTCGGCTCGTCCTGCACCCCGGGCGGGCCGCCGATCGGCTGGCCCGGCGTGCCGCCCTGGGGCACGAACGCGATCGCGTCGAAGGCGACGTCGAAGTCCGAATAGCCGTAGCCGCCCTGGTCCTGGGAGCTGCCGTTGTTGTTCAGGGTGACGGTGGCGCCGTTCTGCATGGCGAACGTGCCGATCGTCACCCACTGCTCGGAGTTCCACGCCTGGTTGACGCGGATCTTCCACGGCGAGACCCCGCCGCCCGGGTTGATCGTGTAGACGACGTTCGTCGCCTGCGCCCCGAGGCCGGGCAGGTGCAGCTTGACCTTGTAGTACTGCAGCGACGGCAGGTTCGGCGTCCACACGCCGGTGTTGATCAGGGCCGGGTTCGAGCCGTCTTCGGTGTGGGTGAACAGCACCCGGCCGCCGAGGCCGGTGCCGAGCTGGTGGGTGTCGATCGCGCCGATCGGGTCACCCGCGGAGTTCGTCCCGTAGGTGTAGGTGAACGTGCCGTTGTCCGACCAGTTCGCGCCGCCGCAGCCCTGCAGGTTCAGGCGGTTCGGCTCGTCGTCGACGATGATCGAGCCGCCCGGCACCTTCGACGTGTCCTGGCTGCACGTCGGCGGGTTCTGCGTCGGGTTCGCCGGTTCGGACCCGCCCGACACCGCGTACGGGCTCGTCGCGCACGTCGTGGCGCAGGTCGGGATCCACGTCACCGGGTTGTGCCACCAGCACTGGAAGTCGTCCAGCATGCAGTGGCTCGCGCCCGGGTTGGAGGTGTTGGTGCTGTTCGGGTCGCACTGGTTGGCCGCCATCGAGCACATCGCGGTGTAGGGCGCGGGCTGCACCCAGTGCTGGCCGCCGTTGTACGTCGGCTTCGCGTACGCCGGGTTGCTGTAGCGGATCAGCGGGCTCGCGGTCCAGCCGAGCACGCGCTCCTGGTACGGCCAGCTCGCCGGGTGCGCCGCGTCGGCGTAGGTGTCCTGCAGGTACGGGTCGCGGTTGGGCGGGTAGTCCAGGTTGGCCGGGTTGTTGGTCCAGCCCAGGCCCCACGTGCCGTGCGGGCCGGTGCAGGACGGGCCGGGCGTGCAGCCGGTGGTGTTGCCGTTGGCCGCGTTCGGCTGGATGCCCGAGTTGTACGCCCAGGCCGCGAAGTACCAGTTCTCCAGGTACCGCGGGTCGGCGTTGTTCGCGGTGATCCCGGCCGTGTAGAGCTGGTTCCAGGTGCTCTCCAGGATCTGCAGGCCGGCGGCGATGTTCTCCTGGTAGTCGACCGCGACCTTCCACTGGCCGTGCTCGGAGAGCGAGTGGTCGCCGATGTGCATGCCGTCGGTGACCTGGCTGATGCCGTAACCGCAGTCGGAGGCGGCGTAGTTGATCGAGACGATGTCGCCGCCCGCGCCGTAGTAGCTGGCGATCAGCGGGTCGCCCGCGGTGCCGGCCGGCGCGTGCCACGACGCCTGCGACCAGTTCGACTCCTGGGCCATGATGCCCTCGAAGATCGACCGCGGCACCGAGTTCGAACCGCCCGACGGGTGCGACAGCGGGATCAGCGGGAAGTCGCTGTTGGGGGCGTAGGCGACCAGGCCCATGTTCCCGAACCCGGCCGGGCGCGTGTACGCGCTGCCGGTCAGCAGGCCCTGCTCGGCCATCTGCACCGCCCAGTTCACCTGCGCCGGGTTCGGCTGCAGCACCTGGCGGTTCGCGGCGAGCGGCGGCACCGCGCACTTCGGCGTCTGCGCCTGGGTGGTGTTCGGGGCCGCCTTCGCCGCCGCCGCGTCACCCTGCGGGCTCAGCCGGTTCTGGTGCGGTGCCTGGGCGGCCTTCGGCGCGGCGGAGTAGGTGGGCACGGCGGTGGTGGCGGCCCTGGCCGCGGCCGGGACGGCGGGCGCGAGCACCTTGCCGGTCCTGGTCGCGAGCAAGGCGGGCGAAGACTTCTTGCCGTCGGCGTCCGGGCCGAGCAGCGCGTCACCGTCCAAAGAGGACGCGGCGGCGCCGTGCGCGAGCGGGCCGTCGCCCACGTTGCGGACGCCCGCGGCGGCCAGCGCGGCGGGGGCGGCCGGGTCGGCGCCCGAGAGCACGGCGTGGCCCGCGCGGCCCTGGAACAGCTGCACCCGGCTCAGGTCGCCGGAGCCGAGCGGGGTGACCACGCCGCCGTGCTCGTGCGCGGCGGTCGCGGTGCGGGTGCCCGGCCGGGTGTGCAGGAAGCTGACGCCGCCGTCGGCGGCCGGGCGCACGTCGTAGACGTCACCGGGCAGGGTGGCCAGCACGGCCGGGTTTCCCTTGGCGGGCACGGAAACCAGCCGGTTTCCGGCCACGCCGACGACGCCGGCCCCGGCCGGGACGGCGGAGGTGAGCTGGCCCGGCGTGGTCACGTCGGCGTCGATCTTGCCGGTGGCCAGGTTCGCGGTGAGCAGCCGGGTCTGCCCGTCGAGGGCGACGGTGAACACGGCGGTGGTCCCGGTGCCGCAGCCGGGCGAGTAGTACTTGAGGCCGACGCCGCCGGCCAGCGCGTGCACCGCCCCGCTGCCGAGGTCGACGGAGTAGGCGAAGGCGCCGTGGTCGCGCGCGGCCTGGGTGTTCACCGCCGAAGCGGGCAGAATCGCGACGGCGGCGTACTTCCCGTCGCCGGACACGCACTGGTAGCCGGTCCACGAGCCGTCGTCGAACCCGGCCGGGTGCAGCAGCGCGACCTCCCGCCAGGCGAACCCGGCGGTTTCCCGGCCCAGTGCGACGTGGTAACCCTGCGCGTCCCCGTAGCCGTCGACGGCGACATCGGCGGATTTCGCCGCGTCCGGACCGAAATCCGCCGGTTTCGGGGCGGCGGCGGGTGTCGCGGCCGCGGTGGGTTCCGGTGCCGCGGCGACGACCGAAGTGGACGCCCCGACGAGGGCGAGCACCGTGCCCAGCACGGTCAGCACCCGGGACCCGGACATTCTTCGCGCACGATCGATCCCACCGGCCACGGCAGATCCTCCCCCTGAGGTAGCGCACCGGAAATCCGGCCACTACGGGAAAATCTAACTGTCCGCCCCGCGGGACCCATCGCCCATTGGAGTGATCTTCGAACCCGGTCCCCGCGACCTCGGCCGGGATTTCGCCTGTCGCAAAAGGACAATTGCGCCGAAACAGGATTTCAGTGTGCGCGGGCGCGCAGGTGGGCCCGTTCGCCTTGGCGGCCGAACAGGATGAGGAGCTCGACCGCCTTCCCGTCCGCCGTGCCCAGCCAGTGCGGGATCGTCGTGTCGAACTCCGCGGCCTCGCCCGGCGGCAGCACGAGGTCGTGCTCGCCGAGGACCAGCCGCAAGTTCCCCTGGAGCACGTACAGCCATTCGTTCCCCTCGTGGATCCGGTGGTCCGGAACGGGCGGCGGGTCGGCGCCGGGGATGAGCATCTTGTACGCCTGCATCCCGCCCGGCCGCCGGGACAGCGGCACGAAAGTCATGCCGTGGCGGCGGATCGGGGTGAGGTGGATGCGCGGGTCGCCGGTGCGCGGCGCGCCGACGAGGTCGTCGAGCGGGACGTCGTAGGCGCGGGCGAGCGGCAGCAGCAGTTCCAGGCTCGCCCGCCGCTGCCCGCTTTCCAGCCGCGACAGCGTGCTCTCCGACACCCCGGTCGTGCCGGCGACGTCCGCCAGCGTCAGCCCGCGGTGCCGGCGCAGCGCCCGCAGCCGGGGGCCGACGGCGTGCAGCACGTCCTCGAAGTCGTCGCTCATGCCGCCATCTTGCCGGAACCGCAAGAAAGCGTGCCGGAATCGCCAGGGCCGGGTCAGGGTGGAGCCATGACGACCACCGAAGCGTCCCGGTTCTGGGACGGCCACCACGCGGCCCACCGCCCCGGCGGCGAGCCGCCCCCCAACGTCCGGCTCACCGAAGTCGTCTCGGCGCTGACCCCCGGCCGGGCGCTCGACCTGGGGTCCGGCGCCGGCGGCGACGCGCTGTGGCTGGCCCGGCACGGCTGGCGCGTGACGGCCGCCGACATCTCCGCCGTCGCCCTCGGCCGGCTGGCCCGCCGCGCGCGGGAGGCCGGGCTCGGCGACCGGATCACCGGCGAGCGGCACGACCTGGCGGCGACGTTCCCGGCGGGCGCGTTCGACCTCGTCTCGGCGCTCTACCTGCACACGTCCTTCCCGCTGCCGCGCGACACCGTGCTGCGGCGGGCCGCGCGGGCGCTCGCCCCCGGCGGCCGGCTGCTCGTGGTCGAGCACGGGTCCGTCGCGCCGTGGTCGTGGAACCGGGAAGCTCCCCCGCCCCCGCGGGTGCCGTCGCTCGATCCGGCGGGGTGGACCGTCGAACGCGCCGACGCGCTCCCCCGCCGCGCCACCGGGCCCGGCGGGCGGACCGCCGAGGTCGTCGACCACCTGCTGCTGGTCCACCGCACCCGCTGAAAGGACGCACGATGCCCCGAACCCGACGGCGGGACACCCCGCCCCCGCGCACCGGGCCCACCGAAAAGGAGGTGCTGCGCGGCTTCCTCGACCACCTGCGGGCCGCCGTGGCCGCCAAGGCGCAGGACGTGCCGGAACCGCAGGTCCGGACGCCCGGCGTGCCGTCCGGGACGTCGTTGCTGGGCCTGGTCCGGCACCTGGCGCACGTCGAGCGGTTCACCTTCCTCGGCGAGGAACCCGGCAGCTGGCCCGGCACGTTCCGGCCGGGCCCGGCCGAGACCGTCGCCTCGGTGCTGGCGGACTACCGCACGGCGTGCGAGCGGGCGAACGCCGTCATCGACGCCTGCCCCGACCTGACAATGCCGGTGGCCCGCCCCGGCCGCCCGGCGCCGTCGATGCGCTGGGCGCTGGTCCACCTGATCGAGGAGACCGGCCGCCACGCCGGGCACGCCGACATCCTCCGCGAACTGATCGACGGCAGCACCGGCCGGTGACGGCCCGTTTCCGCGCCCCGGCGGCGGCGCCGCCGGCGAATTCGGTCATTATGAGTGAATCACCCGAGTCCGTCCAACGCCTATTTCGCTTCGCTCAAGGGTCCGCGCTGATCCGCACCGCGTGCGCGGGAAACCGTTGCGCCGCAGTCACCCTGATCCGGCGGCACCCGCGAGGTCCCGCACGAACACCGGCTTGAGGTGCCGCTCCGGCAGCGCCCCGGGCAGCTGCTCCCAGCCGAAGACGTCCGACACCACGCGCCGGGGGTCCACCCGGCCGGAGCCGGCCAGCTCGAGCGCGTCGGGTAGGTGCGTGCGCACGTTGTCGCGGGCGATGCGCAGGTTCACCCCCGTCAGGTACATCTCCAGCAGCGGCAGCGCGCCGGGGCGGAAGTGGTTGCCCGCGCTCTCGCACCACCCCTCGGGGGCCAGCGAGCGCAGGGCCGTCGCCAGCTCCTCGACCCGGCCCGTGGCCTCGACCGCCAGCTCGAACCCGTGGTGGACCGGCTCGATCGCCGCCGCCGTGCGGGCGCCGTAGGTCCCGGCGATCGCCCGGTGCGCCGGATCGGGGTCGACGTGGAGCACGTCGGACGCGCCGAGCGCGCGGGCGATGTCGCAGACGTAGAGGCCGATGCTGCCCCGCGCGAGCACCAGCACCCGCGCGCCCGGTTTCGCCCGCAGGTGCGGTGCCACCAGCCGGTACGACAGCGACCAGTTGTCGCTCGCGGCCGCCATCGCGACCGGGTCCAGCCCGGGCGGCAGCGGCACGAGCATCGCGTCCGCCCACGGGACCCGGACCAGGTCCGAGAACAGGCCGCCCCTGCGGCCGCCGATCGGGGCGCCGAACATCGCCATGTGCGGCACCGACGTGCAGTGCGCGGTCAGCCCGGCCCGGCAGCGTTCGCAGGCCCCGCAGGCGATCGCCCACGGCACGACCACCAGGTCACCCGGCGCCACGTGGGTGACCGCGTCGCCGACGTCGGTCACGCGCGCGACGCATTCGTGCCCGAGCGCGAACGGCGGGGCGAGCGGGCCGTGCCCGGCCAGGATCGCCGAGTCGACGTCGCAGGAGGTCGCGGCCACCGGGGCGACGAGCGCGTCCCGGTCCGAAGCCAGGACCGGATCCGGGACCTCCCGCCACTCGACGGCGTGGCGCCCGGTGTAGGTCAGTTCACGCACCGGCCGCCTCCCGGGCCCGCTGGGCCAGCGCGACGAGTTCGGCGTACCGGACCACCTCGCCGCCCGCGCCCCACGTTCCCCCGGGCTGCTCGTGGATCAGCACCCACACCCGCGGCGCGTCGGCCTCGCCCAGCCCGGCGGCCGCCAGCACGGTCGCGGTGGCCTCCCGGACCAGGCCCGCCTTGCGCCGGTCGGACACCGCACCCTGCGGCACCGTGACGTCGACCCGGAACCGCGGCGCGCCGTCCTCCGCGGTGGTCTGCGCCCCGGCGGGCAGTTCGTGCAGGTAGCTCCACGCCTGCGCGCGGAAGAACGCCGTGTCCGGGGCGCCTTCCCAGCGCAGCAGCACGGCCGCGAGGTCACGCTGCACGCTCTCGCGGCCCGCGGCGGTCAACGCCCCCGCGGGGACGGTCAGCTCGATCATCGGCATGGCACAGCTCCTCGCCTCCGCCGTTATAACACTCGTTATAACGGGGGCGGACGCTACACTATGACGACTGTTATAAACAAGGAGTGCGATGACCGAGGCGGATGCCCGGCGCCGGCTGGTGGCCGGCGCGGCCGACATGATCCGGCGGCGCGGCCTGAACGCGACGAGCATCCGCGAGGTCGCCAAGCACGCGGCGACGCCGCTGGGCTCGACGTACCACTACTTCCCCGGTGGCAAGCAGCAGCTCGCCGCCGAGGCGGTGCGGTTCGCCGGCGAGACGGTGGGCCGGATGCTGGCCGGGCAGCTGGCGGCCGGACCGGTCGACGGGCTGCGCGCCTTCCTCGCCCTGTGGCGCGAAGTCCTCGTCGGCAGTGAATTCCGGGCCGGCTGCCCGGTGCTCGCGGTGTCGGTCGAAGAGGCCCCGGACGAAGACCGCCTCGCGGTGCTCACCGCCGCGGCGGCGGTGTTCGACGGCTGGGAGACGCAGCTCGCGGACAGCCTGCGGGACCACGGCGTGGCCGACGGCGAAGCCGAGGAGCTCGCGACTCTCGTCGTCGCGGCCGCCGAAGGCGCGGTGGCGCTGTGCCGCGCGCAACGCAGCACGGTGCCGCTCGACCGGGTCGCCGCCCGCCTCGAAAGCCTGCTCACGGCGGCAGCCGGCTGACCCCCACCCGTCCACTGAGGACAGCTCGGGCCGGCTCAGCGGTTCCGCATCCGGGCGGCGGAACTCGCGGCCGGCACCGGCGCTCGGCGTGGCAGCCGACCCGATCGTGTTTCGCCGGGGGCGGGCGGGGGAAGTCACGCGGGGCGGTTCGCTCTCAAGGAGGTTGTCATGGCGGCAACACCCGATCCGGCGTCGGCCGGGGTGCGCACGCTGATCCCGGCGCGCATCGACCGGTTGCCCTGGTCCCCGTTCCACACCCGGATGGTGATCGCCCTCGGGGTCGCCTGGATCCTCGACGGCCTGGAGATCACGGTGGCCAGCGCGGTCGCCGACACCCTCACCAAGCCCGAGACGCTGCACATGTCGTCGGCCGCGGTGGGCCTGCTGGCGACGATCTACCTCGCCGGCGAGGTGGTCGGGGCGCTGTTCTTCGGCAGCCTGTCCGACAAACTGGGGCGCCGGAACCTCTTCATGCTGACCCTGGCCGTCTACCTGGTCGGCAGCGGCCTGACCGCGCTCACCCTGGGCAACGGCGCGGGCTGGGTGATCTTCCTCTACGCCACCCGGTTCGTCGCCGGCATGGGCATCGGCGGCGAGTACGCCGCGATCAACTCCGCCATCGACGAACTGATCCCGGCCCGTTACCGCGGCCGGGTCGACATCGCCGTCAACGGCACCTACTGGGCCGGGGCGGTGCTCGGCACGATCGGCACCTACATCCTGCTCAACCGGATGGACCTGTCGCTGGGCTGGCGGCTGGGCTTCCTCATCGGCCCGGTGCTCGGGCTGGTGATCCTGCTGGTGCGGCGGCACCTGCCGGAGAGCCCGCGGTGGCAGATCATGCACGGCAGGGCGGACGCCGCCGAAGAGTCGATCCGGCAGATCGAGCAGGAGGTCGAGCACACCGGCCGCGAGCTGCCCCCGGTCGACGAGAAGAAGGCGATCGAGGTGACCCCGGCCGAGCGGATCGGGTACGTGGCGCTGGCCAGGGTGCTGTTCCGCGACTACCCGTCACGGGCGATCCTCGGCGCGTCGCTGATGATCAGCCAGTCGTTCCTGTACAACGCGATCTTCTTCACCTACACGCTGGTCCTCGGCAAGTTCTACGGGGTGTCCTCGGCGGCGACGCCGATCTACCTGATCGCGTTCGCGGTGGGCAACCTGGTCGGCCCGTTCACCATCGGCCACCTCTTCGACACCCTCGGCCGCCGCAAGATGATCTCCGGGACGTACGTCGTGTCCGGGGTCCTGCTCGCGATCACGGCGGTGCTGTTCTACGCGGGCGCGCTCAACGCGATCACCCAGACGATCGCGTGGTGCGTGATCTTCTTCTTCGCCTCCGCGGGGGCGAGCGCGGGCTACCTGACGGTGAGCGAGATCTTCCCGCTGGAAGTCCGGGCGAAGGCGATCGCGGTGTTCTTCGCGATCGCGCAGTGCTTCGGCGCGCTGGGCCCGGTCATCTACGGCGCCCTGATCGGCACCGGCGAGCACCCGGCCCGCCTGTTCGTCGGCTACCTGCTCGGCGCGGCGGTGATGATCGCCGGCGGCCTGGTGGTCCGGTTCCTGGCGGTCGACGCCGAGGGCAAGTCGCTGGAGGACATCGCCCAGCCGCTGGCCGCGGCGGGCCGGCGGGGCCGGACGCGGGCGGAAGGGGCCTCGTCGCCGTTCTCGACCTGACGGCGGCGGCCTCGCGGTTTAGGCTCGGGAAGGCGCGGGTAGCCGCGTGCGGGATCGACGCGGTCGGGAGGTGGGCGTGGGACCACGGAAGTGGCTGGAGCTGTGGCCGGTCTACCGCCAGCTCACCGGCACCGACCCGCTCGGCCGCGGCAAGGCCGCCGAGTCCCCGCACTCCGCGGCGCTGGCCCCGCGCACCGCGAGCGCCGACCGGGTCGCCAAGTCGGTCTGCCCCTACTGCGCCGTCGGGTGCGGGCAGCAGGTCTTCGTCAAGGACGAGAAGGTCGTCCAGATCGAGGGCGACCCGCACAGCCCGATCTCGCGCGGCCGGCTCTGCCCCAAGGGCTCGGCCAGCAAGCAGCTGGTCACCGGGCCGCAGCGCGAGCAGAAGGTCCGCTACCGCGCGCCCCACGCCACCGAGTGGACCGAACTCGACCTCGGCACGGCCATGGAGATGGTCGCCGACCGCGTGCTGGACGCCCGGCGCAAGGGCTGGCAGGACACCGACGACCACGGCAGGCCGCTGCGGCGGACCATGGGCCTGGCCAGCCTCGGCGGCGCCACCCTGGACAACGAAGAGAACTACCTGATCAAGAAGCTCTTCACCGCACTCGGTGCGATCCAGATCGAGAACCAGGCGCGGATTTGACACTCCGCCACGGTTCCCGGTCTGGGGACCTCCTTCGGTCGCGGTGGCGCGACGGACTACCAGCAGGACCTGCAGAACGCCGACTGCGTCGTGATCATGGGCTCGAACATGGCCGAGGCGCACCCGGTCGGGTTCCAGTGGGTGATGGAGGCGAAGGCCCGCGGGGCGCAGGTGCTGCACATCGACCCGCGGTTCACGCGCACCAGCGCGCTGGCCGACGCCCACGTGCCGCTGCGCGCCGGCACGGACATCGCGTTCCTCGGCGGGGTGATCAACCACATCCTGAGCAACGACCTGTACTTCCGCGAGTACGTCGTCGCCTACACCAACGCGTCCTTCCTGGTGTCCGAGGACTACCGCGACACCGAGGACCTGGACGGCCTGTTCAGCGGCTACGACGAGGCCAAGGCCGCCTACGACCCGGCCACCTGGCACTACGAAAGCGTCGGGAAGAAGGAGGACGGCGGGCACGGCAAGGAGACGTCGTCCTCGGACCAGCACGGCTCGGGCGGCCCGGTGCTCGAAGGCGGCAGCGAGGAGATCGCCGCCGACCCGACGCTGCAGCACCCGCGCTGCGTGTTCCAGATCCTCAAGCGCCACTTCGCCCGCTACACGCCGGAGATGGTCGAGGCGACCTGCGGGACGCCGAAGGAGCTCTTCGAGCGCGTCTGTGCCGCCTGGACGCACAATTCCGGCCGCGAACGCACCGCCGCGCTCGTCTACAGCGTCGGCTGGACCCAGCACAGCGTCGGCGCGCAGTACATCCGGGCCGGCTCGATCATCCAGCTGCTGCTCGGCAACATCGGACGGCCCGGCGGCGGCGTGTTCGCGCTGCGCGGGCACGCCAGCATCCAAGGCTCGACCGACATCCCGACGCTGTTCAACCTGCTGCCCGGCTACCTGCCGATGCCCACGCCCGAGCAGGGCACCCTCGACGACTACCTCGGCAGCGTCAGCGGCGACAAGCAGAAGGGCTTCTGGCGCAACGCCGACGCCTACACCGTGTCGCTGCTCAAGGAGTACTGGGGCGAAAAGGCCACTCCGGACAACGACTTCTGCTTCGACTATCTCCCGCGGATCAACGGCGACCACGGCACCTACCGCACGGTCATGGACATGGTCGAGGGCAAGGTGTCCGGCTACTTCCTGCTCGGCCAGAACCCGGCCGTCGGATCGGCGCACGGCCGGCTGCAGCGGCTCGGCATGGCCAACCTCGACTGGCTGGTCGTGCGCGACCTGACGATGATCGAGAGCGCCACCTTCTGGAAGGACGCGCCGGAGATCGAGACCGGCGAGATCGTGCCGGAGCAGTGCCGCACCGAGGTGTTCTTCTTCCCCGCCGCCTCGCACGTCGAGAAGGAAGGCACCTTCACCCAGACCCAGCGGATGCTGCAGTGGCGGGAAAAGGCCGTCGAGCCGGCCGCGGACCAGCGGTCGGAACTGTGGTTCTTCTACCACCTCGGGCGCATCCTCCGCGAGCGGCTGGCCGGCTCCAACGACGAGCGCGACCGGCCGGTGCTCGACCTCGCCTGGGACTACGAGGTGCACGGCGGCGAACCGTCCGCCGAGGACGTGCTGCGGCGGATCAACGGCCAGGACCTCACCACCGGCCGGGAGCTGGGCGGCTACCTCGAGCTCAAGGCCGACGGGAGCACCTCCTGCGGCTGCTGGATCTACAGCGGCGTCTACGCCGACGGCGTCAACCAGGCCGCCCGCCGCAAGTCCCGGTTCGAGCAGGACCTGGCCGCGCGGGAATGGGGCTGGGTGTGGCCGCTGAACCGGCGGGTGCTCTACAACCGCGCGTCCGCCGACCCGCAGGGCCGCCCGTGGAGCGAACGCAAGGCCCTGGTCTGGTGGGACGCCGACCGCGGCGAGTGGACCGGCCACGACGTCCCCGACTTCGAGAAGACCAAGCCGCCGGACCACGTCCCGCCGCCGGACGCCGTCGGCCCGGCCGCCCTGCGCGGCGACGACCCGTTCATCATGCAGTCGGACGGCAAGGCGTGGCTGTTCGCGCCGTCGGGGCTGGCCGACGGCCCGCTGCCGACGCACTACGAGCCGCACGAATCGCCGTTCCGGAACCCGTTCTACGCGCAGCAGGGCAATCCGACGCGGAAGGTCTACGGCCGCCGGGACAACCCCTCGCACCCGTCGCCGCCCGAGGCCGGCGGCGAGGTGTTCCCGTTCGTCTTCACCGCCGCGCGGCTGACCGAGCACCACACCGCGGGCGGGATGAGCCGGACCCTGCCGTACCTGTCGGAGCTGCAGCCGGACCTGTTCGTCGAGGTCTCCCCCGAGCTGGCGAAGCAGCGCGGGCTTGCACACCTGGGCTGGGCGCACGTCATCACCGCGCGGGCGGCCGTCGAGGCGCGGGTCTTCGTCACCGACCGGATGGCGCCGCTGCGGGTGCAGGACCGGGTCGTGCACCAGGTGTGGATGCCCTACCACTGGGGCGGTTCCGGCCTGGTGGCGCGGGACGTCGTCAACGACCTGTTCGGCGTCGTGCTGGACCCCAACGTGTTCATCCAGGAGAGCAAGGTCACCACCTGCGACGTCCGGCCCGGCCGGCGCCCGCGCGGTGCCGAGCTGCTCGCCCTGCTGGCGGCGTACCGGGACCGCGCCGGCATCACGGCGGAAACCGGGACGCAGGTGGCGACCGTGCACGGAACGCGGCACGTCGAACCCGGCCACGAGGAGGACGGGACATGACCATCGAGGACCGGCTGTCCGGCCCGCTGCCGGACGTCGCCGGGGAGGCCGGGCACACCGGGCACCCACCGCGGGTCGGGTTCTTCACCGACACGTCGGTGTGCATCGGCTGCAAGGCCTGCGAAGTCGCCTGCAAGGAGTGGAACGGCGTCCCCGAAGACGGGCTCGACCTGCTCGGGATGTCGTTCGACAACACCGGCGCGCTCGGCGCGAACTCGTGGCGGCACGTGGCCTTCATCGAGCAGCAGCGCCCGCTCGGCGAGCAGTCGCCCGGGCTCGAAGGGCTGCCGACCGGGCCGTCCGCGATCGACGTCACCACGGCCTTCGTCGCCGAGGAGCTGCGGGACGCCCCGCGCGGCGGCGGCGAGCTGGGCACCTCGCCCCTGCCGCGGGCGCCGGAGGACCTCGGGATGCCGTCGTTCGACCTGCCGGGCGCGAACACCGGCGCCGGCGGCCGGACCGACTTCCGCTGGCTGATGGCGTCGGACGTGTGCAAGCACTGCACCCACGCCGGCTGCCTCGACGTCTGCCCGACGGGCGCGCTGTTCCGCACCGAGTTCGGCACGGTCGTGGTCCAGCAGGACATCTGCAACGGGTGCGGCTACTGCGTTTCCGGCTGCCCGTACGGCGTCATCGACCGGCGCCCGGGTGACGGCCGCGCGCAGAAGTGCACGCTCTGCTACGACCGGCTCCACGACGGCCTCGAACCGGCGTGCGCGAAGGCGTGCCCGACCGACTCGATCCAGTTCGGCGAGCTCGGCGAACTGCGCGAGCGGGCCGCCCGCCGCGTCGAAGACCTGCACGAACGCGGCGTGCCCAAAGCCCGGCTGTACGGCCACGACCCGGCGGACGGCGTCGGCGGGAACGGCGCGTTCTTCCTGCTGCTGGACGAACCCGAGGTCTACGGGCTGCCGCCGGACCCGGTGGTGCCGACGCGCGAACTGCCCGCGATGTGGAAGTACGCCGGGATGGCGGCGTCGGCGCTGCTCGCCGCCGCCGTCGCGGCCTTCGGACGGAGGCGCCGGTGACCTCGCACGAACCCCGCAGCGACGCCGGAGCCGCCGACACCCGGGCGCGCGTGTTCGGCCGGCGCAGACGCGGCGGCGGCGACGGTACGCGCGAAGAGCCGATGGTGCCCCGGGCGGAGTTCCGGTCCTACTACGGGCGGCCGGTGCTCAAGCCGCCGGTGTGGGAGTGGAAGGTGCCGGCCTACCTGTTCACCGGCGGGCTCGCGGCCGGCACGTCGCTGCTGGCCGCGGGCGCGGACCTGACCGGGCGGCCGGCCCTGCGCCGGGTGGGCCGCACCGGTTCGCTGGCCGCGCTGCTGGCCAGCGTCTACCTGCTGGTCGCCGACCTCGGGCGGCCGGCGCGGTTCCACCACATGCTGCGCGTCGCGAAGCCGACGTCGCCGATGAGCGTGGGCACGTGGATCCTGAGCGCGTTCGGGCCCGGGGCGGGGATCGCGGCGGCGGCCGAGGTGCTGCCCGCCGGGCTGCGCCGGCGCCTGCCGGGCCGGCTCGTGGGCGCGGTGGCCCGGCCGGCCGGGCTCGTGTCGGCGGCCGTGGCCCCGGCGGTGGCGTCCTACACGGCGGTGCTGCTGTCGCAGACCGCGGTCCCGGCCTGGCACGAAGCCCACCCGCAGCTGCCGTTCGTGTTCACCGGCTCGGCGGCGGCGAGTTCGGGCGGTTTCGCGATGGTGCTGGTCCCCGTCGAGGAGGCCGGGCCGGCGCGGACACTGGCGGTCTTGGGCGCGGCGACGGAGCTGGTGGCGTCGAAGGTGCTGGAGAAGCGGCTCGGCCTCACGGCGGAGGCGTACACGACGGGCAAGGCGCACCGGCTGCGGAAGTGGTCGGAACGGCTGACGGTGGCCGGGCTGGTCGGGGCGCTGGCGGGCCACCGCAGCCGCGCGATCTCCGTGGCGGCCGGGGCGGCACTGTTCGCCGGGAGTGCGTTGCAGCGCTTCGGGGTCTTCGAGGCGGGCGTCGAGTCCACAAAGGACCCCAAGTACGTCGTCGTGCCCCAGCGGGAGCGCGCAGACCGGGCGTGACGCCGCGGTCAGCCGGGTAGCAGCCGCGGCAGCACGGCCAGCCACTCCAGCGCGGCGGCGGCACTGCGGTGGATCGGCAGCACGTGCTCCAGCCCCAGCACCCGGATCGGGCGCAGGACCGGGCGTCCGTCGGCGGCGATGGCGAACGGCACCCCGCTGACGTGCGCTTCGGACGCGGCCACGAGCAGTTCCGTGATGCCGCCGCTCCCGCAGAACCCGACGCCGGTGAGGTCGAGGACCAGCGCCCGCGGCGCGAGGTCGAGTTCTTCGCCCAGCCGGCTGCGCAGCCGGGCGAGCACGGCCAGGTCGACGTCGCCGCGCACGGCAACCACCGTGGCCTCCGCCGTGGCGGTGACCCGCAGGGTCATCCCGGCCGGGACATCCACTTGCCGACGCGGCACGGCGAGCTGGTCGAGCACACGGCCTCCTGGAAGCGAGAGACGACGCGCAGAGCGCACGAGGGGACGGCTCCCGGCTGAACCGTGACACCCCCACCGTACGCCTCGCGGCGACCGGCGGGGACGGCGTCGGATTCACCGGACCCGGTGGCTTTCCGGCCGATCTTCACGCTAACCTAAATCAAGCAGTTGATTTAACCACTGGTCACGTCCTGCCCCGGGCAGGCGGAAGGGATCCCATGTCTTCCCAGCCGGCACGCCTCGACCTCGGTTTCGACCCCGAAGCCCTGCGCGCGAAGTACCGGGCGGAGCGGGACCGCCGCCTCCGGCCGGACGGGTCCGCCCAGTACCGGCGGGCGGCCGGCGAATTCGGTTACTACGCCGCCGATCCCTACACAGAGCGCGTCGAGCGGGACACCGTGCACGACCGCGTCGAGGCGCTCGTGATCGGCGGCGGCTTCGGCGGGCTGCTCACCGGGGCGCGCCTGCGGCAAGCCGGGCTGACGACGATCCGGACACTGGACGAGGCCGGCGGCTTCGGCGGCACCTGGTACTGGAACCGCTACCCCGGCATCCACTGCGACATCGAGTCCTACGCCTACCTGCCCCTGCTGGAAGAAGTCGGCTACGTGCCGAAGTGGCGCTACGCCCCCGGCGAGGAGATCCGGCAGCACGCGAACGCCATCGCGGAGCACTTCGGCCTCGACCGCGACACCCTGTTCCACACCCGCGCCACCGAGCTGCGCTGGGACGAGGACGCGGCCGAGTGGCAGGTGCGCACCGACCGCGGCGACGCCTTCCGCGCCCGGTACGTCGTCGTCTCCTCCGGCACCCTCACCCAGCCGAAACTGCCCGGCATCCCCGGCATCGAGACCTTCCGCGGGCACACGTTCCACACCAGCCGCTGGGACTACGGCTACACCGGCGGCAGCCCCGACGGCGGCCTGGACCGGCTCGCGGACAAGAAGGTCGCGGTGGTCGGCACCGGCGCCACCGGGATCCAGGTCATCCCGCACCTCGGCCGGGACGCCGGGCGGCTGTACGTCTTCCAGCGCACGCCGTCGTCGGTCGACGTGCGCGGCAACCGCCCCACCGACCCCGCGTGGGCGGCGTCCCTGCGGCCGGGCTGGCAGCGGGAGCGGATGGACAACTTCCTGACCATCGTCACCGGCGGACACGCCGAGCACGACCTCGTCGGCGACGGCTGGACCAGTACCGGCCGGCTGCAGCGGCAGATGCTCAGCGGCACCCTCGACACCTCCCTGCCGGCCGACGAGCGGGAGCGGCTCGACGAACTCGCGGACTTCGTGAAGATGAACGAGATCCGCGCCCGCGTCGACGAGGTCGTGACCGACCCGGCGACCGCGGAGCTGCTCAAGCCCTGGTACCGGTACATGTGCAAGCGGCCGACGTTCAGCGACCACTACCTGCAGACGTTCAACCGGCCGAACGTGACGCTGGTCGACACCGCCGACCACGGCGGGATCACCCGGATGACCGAGCACGCCGTGGTCGTCGGCGACCGCGAGTACGAAGTGGACTGCGTCGTCTTCGCCACCGGCTTCGAGGTCGGCGTCTCCGGCATCCTCTCCGGCACGCTGCCGGTGTACGGCCGCGACGGCGTCCCCCTGCTGCAGTCGTGGCAGCGCGGGCCGAAGACGCTGCACGGCTTCTACAGCCACGGCTACCCGAACCTGTTCCACCTGGGCTCGCTGCAGAACGCCACCGCCGTCAACTTCGTGCACGTCCTGCAGGAGCAGGCCACGCACATCGGCGCGGTCGTCGGCGAGGCCGCCCAGCGCGGCGCCCGGTACGTCGAGCCGACCGCCGAAGCCCAGGAAGCGTGGGTCGCCGGCCTCCGCGCGAACGCCCGCGACACCTCCGCGTTCCTCACCGAGTGCACCCCCGGGTACTACAACAACGAAGGCAAACCGCGGCCGGCGGGCAACTCCTTCGCCGCCGGGCCGGTCGTCTTCCACGACCTGCTGCGCCGCTGGCGCGAAGCCGGCGGGGCGGCCGGCGTCCTGGTCGGCGCGTGAGCGGCTTCCGCGCGCGCCGGCTGACCCGGCCGGCGCCCCTGCGCGGCTCGAACGGCGTCACCTTCGGCCCGGACGGGCGGCTGTACGTGGCGCAGTTCCTGGCCGGCGAAATCAGCGCCGTCGACCCGGCGAGCGGCGACGTCGAGGTGATCGTGGCCGCGGACGGGCCGGTGCAGGCCCCCGACGACCTCGCCTTCGGCCCGGACGGCTCGCTGTACATCACCGACCTGGTCCCCGGCCGCGTCTGGCGGCGGCACCCCGACGCGACGTTCAGCCTCGTCACCGACCGGGTGCGGCTGCCCAACGGGATCGCCTTCGCCGGCGACCGCCTGTTCGTCAACGAGATGATCCCGCGCGGCCGGCTGCTCGAACTGGGCGCGGGCGAGCCGGCCGTGCTCACCGGCGACCTCGCGATGGGCAACGCCATGCAGCTCGGGCCGGACGGGCACCTGTACTACCCGCACATGCTCACCGGCGAGGTCTTCCGGATCGCGCCGGACGGCGGCCCGCCGGACCTGGTCGCGGCGGACGTCCCCGAGCCGGTCGCCGTCCGGTTCGACCGGGCCGGGACGCTGCTGGTGCTCTCCCGCGGCGCGGCCGGCGTGATCACCCGGATCGACCTGGCCGGCACCGGCGGCCGGTCGGTGCTCACCACCGGGCTGCCCGGGCTGGACAACGCCGCCTTCGACGCCGAGAACCGCATGTACGTCACCAGCTTCGCCGGCGGCGGCCTCGCGGAGGTGCACCCCGACGGGCGGACGCGCGAGGTCGCACCCCGCGGGTTTGCCGGGCCCTACGGCGTCACGGTCGACCTCGGCGGCACGGTGCACGCGGCCGACCACTACCGCATCACCGAGCCCCGCGGCGACGTCACCACGACCGAGCTCCTGCCCTTCGCCCACGGCATCGCGGCGGACGGCGACCTGCTCCACCTGACGTCGCAGTACGGCCAGGTCCGCACGTACGACCGGGGCACGCGAGCGGTCCGCACCCGCGCCGCCGGCCTGGACCGGCCGCTGGGCATCGGGGTCCGCGCCGACGGCACGCTGGTGGTGGCCGAAGCCGGCGCGGGCCGCGTCCTGGCCGTCGACGCGGGCGACGCGGTCACGGAGCTGGCCACCGGCCTCGGCCGCCCGGCGGACGTGACGGCGGACGGCGAGGGACGGTGGTACGTCAGCGACGAGGAGCGGGGCACGGTGTACCGCCTCGGTTCCGAGCTGACCGTGGTGGCCGAGGACCTCCAAGCGCCGCAAGGGATAACGGTCGTCGACGACTGGTTGTACGTCGCCGAAACGGGCCGGGCCCGGGTGGTCGCGGTCGACCTCACGACCGGGGAAACCGAGGTCGTGCTCGAACTCCCGGGGACCCCCGCGCCCGCCCGGGAGTTCCCCGCCCTGCACGCCCACGGCCTGCCCGGCGTCCCCCGGCCCTTCGCCGGCCTCGCCGCCGGGCCCGGCGGCTCCCTCTACCTCACCGCCGGCGGCACCGTCGTGCACCTCACCCCCGCGGAGCGCCCGTGACCACGCTCGACGCCCCGGCGCGGCGGCAGGTGCGGCAAGCGCTGAGCGGCCTGCTGCTCGCCCTGTTCGTCTCCACCCTGAGCAGCACCGTCGTCGCCACCGCGCTGCCGCGGATGCTGCGCGAACTCCACGGCTCGCCCACCCAGTACACCTGGGTCGTCACCGCGACCCTGCTCGCCGCCACCGCGGCCACCCCGATCTGGGGGAAGTTCGCCGACCTCTGCAGCAAGAAGACCCTGATCCAGCTCGCCGCGGCGGTGTTCATCGCCGGCTCGGCGGCCGCCGGGCTGGCGCAGGACGCCGGGCAGCTGATCGGCGCCCGTGCGCTGCAGGGCGTCGGCGTCGGCGGGCTGCAGGCCCTGGTCCAGATCGCCATCGCCGCGATGATCCCGCCGCGGGAACGCGGCCGCTACGCCGGCTACCAGAGCAGCGTCACCGCGGTGTCGACCATCGGCGGGCCGCTTCTGGGCGGCTTCCTCGTCGACACCTCCTGGCTCGGCTGGCGGTGGTGCTTCTTCGTCGGGGTCCCGGTCGCCGTCGCCGCCCTCGTGCTGCTGCAGCTGACACTCCGCCTGCCGGTCGTCCGCCGGGCGGACGTCCGCATCGACTACGCGGGCGCCACCCTCATCACCGGCGGGGTCAGCCTGCTGCTGATCTGGGTGTCCTTCGCCGGCGGCGCGTTCGCCTGGGCGTCGTGGCCGAGCGCCGTCATGGTCGGCGGCGCCGTCGTCCTGCTGGGGCTCGCCGCCCGGGTCGAGGCGCGCGCCGCCGAGCCCGTCGTCCCGCCCCGGATCATCCGGCAGCGCACCACCGCGCTGGCGATCCTCGGCAGCCTCGCCGCCGGGACCGCGATGTACGGCGCCGCCGTCTTCCTCAGCCAGTACTTCCAGGTGAGCCGCGGCCGCACGCCGACGGAGGCCGGCCTGCTCACCATCCCGATGATGGCCGGCATCCTCGTCGCCTCGGTCGCGGGCGGGCGGCTGGTCAGCCGCTCCGGCCGCATCAAGCCCTGCCTCGTCACCGGCTCGATCAGCCTGACCGCCGGCTTCGGCCTCCTCGGGTTCCTCGGCGAACGGACGCCCCTGGCCTTCGTCGCGGTGGCCATGGTGCTCGTCGGCGCCGGGGTCGGCCTGACGCTGCAGAACTTCGTCCTGGTCGTGCAGAACGCCGTGCCGCTGCGGGAAGTCGGCGCCGCGAGCGCCACGGTGTCGTTCTTCCGGTCCCTCGGCGGCACCATCGGCGTCGCCGTCCTCGGGGCGGTCCTCGCCCGTCAGGTCGCGGGCCGAACGGCGCACGGAACACCGGCGGCCGCCGCCTACGGCCAGGCGACCGGGCACATCTTCGCCGTTTCCGCCGGGGTCGCCCTGCTCGGCGTGCTCGCCGCGCTCCTGCTCGAACCGGTGTCGCTGCGCACCAGTCTCGACAAGGCGGGCTGACCACCGTCCACAGTAGACTGCGGGGAACGCGTCGAAATCGGCGAACGGGCCGATCATGGTAACGGTTCCCGCGCGAGTGACCGAACGAACTCCCCGCCCGCGCCCGTTCTCTGCTAAAAAGGCCCTCGGTCACGAAGTCCGCCGAGCGACGCAGGGGTACGGGTGCCTTTCGAGGAACAGCTCGTGAGCGGGCGCTACCGGATCCTGGACCGCATCGGCCGCGGCGCGATGAGCGTCGTGTGGCGGGCCAGGGACGAGCGGCTGGACCGCGTCGTCGCGGTCAAGCAGTTCCTGCACGAGCCGGGGACCGGGGCGGCGCCGGCCGGGATCTGCGAACGGGCGATCCGCGAGGCGCGGCTGGCTTCCCGGCTGCGGCACCCGCACGCGATCACGGTGTACGACGTGCTCGAGGACGCCGGGTCGATGTACCTGGTCATGGAGTACGTGCCGGCCCGCTCCCTGACCGACGTGCTCGTCGAGCGGGGCGCGCTGCCGCGGTGCGACGTGGTCCGGCTCGGGCGGCAGATCGGGGCCGCGCTGGCCGCCGCGCACGGGGACTGGATCCTGCACCGGGACGTCACCCCGAACAACGTCCTCGTCTCCGACGACGGCACCGCCCGGATCACCGACTTCGGGGTGTCGCGCGCGCTCGGCGAGCACCTCGCGGCCGAAGACGACGTCATCGTCGGCACCCTCCCCTACCTGGCCCCGGAGGTGGCCCGGGGCGGCGAGGCCGGCCTGCCGTCCGACGTGTACGGGCTCGGCGCGACGCTCTACACCGCGCTCGAGGGCACCCCGCCGTTCGGCACCAGCGACGACCCGATCACGCTGCTGCGGCGGATCACCGAGAACCAGCTCGTCCCGCCGCCGCACGGCGGCCCGCTCACCGGCGTGCTGATGCGGATGCTCGAACGCGATCCCGCCGCGCGCCCCACGATGCAGGAGGCGGTCGCGCTGCTTTCGGCGGTGGGCCGGCCACCGGCCGCGGCGGCGCCCCGCCGGCCCCGGCTGCGCCGCCTCGCCGTGACCGGGGCCGCGGTGTGCGTGACCTCGGCGTGCGTCGCGGCCGGGCTGGCCTTCACCGGCGAGCCGGAGACGACCGCGGCCCCGGTCGAACGCCCGCCGACGACCGTCACCGCGGACCACACCGTCAGCGCCACCACCACGGCACCCCCGCCCCCGCCGCGGCCGGCGCAGGCCACCGGCGAGGCGCCGGCGCACCCGGCCGCACCGGCGGCCGCGGGGTGCACGGCGCGGTTCGAGATCACGAACTCGTGGCCGGGCGGCGCGCAGGCCGAGGTGACCGTGCACAACGACCGGCCGACCCGGCTGTCCGGCTGGACGGTGACGTGGGCGCTGCCCGGCGGCGCGGCCGTCCGTGACCTGTGGAACGGGACCCTCACCCGGGCCGGCTCGACGATGACCGTCACCGACGCGGGCTGGAACGCCTTGGTCGAGCCGGGCGCGTCGGCGTCCTTCGGGCTGATCCAGGACCTCGCGGACGGCCGGGCCGCCGTCCCCGCCCTCGGCTGCCGCCCGAACTGACACGGGTAATACCGTTACCGTTCCGACACAACCGGATCGGCCTTTTCTCCGTAGCGCCGGAATGCTTTTCCGGCATCCGGAGTGAAATCATCGAAGGCGATTTCCGGAAACCACCCGGGTGAGTGAATTCTTCGCGGACGCCGAACGCCGCGGCCGAACCGGCCGTGTTCCCCGTCGACGGCAACTGCAGAGGGAGCGTGCCCGTGGACGTAGGGGCAGTGATCGCCGGTCGCTACCGCGTGCTCGGCCGGGCCGGGCACGGCGCGATGGGCACCGTGTGGCGGGCGCAGGACGAACGGCTCGAGCGCGTCGTCGCGATCAAGCAGCTGTTCGGCGACTCCGGCGCGGAACGCACCCGGGCCCGGACGGTCCGGGAGGCCCGCGTGGCCGCCCGCCTGCGCCACCCGCACGCGGTGGTCGTCTACGACGTCGTCGAGCACGACGCGGCGTCCTACATCGCGATGGAGTACCTGCCGTCCCAGACGCTCACCGAAGTCCTGGAGGGCGAAGGCCCGCTGGTGCCGGAGTACGTGGCCGAACTCGGCGGCCAGCTCGCCTCGGCGCTGGCCGCGGCGCACGCCGAAGGCGTCCTGCACCGCGACGTCAGCCCGAACAACGTCCTCGTCACCACCGACGGCGTCGCGAAGATCACCGACTTCGGGGTGGCGCACGCGCCCGGCGAAGGCACCGCGACCGGGGGCGGGCTCGTCGTCGGCACGCCGGCCTACCTCGCCCCGGAGGTCGCGGACGGCGCCGACGCCGGCTTTCCGTCCGACGTGTACTCCCTCGGCGCGACGCTCTACACCGCGCTCGAAGGCCGGCCGCCCTTCGGGACCGACCACAACCAGCTGGCCCTGCTCAAACGCGTCGTCCGCGGCGACGTGCGGCCGCCGCGCACCACCGGGCCGGTCACCGACGTCGTCCTCCGGCTGCTGCACCGGGAGCCGGCCGCCCGTCCCACGATGGCCGAAGCGGCCCGGCTGCTCGGCCGCCGCGCCACCGGGGGCGCGCTGCCGCCGGGGCCGGCCCCGGTGCCCGCCGAGCCCGCCCCCGCCCGCCCCCGGCGCGCCCGGGCCGGGCTCGCGGCGGCCGTGCTGGTGCTGGCCGGGGCCGGGATCGTGGCGGCGACGTCGATCCCGGCCCGCTCCGAGCCCGCGAGCGCACCGGCCCAGCTCGCCTCGGCGCCGTCCACGACCGCCTTCGCCCCGGCCGCCGCGGGGCCGCCCGGCTGTGATGCGCGCTACCAGGTCGTGAAGTCCTGGGACGGCGGCTTCCAGGGTCTGGTGACCGTGCGCAACAGCGGGCGCGCCGACCTCGCCGGCTGGACGGTCAGCTGGGCGACGCCGTCCGGGACGAGCATCGACGACCTGTGGAACGGCAAGCTGCTGCGCACCGGGGAAACGTCGGCGATCGTGAACGCCGAGTGGAACGGGAAGCTGCGGCCCGGCGAAACGACCACGTTCGGCTTCGTCGCCCTCGCCCGCGGTGGCCGTCGCGGACTCCCCGTGACCGACTGCCGCCCCGCGGGGTGAGGGCGCGCTCCGGCCGCCGACGAAGGTGGCTTGACCAGCGCCGTTGACCGCCATTATGGTCAGCCTTCCCGCTTTCGTGTTAACGCTAACGCTCCACCGGACAACGGACCGGACAATGGCCCGGGAAAGTGCTCGACAATGACGAATCCCCGCGACGCCGCGGACGAACCGGGCCGCGGCGTGGTGACGATCACCGACGTGGCGAACGCGGCCGGCGTCTCGGCGAGCACGGTGTCGTACGTGATCACCGGCAAGCGGACGATCTCCCCCGCGACGCGGCGGCGGGTCGAGCAGACCATCCGCGCCCTCGGCTACCGGCGCCGCACCGGCTCGCCGCCGCCGTCCCCGGCCCGGGCCGGGGTGCTGGCGGTCGCGGTGCCCCCGCACGGCGACCGGCACGTGGGCGTGGAGATGGAGTTCTTCTCCGCGGCCGCGGGCGCCGCCCGCGGGCTCGGCTTCGACCTGCTGCTGGTGACCGACGAGGAAGGCACGGCGGGCCTGCACCGGGTGACGTCGGCCGCGCTGGCCGACGCGGTGATCGTGCTGGACGCCGGCGACGGCGACCCGCGGGTGCCCGTCCTGCTCGCCTCGGGCCGCCCGGCGGTCCTGATCGGGGCGCCCGGGCGCCACCACGGGCTGGCCGCGCTGACGCTCGACTTCCGGCCGGCCGGGCAGGCGTGCCTGAACCACCTCGCCGACCTCGGCCACCGCTCGGTGGTCCACCTGGGACCGTCGCCGGCCCGGCCCGGCCACCGGCTGCGGTACCTCGAGGACTTCACCGAGGGCCTGCGCACGGCCGCGGCCCGGCGGGGCGTGGAAGCGCTTTCCCAGCCGTGCGAACCGACGGCCGAAGACATCGCCCGCTGCCTCGCCGAGCTGCCACCCGGCTCCACCGCGCTGGTGGTCCACGACGAGGCCGCACTGCCGCTGGTGATGGCGACGCTGCAGAGACGCGGGCTGCGGGTCCCCGAGGACGTCTCGGTGGTGGCGATCTGCTCGGCCACGGTGGCGGAGCACCAGCGGATCCCCCCGACGGCGGTGGTGATCCCGGCCCGGGAAGTGGGCGCACTGGCCGTCGACCGCGCGGTCCGCCAGCTCGACGGAACACCGGCCGCGGAGGCGGAATCGGTGCTGCCGCGGTTCGTGCCCGGGGAGACCACCGGGCCGGCCCCGGTGGGCTGAGGCACCACGAAACCGTTGCCCGGGAACGGAAGGCCGGATTCGGCAAGGTCAGGCCCGGGCGGATCCCGGGTCGCCGCCGCAGGATTCGCGGACCACGAGCGTCGGCCACAGCTGCAGGCGGTGGACCGGGCGCCCGGCCGGGTCGGCGAGGCGGGCCAGCGCCAGCTCCGCGGCCACCGCGCCGAGGCGGTGCTTCTGCGGGCACACCGCCGTCAACGGCGGGTCCGAGGCCGCCGCGACCTCGTCGTCGTAGGTGACCACCGCCAGTTCGCCCGGCACCGCGATGCCGCCGTCGCGGGCCCGCTCGATGAGGCCGATGGCCTCGCGGTCGGAGTGCACCAGCAGCGCGCCGACCCCGGCGCGGCGGCAGCGGTCGAGCAGCGCGTCGTACTCCGCCGTCCAGCCCGGGGCGCCGTAGACCGGGACGTCGAGATCCAGGGCCGTGCCCGCGTCCAGGCCGAGGGAGCCGACCGTCTCGCGCCAGCCGGTGCGCAGCGCGCGGCTGGTCGGGCTGGACCGGGACGTGACCAGCCCGACGCCGCGGTGGCCCAGGGACACCAGGTGCCGCACGGCCAGGCCCGCGCCCAGCGCGTGCGCGGTCGTGGCCGCGTCCAAGGCCAGGGTGGGCAGTTCCGGCGGCGGCAGGCGTTCGACGAGGACCACCGGGACGCTCAGCGAACCCAGCCAGCGCAACAGGTCCAGCGCCCCGCGCCCGCTGGTGGCCGGCGCGACCAGCAGCGTCTGCACCCCGCGTTCGAGCAGCTTGGTGACCTGGCGGCGGTCCTCCGCCGCGTCGTAGCTGGACGCGCGCAGCACGAGCCGGCCGCCCGCCGCGGCCACCGTGGACTGGGCGCCCTGGACCACCGGCGGCCAGTAGTACTCCACCGACGGCGTGACCATGCCGACCAGCGCGCCGGGCACGACCGGGCCGAACATCGAGGCCGCGGCGCGCCCCGGCTCGGGCGGGCCGCCGCGGGGCCGGGTCAGCGTGACCCCGCCGTGCACCCGCGTCAGCAGCCCGCGGTCGGCCAGCTCGGTGACGTCCCGGCGCACGGTGACCGCGGTGACGCCCAGCCGGTCCACCAGCTCGGTGAGCCGGACCGCGCCGTGTTCGCGCACCAGCGAAAGGATCAGCTGGTGCCGTTCCGACGCGAGCATCACCGGACCTGCTCCAGCCGGACCCGCGCGGGCCCCTCGTGAACCAGCAGGGTGAGCCGGCTGAGGTGCTCGCCCCAGGCCGCCCGCAGCAGCGGATCGGCCAGCGGCTGCCGTTCGAGTTCCGCGGTGGCACACCGGGGATCCCAGCTCAGCCGCACCCGGACTCCGTTGCGGGACACCGAAACCTCGCCCTCGCCCAGTTCCACCGCACCCGCCAGGACGTGCCGGAGCCGGACCGGCCGGACACCGTCGTCGTCGGCCACGACGACGTGCGCGCGAGGGCCGCGGACCAGCCGCACCGACCGGATCCAGCGCGCCACGCCCGGATAGGCGCCGGCGAGGTCCGCGGTCAGGACGGCCTCGGCCGCGGTGAGCTCCACCCGCACGTCCCGTGCCCCGGCCGCCTCCCCCGCTTCCTGCGTGACGCCGGGCTCGGGGACGTTGTGCCACTCGCTGCGCAGCGGCCAGGCCCGGTACCGGTCCGGCCCGAAGCTCGCCGCCGTGTAGGTGGGCTGGCCGACGTCGGCCACCACCGGGACACCGTCGGCCGCCACCCAGAAGGAACCCACGTCGAGGTGGTTGTGCCGTTCGCCGTTGTGCCCGGCCTTGACCGCCACGGTCAGCCCGCGCGCGGTGCCCGCCGTCTCCCGGGCCACGAGCACCTGCACCCGCGGCAGCCACTCCTCGCGCGCCAGCCACGGTTCGCCCGGGCCGGCCGCCGTCACCGCCGCACGCCAGCCCGGGTCGGCCAGGCCCGAAAGGGCCCGGCCCAGCCCGGCCGACAGCCACACGAGCCGCCCGCCCGCCCGGGCCTGACCGGCCGCGAAGGCGCACACGGCGGCGTCGCCGAGCCGCTCACCCCACCGGTGCAGGACGTGCCACGGCTGGGCCGGCGACAGGCGGGCCGGGGCGTCCCCGGCGTTGACGAAGGCGTCGCCACCGAAGTGCATCCGGTGCGGGAAGCGGATCAGCTCCGCGAGCACGGGCGGTTCCGGCACCTCGAAGCCGGCGGCGGCCAGCAGGTCGAGGCACTCCAGCAGGCGGCAGGCGCCGTGCCACCAATAGGCGACGCCTTCGTCAACGCCGCCGTCGTCGGGCAGCACGGCCACGTAGTGCCCGAGACCGTCGACGACCAGCCGGACCAGCCGCCGTCGCCGGTCTTCGTCGGCCACGAGCAGGAGCGCGGCGGTGAGGACGGCGCTGTGGATCCACGGGTTCCAGTTGTGCGCGTCGCCGTCCGAGCCGAGCCAGTGCCAGTCGCGGATCCGCTCGAACGGCGTCAGGACGCGGTGCTCGACCTCCCGGCGCAGACGTTTGCGCACCCCAGGAGCGCGGCGGTCGAGGTGCGGACCGAGGGCCTGATCGGCCCAGGCGAACAGCGCGGCGACCTCGGCCGCGCCCAGGTCGAGGAACGGGTCGTCGGGGTCGGCGAGCACCTCGCCGCGCCCGGCCGCGTGGCGGTCGTGCGGCGCCCAGCACCAGGTGGTCGCCTCGGCCAGGGTGACGAGCCCGTCGATCGCGCCGTCGAGGAACGGCACCTCGCCCGGTGGGGCCTCGCCGGTCAGCACCGCGGCCAGCACCAGCGTGGTGACGCGTTCGCGCAGCTCACGGGCGGCGTCTTCGTAGTCGGTCCGGACGCCGTCGCGGAACGTCCTGGCCCACGCCGTGGCCGTCAGAGCGGGCGCCGGCCGGGCGAGCAGGGCGCGGGCGTCGGCGAGCACCGCGGCGCCGTCGGCCGCGTCCCAGACCGCCCGGTCGCGGACGTCGGGAAAGCCGAACAGCGCGCTCGACACCATGGCGTTCCTTCGGTTCTGATCGTTTGTGATCGCTTTTGCGCTGAAATGTTGACTCGCACTATGGCACACCCCGACAGTGACAGCCATCACTTCGACGGAGGAGCAATGACGCTTCGGCCACCGGCCGGCCTGACCCGCCGGACCTTCCTGTCCGCCACCACCGGGCTCGCGGCCGCCGGGCTCGTCGGCGGCTGCGCGTCCTCGACGACGACGGCGTCCGGCGCGACGCGGGTGCGCATCTGGTCCTGGCTCACCGGCATGGACAAGTACGTCGCCGGCTTCAACGCGGCGCACCCGGACATCTCGGTGGAGCTCAACGTGATCGCGTCCGGGCTCAAGGGCGGCTACGCCCAGCAGACCAACGCCCTGCGCGCGCACAACGCCCCGGACATCCTGCACACCGAGTACCAGGGCCTGCCGCAGCTGCTGACCACCGGCGGCCTGCGCGACCTCACCACCGACCTCGCGGACCTCGAACGCGGCTACTCCCCCGCCGCCTGGCAGGGCGTGCGGCCCGGCGGGCGCACCTGGGCGGTGCCGATGGACCTGGCCCCGATGGTGCTCTACTACCGCAAGGACCTGTTCGACCGGCACGGCATCGCGGTCCCGCGCACGTGGGACGAGTTCCGCACCGCCGCCCAGGCCGTGAAGCAGGCCGACCCGGCCGCGCGGGTGACGACGTTCCCGCTCAACGACGGCTCGTTCTTCGCCGGGATGTGCTGGCAGGCGGGCGATCCGTGGTGGCGGGTCGACGGCGGCGCCTGGCGGGTCGACATCGACGGCGAAGGCACCCGGCGCACCGCGGACTACTGGCAGGGCCTGATCGGCGCCGGCCTGGTCGCCACCGCCCCGACCGGCGACCAGGACTGGATCGGCGCGATGCACACCGGCCGGCTGTGGGGCCTGCTCGGCGCGTCCTGGAGCGTCGGCACGCTCGTCAAGTCCATCCCGAAGGACACCGGCCGGTGGGCCGTGACCACCATGCCGACCTGGGACGGCGTGCCGTCCACCGGCGTGCAGGGCGGCAGCGCGTTCGCCGTCTCCGCCGAGAGCAAGGTGCCCGAGGCGGCCGTGAAGTTCCTGCGGTGGCTCAGCACCGACCCGGCCGTGGCGAAGATCGGCACGACGTTCACCACGCCGTTCCCCGGCTACCTGCCGAGCCGGGACGTCGCCCGGAAGGCGTACCAGGGCGGCTACTTCCTCGGCGCCCCGGTGTACGACGTGCTCGACGAAGCCGCCCGGCGCGTCCCGGACTGGACGTGGGGCCCCAACGCCCTGCGGATGTTCTCGACCGTCGTCGACCACCTGGGCGGGGTGAAGACCGGCGGCACGACCCTGGCCGCCGCCGTCCGGCAGACGCAGGCCGACGCCGTCGCCGAGCTGCGCGAGCGGGGATTGACCGTGCGGGAAGGGAAAGCCTGATGACCGTCCTCACCCCCGAGCGCGCCACGGACGTCCCGGCGCCGGCGCGGTCCGGCGCCGCGGCGCGGGGCCGCCGCGGGCGCGGGCGCGCCGGCCTCGTGCTGGCCGCGCCGTTCGCGATCCTGCTCACCGTCACCGTGCTCGTCCCGATCGGGTACGCGCTCTACCTGAGCCTGTTCACCGATCGCCTGTCCGGCCTGGGGTTCTCCGGCCCGCGGCAGGCGTTCGTCGCCCTCGGCAACTACGCCGACGTGCTCACCGACAGCGCGTTCCACGCCAGTCTCGGGAACGTGGCGCTGTTCGTCGTGGTCCACATCCCGATCATGCTCGGCCTGGCGCTGCTGCTGGCGCTGCTGGTCGACTCCGCCGTCGTGCGGCTCAAGCGCGTGTGGTCCCTGGCCGTCTTCCTGCCCTACGCGGTACCGACGGTGATCACCGGGCTCGTCTGGGCCTACCTCTACAGCCCGAACTCGGGCCTGTCCGCGGTGCTGCCGGTCGACCCGCTGGGCAAGACCGGCATCCTGCCCTCGATCGTCAACATCGCGACCTGGCAGTGGGTCGGCTACAACATGATCATCTTCTACACCGCGTTGCAGGCCGTCCCGCGTGACGTCCTGGAGGCGGCCCGGGCCGACGGCGCCGGGGGCGTCCGGACGGCGTGGTCGGTCAAGGTCCCGATGATCCGGCCGACGATGTTCGTCGCCTTGGTGTTCACCGTCATCGGCTCGCTGCAGCTGTTCACCGAACCCCTGGTGCTGCGCGGGTTCACCGGGTCGGTGACGAGCACCTGGTCCCCGAGCCTCTACGTGTACGAAGCCGCTTTCATCGCCGGCGACTACGGCCGGGCCGCCGCCGCGTCCGTGCTGCTGGCCCTGGTGTCCGCCCTGCTCTCGGCGCTGGTCATGCGCCTGTCCAACCGGAGGTCCCGGTGACCTTGTCCCACGCGGGTTCGCGCTGGACGTCACGCACCGTCGTACACGTCCTGCTGGTACTGGCCGCCCTCTACGCGGTCCTGCCGCTGGTCTGGCTGGTCACCTCGGCCACCAAGTCCGTCGGCGACTTCTCCACGACCGGGGCGTTCGAGCTCGGGCAGTGGAACCTCGGCACCAACCTCGGCGCCCTGTTCACCCAGGAGAACGGCGTTTTCCTGGCCTGGATCCGCAATTCGCTGCTCTACGCCGGCCTCGGCGCGGTGCTCGGCTCGCTGATCTGCGCCGGGTGCGGGTACGCCATCGCGAAGCTGGACTTCCCGGGCCGGCGCGCGCTGTTCGCCGTCACGCTGGCCGGCGTCCTGGTGCCGACCACCGCGCTGGCCCTGCCGCTGTACCTGCTGGCGTCCCAGCTGCACGTGGTCGGGACGTTCTGGGCGGTGTTCATCCCGTTGCTCACCAACCCCTTCGGCGTCTACCTCGCCCGCGTCTACGCCGAAGCCGCGGTGCCCGGCGAGGTCCTGGAAGCCGCTCGGACCGACGGCGCCGGCGAGCTGCGGACGTTCTTCACCATCGCGCTGCCGATGATGCGGCCGGGCCTGGTGACCGTCTTCCTGTTCCAGTTCGTCGGGATCTGGAACAACTTCTTCCTGCCGCTGGTGATGCTCACCGACCCGCAGCTGTTCCCGATGAGCCTCGGGCTGTACCAGTGGAGCACGCGCGTGACGCAGTTCCCGCAGTACAACCCGCTCGTCATCACCGGTTCGCTGCTGGCGGTGCTGCCGCTGGTGGTCGCGTTCGTGCTGCTGCACCGGCAATGGCGGTCCGGGCTGGCCGCGGGCAGCGTCAAATGACGCGGCGCCCGGAGACGCTGCTGGTACTGGGCCGGGACACGATGGAGCTGCAGTTCGGCGCCGCGGAACTGGCGCGGCTGCGGGCCGCGGCCCGGCTCGGCGATCCACTGTGGACCGACGAGCTGGCCTCGGCGGCGGCGCGGGCGCGGCTGGCGGAGGCCGAGGTGCTGATCACGTCGTGGGGCTGTCCCCCGCTCGACGAACCGGTGCTGCGGGCCGCGCCGAACCTGCGCGCGGTGCTGCACGCGGCCGGCAGCGTCCGCGACCACGTCGGGGCGGCGGTGTTCGACCGGGGCCTGCTGGTCACCACGGCCGCCGACGCCAACGCCGAGCCGGTCGCCCAGTACACGCTGGGCGCGATCCTGTGGGCGTTCAAGAAGGTGCCGTTCCTGGCCGCCGACGCCCGGGCGTTCCGGGAGGACTGGCGCTACCGTGAACACCGTGGCGAACTGTCGGGCCGGGACCGCACGGTCGTTCTGGTGGGCTTTTCCCGCGTCGGACGGCGGGTCGCCGCGCTGCTGCGGCTGCTCGGGCTGGCCCGGGTGCTCGTCGTCGACCCGGTGGCCGGCCCGGACGAGATCCGGGCCGCCGGCGCCGAGCCGGCCACGCTCGCCCACGCCCTGCCGCAGGCGGACGTGCTGAGCCTGCACGCGCCGTCGCTGCCGGAGACCCGGCACATGATCGGCGCCGCGGAGCTGGCCGCGCTGCCGCCCGGCGCGGTGCTGATCAACACCGCGCGGGGGGCGCTGGTGGACACCGCGGCCCTCGAACGCGCCTGCACCGGCGGCCTGCACGCCGTCCTCGACGTCACCGAGCCGGAACCGCTGCCCGCCGCGTCGCCGCTGTACGACCTGCCCAACGTGGTGCTGACCCCGCACGTGGCGGGCTCGCTGGGCGCGGAGACCCGGCGGATGACCGCCGAGGCGCTCGGCGAGCTCGAGCGGTACGCCGCCGGCCTGCCGCCCCGGGCCCCGGTGACCCGGCACTCCCTGGCCGTGCAGGCATGAGGGCCGTCGAGGACCGGCGGCTCTCGCCCCACACCGGCTGGACCCGCGAGCACTGGACCGCACTGGCCGACCGGATGCTCGCCGCGGTGGACCGCCACCGCTCCCCCGGCGGCGCCCGGATCGACCTGCCCGGGCCGGCCAGCCGCAACGGGCGCGCCTCCGACGGTCTCGAGGGGTTCGCCCGGACGTTCCTCGTCGCCGGGTTCCGCGTCGCCGGGGAACGCGGCGCGGACCCCGGCGGGCTGCTCGAGCGGTACGCGGCCGGGCTGGCCGCCGGCACCGATCCGGCGTCGCCGGAGGCGTGGCCGCGGCCCGACGAGCTCGGTCAGTCCAAAGTGGAGGCCGCGTCGATCGCCCTGGTGCTGCAGCTGACCCGGCCGTGGCTGTGGGACCGCCTGGAAGACGCCGTCCGGGAGCGGGTCGTCGCCTGGCTGGCGACCGTCGTCGGGCAGCCCTACCCGCCGATCAACTGGGTGTGGTTCCGGATCGTCGTCGAGTCGTTCCTGCGCGAGGCGGGCGGCCCGTGGTCGGCGGCGGACATCGAGGAAGACCTCGCCGTGCACGCGTCGCTGCGGCGGCCCGGCGGCTGGCTCAGCGACGGCGACGAGCGCGCCTACGACCACTACGCGGGCTGGGCGCTGCACCTGTACCCGCTGCTGTGGACGCACCTGTTCGACGTCACCGGCAGCCTGTGCCCCGGCTCGCTGCGGCACCGGTGGGCCGCGGACCTGCGCGACTACCTCGACGACGCCGTGCGGCTGGTGGGCGCCGACGGCTCGCCGCTGCTGCAGGGCCGCAGCCTGGTCTACCGCTTCGCCGCCGCCGCGCCGTTCTGGGTCGGCGCGGTGACCGGGACCTCCCGGCTGTCTCCCGGCCTGACCCGGCGGGTGGCCGGCGGGATGGTGCGGCACTTCGCCGACCGCGGCGCGTTCGAACCCGACGGCCTGCTCACCCTCGGCTGGCACCGGGCCTGGCCCGCCATGCGCCAGGCGTACTCCGGGCCGGGCTCGCCGTACTGGGCGGCCAAAGGCCTGCTCGGGCTGGCCCTGCCCGCGGACCATCCCGTGTGGACGGACGTCGAAGAGCCGCTCCCGATCGAAACCGGCGACGTCGCCCGTGTGGTCACCGCGCCCGGCTGGCTGGTCTCGGGACGGCGTCGCGACGGCATCGCCCTGGTCGTCAACCACGGCACCGACCACGCCCGGCCCGGCGACCCGCGGTCCGACGCCCCGCTGTACGCCCGGCTCGGCTATTCGACGGCCACGGTGCCGCCACTCGGGTCCGTGCCGGACAACACGGTCGCCGTGCTCGACGCCGACGGCCGGGCGAGCCACCGGGCGGGCTTTTCGACGTGCTACGCGACCGAGCTGCCCGGTGGCGTGCTGGCGGCGGCGTCCCGGGGTCCCGTCCGCTGGGTCGGCACCGGTGGCGACGACTCACCGGACCACGGCTCCGGCCGCAGCGGCCCGGTGGTGGCGGGGCCCGTGCTGACCGTCGTTTCCGTGGTGCGCCAAGGGATCGAGGTCCGGCTCGCGCGACTCGGCGCCGCTGACGCCGGGGTCCGGGCGCTGCGGCTGAGCGGGTGGCCGGTGGCGGCCGCCGCGCGGCCGGTCACCGGGTCCGGGGCCACGGCCGAGACTCCGGAGCTGCGGTCCGCGGTGCGGAACCTGCGGGGTTTCGCCACCACGGACGTGGCGGTCGAAGCCGGGACGTCCCCGCTGGGTGAGTGGACGGCGATCCCGTTCGTCACCACCGCCGGTCCCCCGGCAGCCGGCGAGGTGTTCGCCGCCGTGGTCGTCCTGGACCGCGGCGGACCCGTCGAGGCCGATCCGGCCCTGACCGTCACCGGCGATCGCGTCACCGTCACCTGGCCGGACGGACTCGCCACCGAAGTCACCGTCCCGTGACCGGCTCTCACGGTGTGCGGCGGCGCAGGGTGGCCGCGCCCAGCAGGAGGGCGAGGACCGCGCAGCCCGCGATGATGCCGATGTTGCGGACCAGCGTGCCGTCGATCTCCGCCGAGCGGGTCACCTGCGTGAGGGCGTCCACGGCGTAGGACAACGGCAGCACGTCGGACACCGCGCTCAGCAGCCAGCCCATGTCACCGCGCGGGACGAACAGCCCGCACAGCAGGAACTGCGGCAGCACGAACACCGGCAGGAACTGGATGGCCTGGAACTCGGTGCGGGCGAACGCGCTCACGAACAGCCCCAGCGCCGTCCCGAGCAGCGCGTCCAGCACCACGATCAGCAGCAGCGCCCACACCGAGCCGGCGATGGCCAGCCCGAGCCAGGTCAGGGAGATCCCCGCCGCCACGACCACCTGCAGGACCGCGAGCAGGCCGAACGCCAGCGCGTAGCCCAGGATCAGGTCCAGCTTGCCGATCGGCAGCGTCATCAACCGCTCCAGCGTCCCGGTCGTGCGCTCGCGCAACGTCGTCACCGAGGTGAGCAGGAACATGATCGTGAACGGGAAAATACCGAGCAACGCGGGCGCGACCGCGCTGAAGCGCTGCTCCGAATTCAGCACGTACCGCAGCAGGACCATCAGCACGCTGGGCACCGCGACCAGCAGCACGATCGTGCGCGGGTCGTGGCGCAACTGGGTGAGAATCCGCCGGGTGGTGGGGAGTGCGCTCATCGCGTCGCCCCTTCCCGGCCCTTGATCAGCCGCAGGAAGGCCTGTTCGAGGTCGGCGGCGCCGGTCCGGGCGCGCAGGTCGCCCGGGGTGCCCCGGGCCAGCAGCCGGCCCCGGTGCAGCAGCAGGAGGTCGTCGCAGCGGGCGGCCTCGTCCATGACGTGGCTGGAGATCAGCAGGGTGACCCCGCCGGCGGCCAGGGTGTGGAACAGCGTCCACAGCTCGTCGCGCAGCTCGGGGTCGGAGCCGACCGTCGGCTCGTCCAGCACCAGCAGCTGCGGGGTGCCCAGCAGCGCCACCGCCAGGTTGGCCCGGCCGCGCTGGCCGCCCGACAGCCGGCCGACCAGGGTGCGCGCGGACCCGGTGAGCCCGGTCTGCGCGATCACCCGGTCCACATCGGAGGGACCGGTGCCGAGCACCGCGGCGAAGTAGCGCAGGGCCTCGGTCACGGTCAGGTCGGCGTAGATCGCGGGGTCCTGGGTCGCGTAGCCGATCCGCCGCCGCAGGTCCGGGCTGCCCGCCGCGCGGCCGAGCACGGTGACCCGCCCGCCCGCCACCACCTGGACACCGACGATCGAGCGCATCAGCGTGCTCTTCCCGCAGCCGTTGGGACCGAGCAGGCCGGTCACCGACCCCCGCCGGACACCGAACCCGATGTCACGCAGGACGTCGTGCCCGCCGCGGCGGACGCGCAGGCCGGTCACCTCGATCGCCGGTTCGTCCATGGCCCGCTCCTTCCCGCCCCTCATGGTGCGCGCCCGGGCGGCTCCGGGCAAGGACGTCCGGCTCAATCCACAAAGGACGGTGACCGGACCACCGGACGTACTGGTCCGGGCAACGAAAGGGCAGGTTCGTGGTCCGTTAGTCCCCAACCCGGGTGGCCGGATGTTGACCCGGCCGGAACCCGTACCTACCGTCCGGCGGACACGAAAGCCCTTTCCAGGAGGTGCCATGCTGTCGAGGCGTACCTTCGTCACCGCAGGACTGGCGGCCGCCGCGGCCGGCACGCCGCTGTGGGCCGCCCTCGCCGCGCCGGCCGCCCGGGCCGCCGCCGCCCTGCCGTTGACGCTGAAGAACAATTCCGGCAGCGGCACCGTCTACGCCTACATCAGCGGTTCGGACACCGCGGGCCGGCCCGGGTTCGTGACCGCCGACGGCCGGTTCCAGGCGCTGCCCAACCCGTCCGCGCCGGTGACGCCGATCCCCGACTACTCGATTCCGCTGACCGGCTCGGGCGCGCAGCGCACGGTGACGCTGACCGACTACCTCATCGGCGGCCGCGTGTGGTTCTCGGTGGACAAGAAGATCCAGTTCTTCGTCAACCCCGGGCCCGGCCTGGTGCAGCCCGGCTTCACCAGCTCGGACCCGAACTGGCAGACGAACTGGACGTTCTGCGAGTTCACCTACAACAGCGCGAACCTCTACGCGAACATCAGCTACGTCGACATGGTGGCGCTGCCGGTCTCGATGGCCACCACGGGCGCGGCCGGCGCCCAGTCGGTCAGCCCGCTGCCGAGCGGCGCCCTCGGCAGCATCGCCGACGGGCTGCGGGCGCAGCACAACGCCGACGGGGCGCCGTGGGACCGGCTGGTCGTCACCGACGGCGCCGGCCAGGTGGTGCGGGTGCTCGCGCCCGGCCACTCCCCGGTCGACTTCGGCGGGTACTGGACGAACTACCTCAACGCCGTCTGGGACCACTACCGCTCGACGCCGCTGACGATCAACGGGCAGGGCGGCATCGGCTCCTACACGGGCACGGTCAGCGGCGACGCGATCGTGTTCGCCGGGCTGAACACCAACGGGGTGCCGTTCACCAAGCCGAGCGCGGCGGACATCTTCGGCTGCGCGAGCGGGCCGCTGTACAACTCCGGCAGCGACGCCCGGGGCGCGGTCGCGGCCCGGCTGGCCGCGGCGCTGAACCGCAGCAGCCTGCTGGTCGCGGGCGGCGGCAACCAGCCCGACGGCGTGCCACCGTCGCAGTACTACCGCGACGCCACGACGAACCACTACGCGCGCCTGGTGCACCAGTACGCGTCGATCGGCTACGCGTTCCCGTACGACGACGTGGGCCCGACGGGCGCCCAGCCCGTCGACGGCCACCTCCAGGACCCGGCCCCGACGTCCTGGACGGTGTCGCTGGGCGCGGGCGGCGGCACGACCCCGCCGCCGGGCAACGGCGGCACGAGCGCGTACTCGACGATCCAGGCGGAGGCGTACAACGCCCAGAGCGGCACCCAGAACGAGTCGTGCAGCGACACGGGCGGCGGCGTCGACGTGGGCTGGATCGCGAACGGCGACTGGCTGAAGTACGCAGGCATCGACTTCGGCTCGAGTTCCCCGAACCAGTTCGTCGCCCGCCTGGCCTCGGGCGCGGCGGCCGGCGTGAGCGGCGCGATCAAGGCCCGGCTGGACGGGGTGTCGGGCCCGGTGATCGCGGAGATCGACTTCGCGAACAACGGCGGCTGGCAGCAGTGGCAGACGGTGCCGGCCAACATCGTCGGCGCGGCCACCGGCGTGCACGACCTGTACCTGACGTTCTCGGGGAGTTCGGCGGACTTCGTCAACGTCAACTGGTTCACCTTCACCCGCTAGCGAGACGGCCCGCGCGCCCCGGCGGCGGCGCGCGGGCATGATGGCGGCCATGCCGCACCGCGTCCTGCTCGCCGACGACGACCGCGCCATCCGGGAGTCGCTCGTCCGGGCCCTCGACCTCGAGGGCTACCGGGTCACCGAGGTGGCCGACGGGGTCAGCGCGCTCGCCACCGCCCGGCGGGACGAGTTCGACGTGATCGTCCTCGACGTCATGATGCCGGGCGTCGACGGGCTCGGCGTCTGCCGGGTGCTGCGGGCCGAAGGCGACCCCACGCCGATCCTCATGCTCACCGCGCGGGTCGAGACCCCCGACCGGGTGGCCGGGCTGGACGCCGGGGCCGACGACTACCTGCCCAAGCCGTTCGAACTCGACGAGCTCCTCGCGCGGCTGCGGGCGCTGCTGCGGCGCACCGCGCCCGAGTCCGAACCGGAGGCGCGGCGGACCGTGCGGCTCGGCGAGCTCGCCGTCGACCCGGCCGCGCGGCGGGTGTGGTGGCAGGGCACCGAGATCACCCTCTCGAAAACCGAGTTCGACCTGCTGGAACTGCTCGTCCGCAACGCCGGGATCGTGCTCGACCGGGCCACCATCTACCAGCGGATCTGGGGCTACGAGTTCGGCGCGGACTCGAAGAACCTCGCCGTCTACATCGGCTACCTGCGGCGCAAGCTGGAGCAGGCCGGGGCCACCGGGCTGATCCACACCGTGCGCGGCGTCGGCTACTCGGTGCGGCCGTCGTGAACCTGCGCAGCAAGTTCGCCATCGCCTTCGCCGGGGTCGGTGCCGCGGCGGCGATCCTCGTCGGGGTCTTCAGCTACCAGGCCGCCTCGGAACGGATCGACGCCGAGCTCGACCGGTCGCTGCTGACGACGTCGGCGGAAGTCGCCGCCGGGGCGACGCAGGTCCTCGCGCCGAGCCCGGTCACCCGCGGTCCGGACGACGACCACGACGAGGCCCAGCCCATGGTGGCGCAGGCCATCGCCCCGGGCGGGACCGTCCGCCCGCTCGGCGGCCGCCGGGTGCGCCTGCCGGTCGGCGACCCCGACCGGGCGCTGGCCGCGACCGGCGCCCTCGGCGACCACCGCTACACGGACTTCACCGCCGGTCGCGACGACTACCGGGTCATCACCGTGGCCCTCGGACCCGGCCGCGGCGCCGTCGAGCTCGGCATCGACGTCGACGAATCCCGGCACGTCCTCAAGGGCCTGGCCGCCCGCATCACCGGCGTCAGCGCCCTGGTCCTGGCCGTCGCCGCCCTGGCCGGCTGGCTGCTGGCCCGGCAGATCACCCGGCGGCTGGTCCGGCTGACCGACGTCACCGAGCAGGTCAGCGACGGCCGCCTCGACGACGTCGCCGTGCCCACCGGCGGCCGCGACGAAGTCGGCCGGCTGGCGACGTCGTTCGACCGGATGCTCGGCCGGCTCGCCGACGCCCGCGCCGACCAGGACCGGCTCGTCCAGGACGCCGCCCACGAGCTGCGGACCCCGCTGACCAGCCTCCGCACCAACGCCAGCGTGCTGCGCCGCTTCGGCGAGCTCAGCCCCCAGGCCCGCGCCCGGCTGCTCGACGACGTCGACGGCGAGAGCCGCGAACTGACGCACCTGGTCGACGAGCTGGTCGAGCTCGCCACCCGCCGCTACGAGGCCGAGGAGCCGGCGCCGGTGGCGCTGGGCGAGCTCGCCGAGAGCGCCGCCGAGCGCGTCCGGCGGCGGTCCGGGCGCGCCATCACCGTCGAGGCCGACGCCTCCGCCCTGACCGGCCAGGCGAAGGCCCTCGAACGCGCGGTCGCGAACCTGCTGGAAAACGCCGTGAAGTTCGCCCCCGAAGGGCCGATCGAAGTCGTCGTGCGCGGCGGCCGCGTCGAGGTGCTCGACCGCGGCCCCGGCATCGGCGACGACGACGCGGCCCGCGTGTTCGACCGCTTCCACCGGGCGGACGGCGCCCGCGGCCTGCCCGGCTCCGGCCTCGGGCTGGCCATCGTGCGGGAGATCGCGCAGGCCCACGGCGGATCGGTCTTCGCCGAGCCGCGCCCCGGCGGCGGCGCGGTGGTCGGGTTCACCGTCGGAGCGGATCTTCTCTTACCGAACTCTCACCCTGGTCACGTCGACGGCTAACCGGGCTCGGGAAGGGTGGATCGAGAAGCGATCACCCGAGGAGCCCGATGTCCGCCACCACCACGCTCGCCACCCGCCGCCTCGCGCGGCCCACGGTCCGCCCGTGGTGGCGCGACGCCGCCGGCCTCACGGCCTGGGGGAGCGTGCTCTTCGTGGTCGCGCTCTGGGTGTCCGGCCGCGGCCTGCAGGACCTCGCGAGCGACTTCTTCACCTCCACCGGACGGCTCACCGGGCTGCTGTCGGCGGATCTGCTGCTGCTCCAGCTGCTGCTGATGGCCCGCATCCCGTGGGTCGAGCGCAGCTACGGCCAGGACGAGCTGGCCCGCCGCCACCGGCTCGCCGGCTTCACCTCGATCACGCTGCTGGTCGCGCACCTGGTGCTCATCACCCTCGGCTACGCGGCGGCCGACCGCTCCGGCGTCCTGGGCGAGGCGTGGGCCCTGGTGACGACCTACCCGGGCATGCTCCTGGCCACCGCCGGGACGGCCGCGCTGGGCATGGTCGCGGTGACGTCGGTGCGGGCGGCCCGGCGGCGGCTGCGCTACGAGTCCTGGCACCTGCTGCACCTCTACGCCTACCTCGGCGCCGGGCTGGCCCTGCCGCACCAGCTGTGGACCGGCGCCGACTTCACCGCCTCCCCGGTCGCGACCGCGTTCTGGTGGACCGCGTACGCGGCGGCGGCCGGCGCGGTGCTCGTCTTCCGCGTCGGACGGCCGGTGTGGCTCAACGCGCGGCACCGGCTGGTCGTCGAGGACGTCGTGGTGGAGGCACCCGGCGTGGTCACGGTGTCCCTGCGCGGCCGCGACCTCGACCGGCTGCCCGTCGCGGCCGGCCAGTTCTGCGTCTGGCGGTTCCCCGCCGGACCCGGCTGGACGCGCGGCAAGCCGTTCTCCCTCTCCGCCGCCCCGGACGGGCAGCGGCTGCGGATCACCGCGAAGGACCTCGGCCCGGGCAGCCGGCGGCTGGCCACCCTGCGGCCGGGCACCCGGGCGTTCTTCGAAGGCCCGTACGGCCGGCTGACCGCGACCGTCCGAAAAGGATGGAAGATCGCGCTGTTCGCCTCCGGCATCGGGATCACGCCGGTGCGCGCGCTGCTGGAAGAACTCCCCTACCGGCCCGGCGAAGCCGTGCTGTTCCACCGCGCCGGGCGCCCGGCGGACCTGCTGTTCCGCCAGGAGCTCGAAGACCTCGCGGCCCGCCGCGGCATCCGGATCCACTACCTGCTCGGCCGGCGCGCCCCCGGCCGCGTGTCCTGGCTGCCGGCCGGATACGCCCCGGTGCCCGACGAGCAGGTGCTGCGCCGCCTCGTGCCCGACATCGCCGAGCACGACCTCTACGTCTGCGGCCCCGACGCCTGGACCGGCGCCGTGCTCGACAGCGCCCGCCGCGCCGGCGTCCCCGCCGAACGCGTCCACCACGAACGGTTCGCCTGGTAGGAAAGGACTTCCGATGCGCAGGATCGCCATCGCGGCCGCGGCGACCGTCTCCGTCGTCGTGCTGCTGTTCAGCTACCGCACCAGCACGGACCAGACACCGGTCGCGGCCACCGGCCGCCCGGCCGGCGGGGCCCAGCCGTCGCGCACCACGAGCCCGCCGCCGGCCGCGAACCCGTCCGCGACCACGGGCACCACCGGCGACGGGACGTTCACCGGCGACGCCGCCGACACCCGCTACGGCCCGGTCCAGGTCCGGATCACCGTCGCCGGGGGCCGCATCACCGCGGCGGACGCGATCGACTACCCGCAGGAGAGCGGCCGCGACGTCCGGATCAACACCGAGGCCGTGCCGGAGCTGAACCAGGAGACGCTGCAGGCCCAGAGCGCGCAGATCGACACGGTCAGCGGCGCCACCTACACCTCCGAGGGCTACCAGCAGTCCCTGCAGTCGGCGATCGACCAGGCCCACCGGTGACCACCGCGTCCCGCCGGTCGTGGACGCGGGCCGTCATGGGCACGCAGGCCAGCCTCCACCTGCGCGGGCGGCGCATCGACAGCGATCCCGCGGTCGAACCCGCCGTCGCCGCCGTCTTCGGCGGCCTGCGCTGCGCCGACGAGCTGTTCAGTACCTACCGGCCGGACAGCCAGGTCAGCGCGCTGCGCCGCGGGCGGCTCCCGCGGGCCCGGCGGCACCCGTGGCTCGTCGAAGTCCTCGCGCTGTGCGAAGAAGCGCGGGACCGCACCGAAGGCTACTTCGACGCGTGGCTGCCCGGCGGCTTCGACCCGTCCGGTCTCGTCAAGGGCTGGGCCGCGGAGAAGGCCGCCGAGCACCTGGCCGGCCTGTGCGGGTTCGACCACTACCTCAACGTCGGCGGCGACATCACCGCCCGGGTCGGCGTGACGACCGCCCCGCCGTGGCGGGTCGCCGTCGAAGATCCCACGGACAAGACGGCGTTCCTGGCGATCCTCGAGCTGCGCACCGGCGGCGTCGCGACGTCCGGCACGGCCGCCCGCGGCCACCACATCGTCGACCCGCACACCGGCGCCCACCCGGGCGACCTGCTCGCCGTCACGGTCACCGGCCCCACCCTGCTGTGGGCCGACGTGTTCGCCACGGCCGCGTTCGCCCGCGGCGGCGACGACGTCGAGACCTGGGTGGCCACCCGGGCCCCCGGTTACGAGGTCGCCACGCTCGCCCGCGCCCCCTGACGCCGGGCCCGCCCCGGACCCCGCACCCTCCACAAAGGACACCATGACCACCGTCAACGGCCTGCCCGCCCACATCCTCCTCGTGCACGCCATCGTCGTGCTGCTGCCGCTTTCCGCCCTCCTGCTGGTGCTCAGCGCCCTGTGGCCGGCCGCGCGCGCCAAGCTCGCCCTGCCCAACGCGATCCTGTCGGTCGTCGTCGTCATCCTGGTCCCGATCACCACCGACGCCGGCGAATGGCTCGAACGGCGGGTCGCGCGGACGCCGCTGGTGCGCACCCACACCGAGCTCGGCGACACCGCGATCTGGGTGGCGATCCCGGTGGCCGTGCTGGCGCTGCTGGTGTGGTGGCGCGCGCGGGAGACCACGGCGAAGGCCCGCCGCACCTTCCTCGCCCCGGCGTCGACGGCGGTCACCGTGGTGCTCGCGGCGCTGTCCGTCGCGGCCGCCGGCGCGGCGGTCTTCGACGTCTACCGCATCGGCGACTCCGGCGCCCAGGCCACCTGGCAGGGGCAGGTCGGCACCGCGCCGGCGCCGGGCGGGCACTGAGCCCGTAACGGCCGTCGCGTCCCGCGCGACCCATGAGTGCCGGGGCGGATCCGCTGCCGAACGGACGGCCGGCGGGCTGGAGGCACGACCATGCGGAGCCGCGTTACGGCCGATTCGTTGCAGGTCCACGTCGTGGCCGGATCCGCCGTCGTGCTCTTCGGGATCGACCTGCCCAAGCGGGCCACGAAGGGGCTGCTCGGGTTCGCCATCGAGCGCACCGATCCGGCCAAGAAGGAACGCTACTGGCTCCGCGGCATGAAGGTGTTCGAGGAAACGTCACACGGAATTCCCCCGGGCACCTCGGTGAGCCTGCGCGAGCACCCGGTGCAGGGCTTCCAGTGGGGCGACTACACCGCCGAGCCGGACCACGAGTACACCTACCGCGTCGTCGCGCTCTACGGGAAACCGAAGAACCTGGAGGTGCGCCGCGAAGTCTCGGTGACCATCCGCACCGAGCCGGTCGACACGGGAACGCACGCGATCCACTTCAACCGCGGGGTCGCCGCCAGCCAGGCGTACGCGCAGCGGTTCGGGCGGCCGCCGCGGCCCGGCGACCGCAGCGATCCGGCGTACACCTGGCTGTCCCGCGGGCTCGAGGAAGCCCTCGTGAAGTTCGTCGCGTCGGCCACCGGCCCCGGGTTCGCGCTGCGCGGCTCGGTCTACGAGTTCTCCTACCCGCGCGTCCTCGACGCCCTGAAGGCCGCCGCGGACCGCGGGGCCGACGTCAAGATCGTCTACGACCGGCGCGGCCGGGCGAGCACCGACCCGAAGCGCGCCAAGGTGTGGCAGCAGTCGGAGCCGGCCATCGCCGCCGCCGGGCTCGGCGCGTGCATGATCCCGCGGAAGACCAACAGCGCCATCTCGCACAACAAGTTCCTGGTGCTGCTGCGGGACGGCGAACCGCAGGCCGTCTGGACCGGGTCGACCAACATCACCTGGGGCGGCCTGTTCGGCCAGTCCAACGTCGGGCACCTCCTCCGCGACCCCGCGATCGCCGCCGGGTACCTCGACTACTGGACCCGCCTGGCCGCCGACCCGGACTACGACGGGATCCGGCCGGCCGACACCACCGCCACACCCACCCCGGCCACACCGCCCCCGGCCGGGATCTCGCCCGTGTTCAGCCCGCGGACCACCCTGGACCTGATCGACTGGTACGCCGCCCAGGCCGGGCGCGCGCGGAAGTCGTTCTTCATGACCGCGGCGTTCGGCGTGCACGACAAGATCGCCGAAGCGATCGCCGCCGAGTCCGACGTGCTGCGCTACCTCGTCCTCGAAGAGCCGCCCGACAGCGGCGACGTCGAGTTCACCCGCGACCACGACGTCAAGGTCGCCGTCGGCTCGCTGCTGAGCACCGACATCCTCGACCGCTGGACCAAGGAACAGCTGACCGGCCTGAACGTCCACGTCCGCTACACCCACACGAAGTTCATGCTCGTCGACCCGCTCGGCGACGATCCGCTGGTCGTCACCGGCTCCGGCAACTTCAGCGACGCCTCGGTGCACGAGAACGACGAGAACATGCTCGTGATCCGCGGCGACACCCGGGTGGCCGACACCTACCTCGGCGAGTTCATGCGGCTGTTCAACCACTTCTACTTCCGCTACCTGCAGCAGAAGTTCCGCGACGACGACCCCGCGAAGGTCGTCTACCTCGCCCCCGACGACAGCTGGGTCCCGCGCTACTACAAGCGTGACACGCCCAGCTACCGCCAACGGCTGTTGTTCCGCTGACCCGAGGAGGAACCGATGCCGCTGCCCGGCTACGGCGTCCTGATCGGCACGCTGGTCTCGTTCACCCGGGAGGATCCGAACGACTTCGGGTCCTGGTACCACGGCAAGCTGACCGTGCAGGCCCCGCCGGGTGAGTACGAGTGCGCGGTCGACGTGTCGACACCGAGCGGTGTTCCGGTGCAGTACCGCGAAGTCCGCGCGCTCGATGCCGGGCTGTTCTCGGCTGTTTCGGGCCTCGGCCCCGGCTGGCACCCCCTGGCCCGCGACGCGGCTTCCGGCGCGCTGGACTACCTCCGCTCGCCGTTGCTGCGCGGCCGCGGCTGTGTGACGCTGGTCGCGAACCCCGTGGCGGCGCTGGTCAACGCGATCCTGCGCTCGCCGCGGTTCGGCTGGGTCGAGAGCACCGCGGACAACGCGCTGAACCTGCTGGAGCAGCGGCTGAGCGGCTGCCGCCGGGTTTACGTGTTCGGGGCGCCCTACAGCCACGGCCTCGGTGTCCACGACATCCACTACAACCAGGGTGACCCGCCCGGGCAGTTCCAGCACCTCGACGGCATCTGGCAGGACGGCGGCACCGTGATCGAGTCGGCGGCCGGCGAGCTTTCGGCGTTCCTGACGAAGTTCAAGACCCAGGTGCTGGAGACCGACGACAACGGCCTGCCCGCCTGAGCGGGTCGCTCCCTCCTTTTTGGACCGTTTCGGCGACAATGGGTGGTATGAACCTGCTGCTGCTCGCCGCCGCGGTCGCGATGGTCGTCCGCTCGCTGGCGGCGGCCCGGCTCGACCGGTGGAACCTCGGGGCGCCGGTCGTGATGGTGCTGGCCGGGGCGGTGGTCGGGCTGGTGAACGAGGACTCGATCGCGGCCGTGCTGAACACCGACGCGGTGCAGCACGCGGCCGAGATCATCCTGGCGGTGCTGCTGTTCGTCGACGCCACCGAAGTCCGCGGCGGCCGCCTGTGGGGCGGCTACCCCGGGCTCGTCGCCCGGGTCCTGCTGATCGCGCTCCCGGTCAGCCTCGCGCTGGCGGCGGTGCTGGGCTGGCTGCTGTTCCCGGATCTGCCGTGGGCGGTGCTGCTGCTGATCGCGGGCGTCACCGTGCCGACCGACTTCGCCCCGGCGGAACGCCTGGTGCGCGACCGGGCGCTGTCGATGCGGGTCCGCAGCGTGCTCAACGTGGAAAGCGGCTACAACGACGGAATCGTCTCCCCGCTGTTCCTGTTCGCCCTCATCCTGGCCGGCGACCGCACCCAGGAACGGTCCCCGCTCGACGCACTGGCGACGGCCCTGCCCTTCGCGGTCAAGGCCGTCGTGGCCGGGGTCGTGCTCGGGTCGGTCCTGGCGTGGCTGCTGGACCGCGCCCACCACGCGGGCTGGATCACCCCGCAGTCCGGCCGCATCGCGGTCCTGCTCGCGCCCCTGCTGACGTACACGGCCACGGTGGCGATCGACGGCAACGGGTTCGTCGCCTCGTTCGTCTGCGGCATCGCCTTCCGCTACGTGCACCGGCTCCGCAAGGCCCGCCGCGTCCACGAAGGCCACGGCGACCGCGCGGAGGTCCGGGCCGACGCGCTGAGCAAGGACCTGCACCTGCTGGAGGACGTCACCACCCTGCTGACCACGACGATGTGGTTCGTCGTGGGCATCGCGACGGTCCTGGCGTTCTCGGTGGGGGTCACGTGGCAGGTGGTGGTGTTCTGCGCGGGCGTGCTGACGGTGGTCCGGGTGGGACCGGTGGTCCTGTCCCTGCTCGGCTCGAGGCTGTCCGCCCGGGAGCGGCTGCTGGTGGGAGCGTTGGGCCCGCGCGGCACGACGACGATCGTGTTCGGCCTGCTGGCGTTCAACCGCCTGCCGGAGGGGCCCGCGGCGGACACGATCCTGGTGATCACGGTGGTGTGCGTACTGGGCAGCGTGGTGCTGCACGGCATGGGCGCGAAGCCGGTGATGGTCCTGGCGAACCGGCGTTAGCGGCGGGGTCCGCCTTCGAAGACCTCCGCCGCGAACGCCAGCAGGTACGGCAGCGACACCCGCGCCGTCCGCCAGGTGTGCCCCAGCCCTTCCTCCACGCGCACCTCCGCCCGCTGGCCGCGCGCCCGGAAGCCCTCCGCGAGCCGCCGGATCCCTTCGACGTCGCCGGGCGCCTCCGCCCCCGCCGTCAGGATCGCCGACACCGGGCTCGGGAACCGCATCGTGCGCAGGTAGTCCCGAGGCGTGTTCGCCGCCAGCAGGGCCGGGTCCTCCCCCAGCCGGTGGCGGTTGTCCGGGACGTCGTACGGCATCGCCAGCAGCAGCGCGCCGAACTCGTCCCCGTGGTGCAGGCCGATGTTCAACGCCGCGAACGCGCCGCCCGACATGCCACCGAGGGCTCGGTGGGCGCGGTCGGGCCGGGTCCGGTAGCGCCGGTCGATCACCGGGACCACGCTGCGGGTCAGGTAGCTCTCCAGCTTCGGGCCGCCCGGGACGTCGAGGCCCTCCCAGTCGCGGCGGGCGCGGCCGGCGGTGAGGTCGACGCTCACCACGATCATCGGCGGCAGGGCCCCGAGGCGGGCGAACTGCCGCAGCGTGCCCGGTGCGTCGCCGGCCGCCAGCCAGTCCTCCGGGCCGCCGGGGTTGCCGTGCACCAGGTACACCACCGGGTACCGCCGGTTCGCGTTCGCCGCGTCCGCGTAGCCCGGCGGGAGCAGGACGTAGTTGCGGCCGCCCGGCACCGCGTTCGCCGGGTCGGCGACCACCATCCGCTCGACCGCCGGGCCGTCCGGGCCGCCCAGCCGGATCTGGCGGGTGCCCGGCATCGAGCCGTCCTCCTCGAACACCCGGCCCAGGTCGCGCAGCGGGCCGCCGCCGCGCTGGAGCAGCAGCACCAGGTCCGTGCCCGACCGCACGTAGCCGACGTGGCCGTTGACCGCGGTGAGGGTGGCGAGCAGGACGCACACCGTGGTCACCGCGATCCCGCACCGGCGGGCGGCCCGGCGCCGGCGCACCAGGAAGGTGACCGCCACGCACGCGACCGCCAGCGCCGCGCACGCAAGCCAGATCCAGGGCGATTCGAGCGGGCCCGGCTCCCGGGCGTGCCGGACCACCTCGTCGGGGACCGGCACGCTCAGCACCGCGACCCGCTCACCACTGCTCGCCGTCGTCCCAGCCGACCGGGTCCCCCCAGCCGTCGCCGTGCTGCTCCTCATGCCCGCCGAACGCCTCGTTCAGGCCCTGGAACAGCAGCGCGCCGCCGGCCACCCCGACGGCCGCGGCCGCGGCCGTCTTCAGGAAGCCGCCGCCGGAGCGGCCCGGCGGCCCCTCGGCCGGCGCGGCCTGGTCGCGGTGCTGCCCGAACGCCCGGGACAGGAAGCCGCCACCCGCGGCCGGAGCGGGCGGCGGGGTGGCGGCCGGCGCCGCCTGCAGCGCGGCGATCCGCGCCTGGGCCGTCCGCAGTGCGTCCTCCTGCACCAGCACGGCCTGCACGAGCAGGTACAGCGCGTCCGGCTGGGCGCCGACATGGTGCGCGATCAGTTCGGCGGCCTGCGGGTCCTTCGGCACCGGCTGGGCCTGCCGCAGCCGCTGCGCCAGGCCGAGGATCAGCTCGCGGTCCTGGTTCTCCATCGGGAACTCCTTTCCTCGCCGTCCATGCTCGGCGCGGGGCACCCCCGCCGGACACCGGTGACCCGGCCCGAACTCCCCGCCACCCGGCTGCCGATGTCCAGCCGGTCGGCGGGCCCCCGGTCGCCGGGTCCCGGCTGGCGCGGCCCGGCCGGTCCCGGTGAGACTGGGCGCATGGTTCGAGTGATCGTCGTCGACGACGAGGAGCTGGTGCGCTCCGGATTCCGCCTCATCCTGGAGGCGGCGGGCGACATCGAGGTCGTGGCGACCGTGACCGGCGCGGACGCGGTCAAGGAGGTCGGCCTGCACGCCCCCGGCGTCGTCCTGCTCGACATCCGGATGCCCGACGTCGACGGCCTCACCGTGCTGCGGCAGCTGCGCGGCCTGCCGAACCCGCCGGTCGTGGCGATGCTCACCACGTTCGACTCCGACGAGTACATCGCGACGGCGCTGCGTTCGGGCGCGGCCGGGTTCATCCTCAAGGACACCGCACCCGAGCAGCTGGCCCAGCTCGTCCGCACGCTGGCCGCCGGCGGCGTGGTGCTCTCGCCGAAGGTCACCCGCACGGTGGTGGACGGCTACCTCGACTCGGGCGCGGGGTCCGCCGCGGCGGCGCAGACCGGCCGGCTGTCCGAGCGCGAACAGGCCGTCCTCGTGCTCATCGCGGACGGACTGTCCAATGCGGACATCGCGAAGAAGGTCCACGTCAGCGTCGGCACGGTCAAGGACCACGTGTCCGCCATCCTCACCAAGCTCGGCGTCGGCAGCCGGGTGCAGGCGGCGCTCGTCGCCCAGCGCGCCGGGTTGCTCGAGAACCGGCCGTCGTGACGCGGTGGCAGGCGCTGCTCGCCGACGCCGGCCTGATCGCCGTCGCCGCGCTCGACGCCGCGTTCAACCAGCCCGGCGAGCCGGTGACCGTCGGCGCCGCGGTCCTGGCCGTCGGGGCCCTGCTGGTCCGGCGCCGCCTGCCCATCCCCGCGTTCGTGCTCACCCTGCCCGCGCTCGTCCTGGTCGGCTCGATGATCGCGGCGCTCGTCGCGCTCTACAGCGTCGCCGTCCGGTACTCCTCCCGGCCCCTGCTCGCGGCCTGCGGCACGGTCGCCGCGGTCGGCTACTTCTTCCCCGGCCTGGAGCTGCCGTATTCGCAGTCCGACGCGGTGCTCACCGCCATCTACGCGACGATGACCGCGGCCGCGCCGATCTTCTTCGGCCGGCTGGTCCACGCGCGCCAGGAGCTCGCGCTGCGGCTGGCCGACATCCGGGCGGCGCGCGAGCACGAACGCGAGCTCGACGCGCAGGCGATCCTGGCCAAGGAACGCAACCAGCTGGCCCGCGAGATGCACGACGTCGTCTCCCACCAGGTCAGCCTGATCGCCGTGCAGGCCGGCGCGCTCGGCGTCTCCACCGCCGACCCGCGGGTGAAGGCGGCGGCCGAGAACGTCCGGCAGCTGTCGGTCGGCACGCTCGACGAGCTGCGGCACATGGTGAACCTGCTGCGCGCGTCCGGCAGCCGGACCACCGGGCTGACGCCGCAGCCGACACTGTCCGATCTGGACCGGCTGATCGCCGGCAGCGGCATCGAAACGCGGCTGACCGGCGCCGCGCCCGAGGGCATCGACACGGCGGTCCAGCGGACCATCTACCGGACCATCCAGGAGGCCCTCACCAACGTCCGCAAGCACGCCCCGGGCAGCACGGCGACGGTGGCGTTCGCGCACGACGACACCGATCTGGCGGTCACCGTCACCAACACCCCGCCGACCCGCCCGACGCTGGCGCTGCCCAGCGCCCGCCACGGGCTCGTCGGGCTCCAGGAGCGCGCCGCGCTGCTGGGCGGGACGGTCCGGGCGGCCCCGGCGGGCGACGGCGGGTTCCGGCTCGAGCTCCGGCTGCCCCGCGCGCAGCCCGGCCGTTAACATGCGCCGTGATCACGGCGGTGGCCGTGCCGATCGGAAGGCCGGGATGACGGGCGAACGCGAAGTCGAAGCCGCCGAGCAGTGGTTCCGGCGGCGCGGGCTGCCCGCCGTCGTCCGGGGCCGCCCGGCGCGGCTGCTCGTGCGCACCACCCCGGCCGTCGCGTTCATCGCGGCCTGGCAGCTGCTGACCGCGGTGCTGTCCGCAGTGGACGGTGAGACGGACGCGGAGTTCGACCGGCTGCTGGAGAGCGACGTCTTCGCGCTCGGCTACACCGCCCTGCTGGTGGGCTTGGTGGTGCTGCCCGCCCTGGGTTCCTGGCTCACCGCCCGGTGGGTGCGGCGCAAGCTGGCCGGCCGCGGCGGCGCGGTACCGGCCGCGGTGCTGGCGGGCGGGTTCGTGTTCGCCGTGCCGGTCGCGGACGGGATCATCGCGGGCGACTCGGTCCCGCTCGGCCTGGTGACCCAGCTGGCCATCCTGGCCGGCCTGTTCGCGGCGGCGTTCGCCGGCGTGGGTTCGATCGTCGGCTGGGCGCTGCGGGCGGCGTTCCGCCAGACGCAGCTGCTGGGCGAGCTGACGAGCCGGGCCCTCCCGCTGCTCCTGCTGTTCACCGTGTTCGGCTTCTTCACCACCGAGATCTGGCAGGTCGGCGCGGCCCTGCCGCGGCAGCGGATGTGGCTGGTGGTCGGGCTGTTCGCCCTCGTGGCGGTGGTGTTCCTGCTGGCGATGCTGAAGGACGAGGTCTCCCGGCTCACGCAGTCGCGGACGGTCCCGGTCGGCCTGGAGAAGCTGCGCGACACCCCGCTCGCGTCCTTCACGGCGGACGGCGAGCGGGTCCCGCTGACGAAGCTGGAACAGGCGAACATGATCCTCGTCCTGGTGCTGACCCAGGTGCTGCAGACGCTCGTGCTGGCGACGCTGGTGTTCGTGTTCTTCGTGGTGTTCGGGATCATCGCGGTGCAGCACTCGGTGATCAAGGCGTGGATCGGCCGCGACCCCACGAGCGGGACGCTGTTCGGCATCCAGCTGCCGATCCCGCAGGAGCTGCTGCAGGTTTCGCTGTTCATCGCGGCGTTTTCGGGCCTGTACTTCGCGGCGTCGACGGTGACGGACGCGAAGTACCGCAGCGCGTTCTTCGACCCGCTGGCCGACCACCTGGCGGTGAGCCTGGTGGCCCGGGACCGCTACCTGGCCCGGCTCGCTCAGGCGTGACTGTGCGCTCCTCCCCCGTGCGGCAGCGGCGGCGCCTGCCGGGCGGGCGCCGGTTGCTCGCCCGGGACCGTGAACGTGCGCTCGAACTGCAGGAACGGCCGTGTCGGCGGGGCCGGAGCCACCTGCGGGCGGCCGGAGCGGAACGGGTAGGTCCGCAGCTCCGGGTTCGTCCGCGGTGACGGCGCCTTCTGCTCCTTCGTCGGCACCCCCGCGTACCGCAACCGCGGCAGCAGGCGCTCCTGCTTCATGATCACGCTGTGCGGTGCCACATACGCGTATTCGCCGATTTCCGCGCCGTACAACGGAACCGTGCCGTGGGACAGCGTCGAATGCGCGCCGACGTACACGTGGTCGATCTTGAGCACGCGGTCCTCGAACGTGTGGGCCTGGAACATCGCGCTGACCGTCGCCCCGTCGCCGAAGTGCAGCATGTCCGGGTCGACGACCTGGGCGAATCCCTCGCCGAGGACCACGCGCTTGCCGATGCGCATGCCCGTGCGGCGCAGGTACAGGGGCAGCATCAGGGTGCCCTCCAGCGCCGAAAGCACGCCGCTCGCGATGACGCCCCAAGCGACGTACAGGAAGTCCCAGCGGCTGCACCAGCACGACCACAGCGGGTGCACCCCCGGTTTGACCCGGCCGAGCAGCCCCCACTTGAGGGCCAGGACGATCAGGCACGGCAGGATCGCCGTCAGCACCGCCACGATCGCCGCGCCCGGGAAGACGAACGCGGCCAGCGGCAGCACCCGCACCGCGTAGGCGGTGAGCGCGAACCACGCCGTCAGCACGGCCAGCGGCACGACCGGCAGGGCGAACCGCAGCCACTCCCAGAACACCCGGGTGACCACGCGGGCGAACGACGGGTCGTGGGTCAGGCTGCGGTCGGTTTCGACGATTTCGCGGCGCGGCAACAGGATCGGCGAGTGGCCGAACCACGACGTGCCGGGCCGCATGATGCGGTCGTCGGCGACGGTGCAGACGCCGATCAGGATGTCCGGTGGCAGCCGCTGCCCGCCGGGGATGACCGCGTGGTTGCCGAGGAACGTGTCGTGCCCGAGGCGCACCCGGGCCAGCGTCACCGTGCCCTGCTGGATGCGGGGGCCGCCCAGGTAGATGCCGTCGGCGAAGAACGTGTCCGGCCCGATCTCGACCAGCTCCGGGACGACGTCGATGATCGTGCTGATCTCGCAGCCGCGGCCCACCTCCATCCCGGCCCAGCGCAGCCACACCGGCCAGAACAGCCCGCCCGAGAGCCAGTTCCCGGCCGTGGTGACCAGCCCGGTCTTGAGCGACACCCGGATGTAGGCGAGGCTCCACCGGCTGATCACGCCTTCGCGGACCTGGCCGAGCAGCCGCGCGCTGATCGCCTCCAGCCACACCCCGGCCAGCAGCGAAAGGCAGGCCGACAGCGCGAACACGGCCATGAACTGCCCGTGCGCCCACGGCTGCGTGAACGCCGCGAGCACGTCCGGGTAGGTGATGCCGAAGGCCAGCACCAGGGCGATCGTGACGGCCGAGAACGGCAGGGCGAACAGCCAGCCGAACGCCGCCCGGGCCGCGATGGTCGCCAGGCCGTGGGCGAACGGCGAGAGCAGGCTGCCCGCGACGACCGGGACCGGTGCCCGCGGCGCGGGCCCGGCGTCGTGCGCGGGGACGCCGTCCCAGCGGCGGCCGTCGGGCACCGCGGTGCCCGGCGGCAGCGAAGACAACGCGGTGAGCCAGGCGCCCCGGCCGAGCCGGGTGTTCGGGGACATCCCCGCGCGGACGTCCACCGTGGCCCCGCCGGCCACGGTGATCCGGCCGATCGTGAGGTGCCCCTCGGCCAGCTGGACCGTGCCCAGCGAGGCGTCCTGGCCGATGGTGGCGTCGTCGCCGATGTCGAGCAGGTCCCAGCCGCCCTGCACGACGTCGACGCCGCGGTGGATGTGCACGCGCTTGCCGATGCGCGCGCCGAGCGAGCGCAGGGCCATGTTCTGGAACTCGGTGCCGGCGATGGTCCCCCACGGCACGAACCGCAGCAGGTGCCGCACGATCCACAGCCGCAGGTGGAAGCCGCTCCACACCGGCACCCGCATGGGTTCGAACCTGCCGATGAGCAGCCGTTTCGCCCGCACGGCGAAGAACACCGCCACCGGCGTCCAGCCGAAGCCGGCCACCAGCAGCGCCACCGGGGCCAGCACGATCAGCGGGACCAGCCCGATCCGCTCGGCCAGCCAGGGCAGCACGACGAACGCGGCGAACCAGCCCAGCGGCGCGGCGATCGCCAGCTCGGCGAGCAGCCACGCCGCCTGCGCGAGCGTGATGGCGACGGCGCTGCGCGCGGGCGCCGCGACCGCGTCCAGCTCGTCGTGGGTCACCGGCGCGGCGAGCTTCGCCAGCCCGGACACCGTTCGCGCGCTGTAGACGTCGCGGACCGCGATGGCCTCGGTGAGCGGGTTGCCGCGCAGCTTGGAGATGAGCATCGCGGCCTGCAGCGAGCTGCCGCCCAGGTCGTCGAAGAAGTCGTCCTCGAACCCGACGTCGGTGGTCTCGAACACCTCGCCCAGGGCACCGGCGATGAACTGCTCGAGCTCGGTGCCGGTGGTGGTCTCGGCCGCGTGGCGCCGGGCGGTGGCGAGCACGGGCAGGTCGGTGCGGCGCAGCTTGCCCCCGGCGCTGCGCGGCAGCGTCTCCACCTCGCCGAAGACGGCGGGGATCATGTATACCGGCAGGGCTTTCCGCAGGTGGTCCTTGAGCTCGGCGGGGTCCGGCAGGGCGCCGGGACGCTCCGGCACGAGGTGCGCGGCGATCACCTGGCCCGCGCCTTCGCCCTGGACCCGGCAGGCGGCCTCGCGCACGCCGGGGTGGCGCGCGAGGGACGCCTCGATCGCCTCCAGCTCGATGCGGTAGCCGCGCAGCTTGACCTGCGAGTCGATCCGGCCGTGGTAGAAGAGCGTGCCGTCCGGCCCGGCCGACACGAGGTCGCCGGTCCGGTAGAGCCGGCCGAGCCGCGGGTGCTGCGGGAACTTCTCGGCGGTGAGCTCCGGCTTGCCGTGGTAGCCGAGCGCCAGCCCGGCGCCGGTCATGCACAGCTCGCCCTTTTCGCCGGGGCCGACCGGTTCGAGCCGGTCGTCGAGCACCAGGGCCCGCATGCCGGGCACCGGACGGCCGATCGCGACCGGCTTGCCCGGTTCGACGTCCGCGCGCAGGCACGTCACGGTGCACTCGGTCGGCCCGTAGCCGTTGACCATCCGGCGGCCCGGCGCCCAGCGCTCGGCGACGTCGGGGGGCAGCGCCTCCCCGCCGACGTAGAGCAGCCGCAACTGCGGCAGTTCACGCCGAGGGTCCTCGCACGCGGCCGCGCGCAGCAGCGTCGGGGGCGGGCAGAGGACGGTGATCCGTTCGTCGCGCAGCCACGGCACGAGGTCGGGGCCGAGGCGGGCCGTTTCGTCGTCCATCACGACGGCGGTGGCCCCGCACGCCCACGCCATCCACGCTTCCTCCACGGAGGAGTCGTAGGCGGGCGACGAGCCCTGGGCCACCCGGTCGCCGGGCCCGAGGCCGAACTCGGCGACGTCGGAGCGGATCAGGTTGACCACGCCCTGGTGCCCGACGAGCACGCCCTTCGGCTTGCCGGTGGTCCCCGAGGTGTAGATGACGTAGGCCAGGCCGGCCGGTGCCGCCGGGGCGATCACCGGCTGCGCCGCGGGCTCGGCGGTGCCGTCGATGCGCTGCACCGCGCCGCCGTACCCGGCCCGGACGGCCCGCTCGTGCCCGGCGCGGTCGGTGATCAGCAGCGCGGGCGCGGCGTCGGTGAGGATGTGCCCGAGCTGTTCGTCCGGGAAGGACGGATCGACGCAGACGTAGGCGGAGCCGGCCCGGAGCACGCCGAGCTGGGCGAGGTAGAGGTCTTCGGTGGTGCGGGACAGCAGGATCGCGACGATGCCGGGGCGCCGGACGGCCCGGTGCACCGCGCGCGCCACGATCGCGGACCGGCGGTGCAGGTCGCGGTAGGTGGCGGTGCGCCGCGGCCGCCCGCCCGAGGGCGGGACGTCCACGGCGACCGCGTCCGGCCACCGCCGGGCCGACTCCTCGAAAAAGCGGTGGAGCAGGGCCGGGCCGGCGTCGCGCGGGTGGGGCGCCTGGCTCACGGGCACACCCCGGCGGGTTCGGCGATCCGGCCGTCCAGCACCGCGAGCAGGTACGGCGAAAGCAGCGCGCGGAGGCTTTCGCGGCGTTCGGGCAGCAGGTGGCGGAAGCCCTGGATCGTCCCGTCGCAGCCTGCGGACCCGCACTGGCAGGAGAACGGCTCGGCCATGTCGTACTCGGTGCTGGCGTAGTGGAAGGTGATCTCCGACCACGCCGGGATCGGCCGCAGGCTCAGCACCGACCGGCCGCGGATCACGGCCGTCGGCTCGCAGGCGTGGTTCATGAACCGCCAGTAGTACCGGTCCAGCACCTCCTCGAGCGGACAGCCGGCCGGCATGTCGACGTGGCTGGCCGCGTCGAGCTGGACGGTGAAGCGCGTCGGCGTGGCCGTGATGTCGCCTTCGAGGGTGAACAGCAGCGCGCGGGCGGGCACCGCCTGGTTGGTGACCAGCCGGTACTCGCGGTCGTTGCGGACGACGGCTGCCCGTCGCGTGTCCTCAGCCATCCGTGACCTCCTGGGAAGTTGACCCGAACACCGGAGGCCACGTCGGCCGCGCCCGGAGAGTTCAGCTCCCCCACCCGGCCCGCTCTCAGGATCTTCTCAACGACGCTCTGGTAGCTGCGGCCCGGCCGACCCCGGCGTGCGAGGATCGCGGGGTGTCTGCGACTTCCTCCCGTGCCCGCTCGTTCTGGGACGACGCGGTCGTCTACCAGCTCTACGTCCGTTCCTTCGCCGACAGCGACGGCGACGGCGTCGGCGACCTCGGCGGGGTGATCGGGCGGCTGGACCACATCGCCGGGCTCGGCGCCGACGCGATCTGGCTCAACCCCTGCTACCCCTCGCCGCAGGCCGACCACGGCTACGACATCGCCGACTACCGCGGCGTCAACCCCGAGTACGGCACCCTCGAGACGTTCGACCGCCTGGTCGCCGAGGTTCACGCGCGCGGGCTGCGGATCCTGATGGACCTGGTCCCGAACCACTGCTCGGAGCGGCACCCCTGGTTCACCGCGGCGCTCGCCGCCGGGCCCGGCTCGCCCGAGCGCGCGCGGTTCGTCTTCCGCGACGGCCGGGGCGACGGGCCGCCGAACAACTGGCAGTCGGTGTTCGGCGGGCCGGCCTGGACCCGCGTCACCGAACCCGACGGCACGCCCGGCCAGTGGTACCTGCACCTGTTCACCCGCGAGCAGCCCGACTTCGACTGGCGCAACCCGGAGGTCCGGGCCGAGTTCGACGACATCCTGCGGTTCTGGTTCGACCGCGGCGTGGACGGGTTCCGCATCGACGTCTGCCACGGGCTGATCAAGGACGCGGCGCTGCGCGACTGGGAGGGCGGCGGCTACAACGCCCACAGCTGGAACCAGCCGGAGGTGCACGAGATCTTCCGCCGCTGGCGCGCGCTCACCGCGGGCTACGACCGCGACCTGCTGCTGGTCGGCGAGGTCTGGGTGCCCGACCCGGGAGACCTCGACGCCTACCTGCGCCCGGACGAGCTGCACCAGGCGTTCTCGTTCGACCTGCTCGTCCAGCCGTGGGACGCGGGGGCCCTGCGGGGCGCCGTCGAGCGCGCGGCGGCCCGGACCGCGGTGCACGGCGCCCCGGCGGCGTGGACGCTGGCCAACCACGACGTGCACCGGGCGGTCACGCGCTACGGCATCGTCCGTCCCGAGCCCGCGCCCCCGAGCAACGACGCGTTCGCCGCCCTGATGCGCCCCCGCGGCGAGGTCGACGCCAAGCTGGGCGAGCGGCGCGCCCGGGCCGCGCTGCTGCTGGTACTGGCCCTGCCCGGCTCGGTGTTCCTGTACCAGGGCGAGGAACTCGGCCTGCCGGAGGTCCAGGACCTCCCCGACGAGGCCCGCCAGGACCCGGTGTTCCACCGCAGCGGCGGCCGCGAGAAGGGCCGCGACGGCTGCCGGGTCCCGCTGCCCTGGTCGGCGGCCGCCCCGGCGTTCGGGTTCAGCACGGGCACGCCGTGGCTGCCGCAGCCGGCGTGGTTCGCCGGCTACGCGGCGGACGTCCAGGACGAGACGTCGACGCTGCACCTGTACCGCCGCGCGATCCGGGCGCGGCGCGAACTCGGCCTCGGCGGGCCGGGCGCGGTGGAGTGGCTCGGGACGGGCGAGGACACCGTGCTCGCGTTCCGGCGCGGGGACGTGGTGTGCGTGGTCAACACCGGGGCGACGGACTTCACGCCGCCCGCGGAGTGGGGTGACACCGTGCTGCACAGCGGCGAACCCGGCGTCGTGGCCGCGGACACGGCGGCTTGGCTGGTGACCGCCCGGTCGTAGGGCGGCAGGTCAGGACAGGAAGCCGCCGTACGGGCCCGTGCCGATCGCCGCCTTCTGCCGGGCGTCGAAGTGCGTGTCCGGACAGCGGTAGAACGACGCCGACATCGGGGCGCCGTCCGTTCCGGCGGCGTCCGGCAGGCCGAACGCGTGCCCGAGTTCGTGCACCATGCCGCCGTACCACCGGTTCAGCGGGCCGCCGAGGCCCGCGGCGCCGTCGGCGTCGTGGCCCGGCAGGAGCACCCAGCCGTTGCCGCCGCCCCCGCCGCCGGGTCCCTGCGCGCTGATCTCGGCGACGTTCGGCCACCGGCCGTCCGGGGCGTCCAGGTCGAGCCGGCGGCGGAGTTCGTCCTGCATGTTCGTCACCTCCCACCAGTACCGGTCGGGCCCGGCGGGCGTGGTCTCGTACCACCGGCGGGGGTGGTCGCCGGTGACCACCTCGACGACGGGGTCGCCGAGCCGGAACGTCCGGCCCGGCTCGTGCCGGTAGTACGCCTGCGCTTCCCGCACCACGGCCGCGATGCCGTCGGGTGGCGCCGGTCGAACGGCACGTCGGCGGGCCGCAGCCAGAAGACCCGCACGGTCTGCGGCGGCGGTGCCGCGGAGGGCGCGGACAGGACCGCCGTGGCGAGCAGCACCGGCCCGAGGAACGCACGCAGCATGACACCCCCACCGAAGGCTAGAGAAAGCGCTTCCCGTGGAGACCGGCAAGAGCGGATGCCCACTGCACGTAGATCGGCCGCCCCCGCCGGGCAAGCACGGGAAGATGGCCGGCCCGGGGCGGAGAACCTGGCCGGCGGTCACCCACAGGAGTGGTCTTCGGTCCGCGGCCGCGGACCGCGCTCACCCGGCGGGCGCGGGCTTCCCCGGCTCGAGGCCGAGCGCCGCGACGAGGTCGGCCACCCGGTGGTGCGCTTCCAGCGGGTGGCGCAGCCGGCCTTCCGGGTGGATCTTGTAGTGGTTGCGCCGCCCGACGCGCTCGCGTTCGAGGTAGCCGCCGGCGATGAGGTCGGCGAGGATGAGCTGCACGCCGCGTTCGGTGATCCCCACCCGCGCGGCGATGTCGTGCAGCGTCCGGTCCGGATCCGCGGCCACGCACAGCAGGACGTGCGCGTGGTTGCTGAGGAACGTCCACGAAGCCATACCGGCCACAGTAGACGTCCGAACTTGACAGACGAAGTGGAGTTCGTCATTCTGGTGGCAGCGGAGGGGAGTACCCGCCCGGTCCGGCATCGTCAGTACGGCTGCTCCAGAGCAGCCCGGTGCCGGCGTCACCTTCGGGTGACCGGGGAGACCTCCGGTTCGTCACCGAACCGGAGGAGTGTGTCGTGACTGTCCCGCTGTGGGCCTGGGCCGCCGTGCTCGGCGTCATCCTGGCCATGCTCGCCATCGACCTCGCCGCCCACCGGAAGACCTCCGTGGTCGGCGTCCGCGAAGCGCTCGCCTGGTCCGCCGTCTGGGTCGCGCTGGGGCTCGCCTTCGGCGCGGTGGTCTGGTGGGTCTGGGGCGCGGAGTTCGCGGGCCAGTACTTCGCCGGCTACGTCATCGAAAAGTCGCTGGCGGTCGACAACGTCTTCGTGTTCGCGATCATCTTCGGCTACTTCGCCGTCCCCCGCGAGTACCAGCACCGCATCCTGTTCTACGGCGTCATCGGCGCGCTGGTGTTCCGCGCGGTGTTCATCGCCGCGGGTTCGGTCCTGATCGCGAGCTTCGCCTGGATCCTGTACGTGTTCGGCGCGTTCCTCGTCATCACCGGCATCCGGATGGCGCTGCACCGCGACGAAACGGTCGACTACGGCAACAACCCGGTGCTGCGGGTGTTCCGCCGCCTCGTCCCGACCACCGACGGCGACCACGGCGGCCGGTTCCTGGTGCGCCAGGCCGGCCGCTGGGTGGCGACGCCGCTGCTCGCGGTGCTGGTGCTGATCGAAGTGATCGACGTCGTCTTCGCGGTCGACTCGATCCCGGCGATCTTCGCGGTGACCCAGGAGCCGTTCCTCGTGTTCACGTCGAACGCGTTCGCGGTACTGGGCCTGCGGGCGATGTACTTCCTGCTCGCCGACGTCATGCACCGGTTCGTGTACCTGAAGCTCGGACTGGCCATGGTGCTCGTCTGGGTGGGCGTGAAGATGCTGCTGCTGGACGTCTGGAAGATCCCGACGGCCCTGTCCCTGGGCGTGGTCGCGGCCATCCTCGCGACGGCGATCGGCGCCAGCCTGCTTCGCACCCGGAATGCGCTGGCACAGAAGGAAACGAGCTGAGCGGCAGGCCGGTCGCCACGGTGCGATACCGGCCGCCCCGCCCCCGGGCCCGTCCGGAAAGGACCCCATGACCCACCCCGCCGCCCCATCCGCCTCCGGAGAGCTCACCGAGGGGCTCACCGGGGTGGCCGGGTGGGCCGTCGGGCTGATGGAATCGCTCGGGGGGCCCGGGGCCGCCCTCGTCGTCGGGCTCGACAACCTCTTCCCGCCCCTGCCCAGCGAACTCGTCCTCCCCCTCGCCGGCTTCGCCGCCGGGCGGGGTGTCTTCGGCTTCGGCGCCGCCGTCTTCTGGACCACCCTCGGGTCCGTCGCCGGCGCCGTCGTCGTCTACCTGCTCGGGCGGCGGCTCGGGCACGAGCGCACCCGGCGGCTCGTGAGCCGGCTGCCGCTGGTCCGGGCCGCCGATTTCGACCGGACCGCCGCCTGGTTCGCGCGGCACGGCGGCAAGGCCGTCTTCCTCGGCCGCCTGGTTCCCGTGTTCCGCAGCTTCGTCTCCGTGCCCGCCGGCGTCGAACGGATGCCGTTCGGGCGGTTCCTGCTCTTCACCACGGCCGGCAGCCTGATCTGGAACACCGGGCTCGTCGGCGCGGGCTATCTGCTCGGCGGGCACTGGCCGCGGGTCGAGCGGTACGCGGCGTTCTTCCAGTACGCCGTCTTCGCCGGGATCGCCGTCGCCGCCGCGGTTTTCGTGGTCCGCCGGGTCCGCGCACGACGGCGCGTCTAGGGTTCCGGCATGACCGAAGCCCGGCCCGCGGGATCCGTGTCCGCCCTGCGGGAACGCGTGTACGCCACCCTGGTGGGCCTCTCCACCGTGCTGCTCCTGCTGAACTACGCGGGCAGCACGACCGCCGGCGAAGCCGTCGCCGACGTCGCGGCCGCGATGGGTGCGCTCGGCCTGGCCGGCGGGTTCGCCGACGTGAGCGCGCACCGGATCACGCACGGCACCTTCCCCCGCGGGGACGACCTCCGCCACATCCTCGCCGCCACCGGGCACGTCGTCGAGACCGCCCTGCTGCCGGTCCTCAGCGTCGGCGCCGCGGCGCTCGGCTGGCTGCCGCTGAGCGCGGCCCTGTGGATCGCCGCGCTCTCGCTGGTGCTCACCATCGCCGCGCTGGCCCTGGTCGCGACACGGCGGACCGCGGTCCGGTGGCCGGTCAAGCTGCTGCTGTTCGTCGTCGAGGTGGCGATCGCGCTCGCCGTGGTCGCGGTGAAGCTGCTCGCTCACTGAGCGAGCCGGGCCGGCAGGCCGGCGGCCGTGACGAGCCCGGGGCCGTGGAACTTCACCGCCCGCGAGAAGCGGCCGTCCCGCACCGTGAACACCCACAGCCCGTCGGGGCCGTCCGGGCGGTAGCTGCCCGCGGCGGGCTGGCCGTTCGCGCGGGTGGGCCGCAGCCGCGCGGCACCGCCCGGGGCCGAAAACGCGCGCTCCAGGAACGGCAGGCACACGTCCACGCCCCGGAACCACACCGGGTGCGGCACGGCTTCGAGGCTGAAGTCGTCGTGGATGACGGCCCGCAGCGCCGCGGTGTCCTCGGCCTCGAACGCCGCGATGTAGCGGTCGAGCAGCGCACGCTCGTGCGCCGGCCCGGGCGGCGGCCGGTCGTCCGGGTCCAGTTCGCCGAGCGAGCCGCGGGCCCGCTGCAGCAGGCTCTTCACCGCCGGGACGCTGACACCGAGGGTGGCCGCGATTTCGCCGGCCGGCCACGAAAGCACCTCACGCAGCAGAAACGCCGCCCGCTGCCGCGCCGGCAGCCGCTGCAGCGCCGCGACCAGCGCCAGCCGGACCGACTCGCGCCGCACGACGACCTCGCCGGGGTCGCCGAGCACCGCGTCCGGCAGCGGCCCGAGCCACGCGACCGAGTCGTCGGCGAGCACCCGCGCGCCGGGATCGTCCGACGGCGCGCCGAGGCCGGCGGGGAGCACCCGCCGGCTGCGGTGGTTCAGCTCGGTCAGGCACGTGGTGGTCGCGATCCGGTAGAGCCACGTCTTGAGCGAGGACCGCTCCTCGAACGCGGCGAGCCCGCGCGCGGCCTTGAGCCAGGTTTCCTGGACGGCGTCTTCGGCGTCCTGGTAGGACCCGGTCATCCGGTAGCAGTGCGCGACCAGCGCCGGGCGGAGCGAGCCGAACTCGGCCTGCAGCCACTCGGTCCGGGAGATCGCTTCGGAAGACACACACCCTCCTGTTCGTCGGGGACATCGTCGGTCAGCGAAGGGAATCCCGCAGCTCCTCGAGCGCCCCGCGCATCGCCGCCAGGCCGCCGCGGTAGAACCGTGGCCCGTAGGACACCCTGGCGACCCCCAGCGCCGCCAGGGTGGCCGGGTCCAGCGCCGGTCCCGGGTTCCCGTTGACCGGCCCGGGCACGCCCTCGACCAGCCGAGCGACGTCGCCGGCGTGCGACATCCCGATCGGGTACACGCAGTCCGCGCCGGCCGCGCGGTAGGCCCGGCCGCGGCGGATCGCCTCGGCGACCCGGTCCGGTTCCGGGATGCCGCTCGGCGGCAGGAAGACGTCGATCCGGGCGTTGACCACGAGCGGGACGCCCGCCGCGTCGGCGGCCGCGCGGACCCCGGCCAGCCGGTCCGCCTGCGCCGCGGTGCCGGTGAGCCCGCCCGCCCGGTGGTCGGTGTCCTCGAGGTTGCAGCCGGCGGCGCCGGCTTCGAGCAGTTCGGCGACCAGCTGCTCGGGCGCCAGGCCGTAGCCCGCCTCGGCGTCCACCGTCACCGGCACCGGTACCGCGCGGGCGATCAGCGCGGCGGCGGCGAACATCTCGCGCCACGGCGCTTTCTCGCCGTCCTGGTGGCCGAGCGACTCCGCCACCGCGACGCTGGACGTCGCCACCACCGGGAACCCGGCCTCGACGACCAGCTCGGCACTGGCCTCGTCCCAGGCGTTCGGCAACACCAGCAGCTTCCCGTGGTGCAGCGAGCGCAGCAGCTCGGCGTGGGCTTTCGACTCCGGCACGGTGTCACTCCTCATGTTCGCGACTCGGGATGAAACAGCCGGCCAGCGCCCCCGCGGCGGCGAGCACGGCGCTGAGCACGGCGGCGGCGGTGAACCCGCCGGTGAAGGCGTCGCGCGAGGCGTAACTGCCCGCCAGCGAGAACCCCAGGACCAGCACCGCGACCCCGAACGCCCCGCCGAGCTGCCGCATCGCGCTGAACGCGCCGGACGCCTTGCCGAGGAACCGCGGGGCGACCGACGTCAGCACCGCGCTCTGCGCGGCCGGCAGGCACATCGCGATCCCGGTACCGGAAAGCACCAGCGGCGCCGCGATCGCCCAGTAGCCGACGGCGGGCCCGGCGGCCAGCGCGATCCACAGCATGGCGAGACCGTGCAGCCCGAGCCCCGCGACGACGAACGGCCGTTCGCCGAACCGGCCGACCAGGCGGCCCGCCACCTGCGGGACGACCGCCGTCGTCAGTCCCCACGGCGCCAGCGCGAGGCCGGCGGCCAGCGGCCCGTACCCCAGGCCGTCCTGCAGGAACTGGGCCATGAAGAACACCGCCCCGAGCGCGGACGCCCAGTGGAAGAAGATCACGGCGTTGCCGGCGGCGAACCGGCGCGAGCGGAACAGGTGCAGCGGCAGCATCGGGTGCGCGGCGCGGCGCTGCCAGGCGGCGAACCCCCCGAACGCCGCCAGGCCGGCCACGAGCGGCCCGGTGACCGCCAGGCTGGTCCAGCCGGCCGTGGTGCCCTGCACCAGACCCCACACGACGCCGAACGAGCCGGCGCCGGCCAGCAGCAGGCCCGGGACGTCGATGGCCGGGTCCGGGCCGCGGCTCTCCTCGATCCGCGTCAGCGCGAAGCAGACCAGCGCGATCCCCACCGGCACGTTGATCCAAAAGATCCACGGCCACGAAACGCCTTCGACGACGGCGCCGCCCAGCAGCGGCCCGAGCGGCACCGCCACCCCGCTGACGCTCGCGAAGACCCCGAGGGCCCTGGGCCGCACCTGCGGCGGGAACGCCGCGCCGAGCAGGGCGAGCGCGAGCGGCATGACGAACGCGGCCCCGGCGCCCTGCAGCACCCGGCCGGCGACCAGCGTTGCCGCGTCCGGCGCGATCGCGCAGACCAGCGACGCCCCCGCGAACACGGTCACCCCGGCGGCGAAGACCCGGCGCCGTCCCCAGCGGTCACCGGCCGCCGCCGCGGTCATGAGCAGCACGGCGAAGCTCAGGCCGTAGGCGTTGACCGTCCACTCGAGTTCGGCGGCCGACGCGCCGAGGTCGCGCCGGATCGCGGTCAGCGCGGCCGCCACGACCAGTGCGTCGAGCACGACCATCGCCGACGCGGCCGCGGTGACGGCCAGCACCCACCGCCGCCGTACCCGCTCCGCGGCCGGCCCCGCCCGCCGGGGGGAAGTCCTGGTGCCCACCGATGTCTCCTCCTGCTCCGGTCACCGGCGTCCGCCGCTTCCGAAGACGTAGACACCGCGCGGGGCCCGGAGGAATCGGTGCCCGGCGGACTTCAGCTCGCCGGGACCCGGTCCGCCGGTCCGCCGGCCCTCCTGGCCAGGTGGTCCTGCAGCCGGGCGTGGCGGAACTGGTAGACCGCGCCCGCCTGGCGGAGGATCCCGCGGCGGTAGGCGTCTTCGAGGAACGCGGCCGTCGCCCACGGCAGCCGGCCGGTCAGCGGCAGCCACACCCGGGTCACCACCAGCCACTGGCCCCACGCGGTGAAGGCGAACACGTACGCGACCGCCCCGCCCGCGCCGCCGATCAGGCCGACGGCCAGCCCGCCCGAGAGCGTCCAGACCAGCGGCCCGACGACGTCCTGGAGCAGGTCGACCACGAGCCGGCCGCCGGCCGCGATGGCCAGCGCCAGCAGCGGCCCGAACGCCAGCACCTGGCGCAGCACGGTCGTGCGGTTGGCGCGCAGCAACGTCAGCGGGCTGACCGCCGAGCCGATGTCGAGCGGCGTCTCCAGCACGGCGACGAGCCCGAACGTCGCCCCGGCGGCGAGGCCGAACACAAGCCCGCTCACCAGCGTGGTGACCAGCGCCGTCTCCACCAGGACGCCGATCCCGGGCGCGAACCCGGTCGCCGCGGCGCGGGACAGCACGGTCACCGGGCCGTAGCCCAGCCCGACGACGAACCCGCCCAGCAGCCCGGCGCCGAACCGGCCGGCGAAACGGCGCAGCAGGCCGCCTTCGGGCCGTCCCGTCCGCCCGCGCAGCCGGACCTGCATCCGGGACGGCTCGAACACCAGCCCGCCGTAGACCACCATGATCCCGTGGACCAGGCCGAACGCCAGGCCGACCACCGCACCGACGAGCAGGCCGTCCAGCAGCCCGGCGCCCAGCCCGGGCAGGAGGCCCAGCCCGGCGATGTCCACCGGCAGGAAGTAGAGCCAGTCGGCGACGGCGACGGCGAGCATGGCCGAGAGCACGACGGCGAGGATCCGCGACGACCGGCGCAGCGAACCGCCCAGCCGCCACCACGCCAGGTCGTGCGTGCCGAGCCGGTCGAGGTGGCGGGCGAGGTGACCGAGCCAGCGCCGGGCCCGCGCGGGATCCCACCGCGGCCGGTCCCGGTACACCGTCGGCACGAAGCTGCCCAGCAGGTGGTCTTCGACGGCCTCGGCGGTCGGGAACCGTTCGGTGTCCAGCAGGACGGCGGGGTCCTCCCCCGGCGCGTCGCTGTAGACGGTCCGGGCGAGCACGACCATCAGCGGGGTGCTGAGCACGGCGGCGAGCGCGGGCCCGGCCTCGCCGAGGACGGGGTCCCACACCGTGCCGGGGCCGCCGGCCGGCGCCGGGCGGCGGGTCGTGCGGGGCAGGTAGCCGCGCACGTCGTCCGGGGTGAGGTCGGCCAGCTCGACGCCGGCGGCCGCGGTCAGCACGTCGGTCGCCGCGACCGCGGCGGCGTACTCGGCCGGGCGGCTGGTCAGCACCAGCGGCAGGGTGGTGCTGTTGAGCGCCTCCAGCGCGGCGCGGTGCAGGCCGTCGGCGATCTCGTCGAAGCCGTCGAGCACCGGCAGGACGTGCCCCGCCTCGACCAGCGCGGCGGCCAGCGTCGACCCGCCGGGCGCGGCCGCGGCCAGCCCCGGGTAGTCGCGCAGCAGGCCCTCGATCAGCCAGTCCCGCAACGCCGTCGTGCCCGGGTCCCACGAACCGAGGCCGAAGAGCACCGGCACCGGATCGCCGGGCGCGCGGGCGCGCACCCGGTCCAGGACGAACCGCAGGGTCAGGACGGTCTTGCCGGACCCGGCGCGACCCAGCACCACCAGCCGGCCGGACGGGATCCGGCGGTAGGTGGCCGCGATCGCCCCGAGTTCGCCGGTCAGGTCCAGCGCGTCCGCCGTCGCGCCCGCCGGGACGCGGCGGACGTTGGCCCAGTGGTCGGTCAGCCGGGCCGGCAGCGGCCGCCACCGCACCGGCAGCGGGAACGGGTCGTGGATCCGGCGCTGCTCCTCCTCGCGCTGCCACCGCCCGGCGACGGCTTCGGCGAGCCGCTCGGCCGCCTCGGCCGGCTCGCCGCGGGGCACCGGCCGCACCACGGCGGCTTCCGGGACCTCGCCGGGGTCCGGGGTGCCGCCGGTCGCCACGGCCAGCAAGCGCCGCCGGTCCGCCGGGGCGAGGTCCAGCGCGTCGGCGAGCAGCTTCACGGTGCCGAGCCGGGGGTCGGTGCCCTCGTCGCGTTCGAGGCGCCCGACGGTCCGCACCGCGATCCCGGACCGCTCCGCCAGTTCGTCCTGCGTCATCCCGGCCTGCCGGCGCAGTTCCCGCAGCAGCGCCCCGAACCCGCTCGTCACTTCCGCGCATCCCCCCAGCAGCGGCGTTTCGTCCCGTCCGACCCTAGCGTGCCGACCGGCCATATTCGGCCGGTCCGCGTCCTGGCGCCCTGACCTGCGCGAACCGCACGCTCACGGCGGAACAGGACACGGAAGAGGGGATCCGCCATGGAAAGTCACCCAGTGCGCACCGCAGCCCTGGTGGCCGGCTTGGCCGCCGTCACGGCCTTCACGGCCCCGGTCGCGGCCGCCGAAACCGGGCCACCGCACCTCGCCGACGGCTTCGGGCTGACCGTCACCGAGCAGCCCGCGTGGGTGGCCGGCCACCCCCGCACGTTCACCTTCGCCGTGCACTCGGACCAGGTGCCCACGCCGTCGCTGCTGCCGGGCCAGCCGCCCGGGCAGCACGTCGTCATGGTCACCCTGCCCGAAGGCTACGACGGCAGCACCCGCTACCCGGTGCTGTACGCCCTGCACGGCAACGCCGACCTGCCCAACACGCAGCGGAACCTGGAAAGCGCCGAATCGGCGACGCGCTCGGCGCCGCTGATCACCGTGCAGCCCAACGGCGGGCGCAGCTGGTACTCGAACTGGGCCAACCCCGGTGCGCTGGGCACGCAGAACTGGGAGAACTTCCACCTCGGCCAGCTGATCCCGTTGATCGACGCGAACCTGCGGACGATCCCGGCGCGGACCGGCCGCGCGATCGCCGGGCATTCGATGGGCGGCTTCGGCGCGGTGCACTACGCCGAGCACCGGCCGGACCTGTTCGGCTACGTCGGCAGCTTCTCCGGCGGGCTCGACCTGCAGAACCCCGAGCAGCGCGCGGTGGTGGCCGAGACCGCGCTCGACCCGGCGTCCGGCACGCCGACGACGTCGGTGGACGCGATCTTCGGGCCGCCGGTCTGGCCGTTCGACGGGATCTGGACCGCGCAGAGCCCGGCCCAGCACGTGGCGGCCCTGCGTGGCATGGGCGTGGCCCTCTACACCGGCAACGGCGGCGACCTGACCGTCGACCCGATCCAGGCGGTCGTCGAAAACCGGGCGCGGGAGACGAACCTGGTGACCGCGGCCACCCTGACCGCCGAGGGCATCCCGTTCACCTTCGCCGACTACGGCGACGGCAGCACGTGGGCGCCCGGCTGCACCGGCAAGCACAACCAGCAGCCCTGCCTGCAGGCCGACCTGGACCACTTCGTCGGGCTGCTGATGCGGACGCTCCGGCACCCCTGACCTTCCGGGCCGGGCGGTGACGGGGGCCGCCCGGCCCGGAAACCCCTTCGAGGAAGGAGGCCCGATGGCCGCGAACTACCGGTACTGGTGCGGCGAATGCTCGTACCGGACGCCCTGGCAGACCGAGTCGCAGGGCGCCGCGACGCAGGCCGGCCACTACGCCCGGCGGCACGGGCGGACGCTGCCCGGCGGCCGCGTCGAAGTCCGCGCGAAACGCACCGAAGGCGGCGGGTGCGTGTGGCTCGTCGCGCTGCTGTTCCTGGTGCTGCTGCTGGCGTCGACGTGCCGCGGGGAGGCCCGCGGCGCGCCGTGCGTCCCGTGTGCTCAGCCGACCGAATCGGCCAGCCTGGCCGCCAGCCCTCGCACGTGCTCGAGCAGCTCCGGCGGCTCGTGCACGGTGAACGCGAACCCGAAACCCGCCACGTAGACGGCCAGCTCGTCCAGGGAATCCGAGCCCGCCCGCAACGTGCAGCTGCGCTCGTCGATCGGCTCCAGCGTCCCGGTGGTGGGGGCGACGCGCTCCGCCGCGGCCGCCGCGCCGACGTGCAGGGTGAAGCGGCCCTGGTAGCGGTAGGGCGAGGTCGAGATCGCCCGGGACGTGTACCCGGCGGGGTCGGGCGGCGGGGTGCGCGGGGTGAACCGGGGTCCGGTGGGCGTGCGGGGCCGGAGGCGGTCGACGCGGTAGGTGCGCCAGTCTGCGCGATCGGTGTCCCAGCCGACGAGGTACCAGCGGCGCCCGGTGTGGACCAGCCGGTGCGGTTCGGTCGTGCGGAGGCTCCCGGTGCCGTCGTGCGCGCGGTAGTCGAAGCGCAGGCACAGCGCATCGCGGACGGCGGCGGCGATCGCGGTCAGGGTGTCGGGGTCGGCGGTCGGGCCGGGCCCGGCCATCGGCACCGTCGCCGCGCTCAGGGCCTGGATCCGGTGGCGCAGCCGCGACGGCAGCACCTGTTCGAGCTTGGCCAGCGCGCGCACCGACGTCTCCCCGATGCCGGTGATCGAACCGCCGGCCGCGGTGCGCAGGCCCATCGCGACCGCGACGGCCTCGTCGTCGTCGAGCAGCAGCGGCGGCAGGTCCGCGCCGGCGCCCAGCCGGTAGCCGGGCGTGCCCGCGGTGGCCAGCACGGGGTAGCCGAGAGCGCGCAGCCGTTCGATGTCGCGGCGCACGGTGCGCGGGGTGATCTCCAGCCGCCCGGCCAGCTCGGTGCCGGACCAGTCGCGGCGGGTCTGCAGCAGCGAGAGCAGGCGCAGCAGCCGCGCCGAGGTTTCCGCCATGTCACCGAGTCTGCCCGCCACCTAGGACCGAAACCGACCTAACCGGTTCCTAGGGTCGTTCTCATGACCACCACGATCCGGCCCTTCACCATCGACGTCCCCGACGCGGTCCTCGACGACCTGCGCGACCGGCTCGCCCGCACCCGGTGGGCGGCGGACCTGCCGGGCACCGGCTGGAGCCGCGGGGTGCCGGCGAGCTACCTCAAGGGGCTCGCCGAACACTGGCGCGACGGCTACGACTGGCGGGCGCACGAGCGGCGGCTGAACGGGTTCCCGCAGTTCACCACCGAGATCGACGGGCAGGACATCCACTTCCTGCACGTCCGCTCCCCCGAGCCGGACGCGCTGCCGCTGGTCCTCGTGCACGGCTGGCCCGGCTCGATCGTGGAGTTCCTCGACGTCATCGGGCCGCTCACCGATCCGCGGGCCCACGGCGGCGACCCGGCGGACGCGTTCCACCTGGTGATCCCCTCGGTGCCCGGCACGGCGTTCTCCGGGCCGACCCGCGAGACCGGCTGGGACACCGGCCGGATCACCCGGGCGTTCGCCGAGCTGATGAGCCGGCTCGGCTACGACCGCTACGGCGCGCAGGGCGGCGACACGGGCGCCGTCATCGGCCCGGGGCTCGGCCGGCTCGCCCCGGACAAGGTCGTCGGCGTGCACGCGAACGGGCTCGCCGCGTTCACCGCACCGGCCGCCGGGACCGAGCTGACCGAGGCCGAGCGGGCGCGGCTGAAGCAGGTCGAGTACCTGCGGACCGAGCAGTCGGGCTACGTCGCGGTGCAGACGACCCGGCCGCAGACCCTGGCCCACGGCCTGCACGACTCCCCGGCCGGCCAGCTGGCGTGGATCGTCGAGAAGTTCCGCGAGTGGACCGACCCGGCGGCCGAGCTGCCGGAGGACGCCGTGGACCGGGACCTGCTGCTGACCAACGTGATGCTCTACTGGGTGACGGGCACCGCGGGCTCTTCGGCCAACTGCTACTACGAGACCGCGCACGCGGGCGCCTGGAGCGCGGGCGAGCGATCACCGGTGCCGACCGGGGTGGCGGTGTTCCCGACGGACGTCTCGATCCGCGCCACCCTCGAACGGGAACACACCATCGTGCACTGGTCGGAGTTCGGCCGCGGCGGCCACTTCGCCGCGATGGAGGCGCCCGACCTGCTGGTGGCCGACGTCCGGGCGTTCTTCGGCAAGCTGCGCTGACCCGGTCTGTCCAGTGTGGACGCACGCGCTCGGCCCGCCCCGATCGGCGGGGCGGGCCGGGCGCGGCGGCCCGCGATCCACGCCCCGCCCGGCCGGAGCACCGGCCCGGCCCTCGATCAGAGCGAAACCTCCACCTCCATCCCCATGATCCGGGTGACCGTCCGGCGCCGCAGCCATCCCCGGGCCGGTGAGCCGTCCCGCACCTCGCCGAGGAATGCCTTGCGCTGCGCCGAAGTCGCCGATCGCCAGCGCAGGGCGAGCACCGGGCGGACCGGTGCGATGAACGCCTGCACCCGTTCGTGGGCGCCCGCGATCCGGGCCTCGTATTCGCGGTCCGGCCGGTAGGCCAGTTCCAGGTCGATCAGGGGTGCCGCGCCGCCGGTGTGGTGGTGGCAGCGCGACAGCATCCGCGCGAGCTCGTCCATCGCGCCGCGCACGCGGCAGGGCATCTGGTCCTGCCAGCGGCCGAGCCGCGGGACCGGCGAGGGTGCGGCCGTCACCTCGTCCGCGAGCACGACCAGGGCCCGGACCGCCGATCCGGCGAGCTCGACGCGGATCCGCCTGCTGTTCGCGTCGACGAAGAAGCGCGGCACGCGGCCGGCCACGACGGTGCCCGACCGCAGCCGCACCCAGTCCTCGACGGCGTCGGGTGACGGGCAGGCGGACACGAACGTGAACGCCAGCTCCTCGCCGGCGAGGTTCATCGTCACGGGGAACAGGGAACCGAGGTCGTGCACGAACGCCGAGCCGATGACGAGTGCGGCGCGGGAGCCGCCTCCGGTCATCGCCTCCTCCTCCCGGGCTACACCTGCAGGTCCGCTTCGATCCGTTTGAGGTAGTGCCGGGCCAGCGCCAGGTTCGCCCGGTCGCGGTCCAGCACCAGGTACAGGAACAGGGAGCTCCGCGCGCCGACCGTGTTCATCAGCCGGATCAGGTGGTACTGGCGGTGCAGGGTGATCAGGATGTCCTCGATGGAGTCGTTGAGCGCCAGCGAGGACATCACCCGCAGTTTCGACCGCACGACCTCGGTGTTCCCGGCCGCCGCGACCTCCAGGTCCAGCCATTCTCCGCCGCCGCTGGTGCCGAGGGACATGCCGCTTTCGTAGTCGACCAGCGCCACGCCGACGGCGCCGCTGATCGACATGGCTTCCTTGAGTGCCGTGTCGATGTTCATCATCATGCTGCATCCTTTCCGTGAAACGAGTGGCCGTCCTGCTACGCGGCCAGGATCGAACCGATCCGCTCGATGACGGGCCGCGATTCGAAAAGCAGCCGCCCGACGTTCAGCCCTTTGTCCCCCAGCACCACCATCAGCGCGAGCCGCCCGATGGCGTAGACGGCCATGTACCCCTCGCTGCCGAACACGACGGTCTGGCGCAGCGTGCCCTTGCCGGTGATTTCGGCGGCCTGGCGGGCGATCCCGAGGTCGGCCGCGGCGAGCGCGGAGATCTTCGCCGGATCGATGTCGTCGGCCGCATCGGCGATGATCGGAATGCCGTCGACCGCGGCCAGGACCGTATCGGTCACCCCGGCGACACTTTCCCGCAGGGTACGCAGCTCGCCGGCCAGTGCTTCGAAGTCCAAGACTTTTTCTTTCTGCTCCGGAATTGCGGAAGACGAGTGCGGCGACTCTACCGTCGCGATTACTCCCCGCCAATCGGCGTTCGAGTACCACCCCACCGTTTCACTCGATCGAGTGAAACGATTCCTGCGCTGTAACAGAAAGAAATTGACGAACGTCGATCATTTCCGCCGGGCATTCGGCCGATCGGCGGCTCACACCATGGTCCGGAACCGGGCCGGCCCCGGGCGGTGGGCCCGGGGCCGGACGTGTCAGCGCAGCGGCTCGAGCGCCTTCGCCAGCGGTTCGAGCACGGCCGGGGTGTGCGGCGGCGGCAGGTAGACGATGGCCAGGTCCAGCCCCACCGCCCCGAGGGCCTCCGCTTCCGCGGCGACCTTCGCGTAGTCGAGGTCCGGCCCCAGCCGGACGTGCGAGGACAGCGTGATCTCGGCCGGGTCGCGCCCGACGTCCGCGCAGTGGCGGTGCAGCACCTCACGCTTGCGGGTGAACTCCTCCGGGGTGCCGCCGACGAAGTTCCAGTGCTGCGCGTACTTCGCGGTCGTGCGCAGCGTGCGCTTCTCACCGCTGCCGCCGATGCAGATCGGCGGGTGCGGCCGCTGCACGCCCTTCGGTTCGCACCGCGCTTCGGTCAGCTTGTAGTGCTCACCCTCGAAGGTCGTGGTCTCCTGCGTCAGCAGGCCGACGAGCACCTCGCACGCCTCCTCGAACCGGTCGCTGCGCTCCTTGACCGAGCCGAGCTGCATGCCGTACGCGCCGGACTCCTCTTCGTTCCAGCCGGCGCCGACGCCGATCTCGAGCCGGCCGCCGGAGACGATGTCGAGGGTGGCCGCCATGTTCGCCAGCAGCGCCGGGTGGCGGTAGTGGATGCCGCTGACCAGCGTGCCGAGCCGGAGCCGCTTCGTCGCCTGGGCGAGCGCCGTGAGCGTCACCCAGCCCTCGAGGCAGGGGCCGGCCGAATCGGAGAAGATGGGGTAGAAGTGGTCGAAGGTCCAGCCCGACTCGAACAGCTCGATCCCGTCCGCCGCCTGCCAGACGGCGAGCACGTCGGCCCATTCGGTGTTCTGGGGCGAGGTCTTGATGGCGAATCGCATGATCTTCAGCGTAACCCCGGAGCTGCTCCAGAACGGCCGGTCGGCGGGCCGTCGCTCCGGTTTTGTCGGGGGTGCCCGGTAACGTCCTGGGGCGTGAACGCTCAGGAACGCATCCGGGACCTCGCCGACCGCATCACGGTGCTGCGCGACGCCTACTACCGCGGGTCGCCGCTGGTGGCCGACGCGGAGTACGACGCGGTCGAAGACGAGCTGCGGAGCCTGATCGGGGCCCACCCGGAGCTCACGCCGGACCCGAACCCGCTCGACCAGGTCGGCGCGCCGGCGGTGCTGCACGCGCCGATCCGGCACTCGCGCCCGATGCTGTCCCTGGACAAGGCGACCAAGCCCGAGCAGGTCGAGGCGTTCTTCGACCGCTTCCCCGGCCAGCCGGTGGTGGTCATGCCGAAGCTGGACGGGCTGTCGCTGGCCGTCGTCTACGAGAACGGGCGCCTGGCCAGGGCCGTCACCCGCGGGGACGGCACGACGGGTGACGACGTCACGGTGCTCGTGCGGGCCCTGACCGACGGGATCCCGGAGCAGGTCGACGCGCCGGGGCGGGTCGAGGTGCGCGGCGAGGCCGTCATGCTGCGCTCGACCTTCGCCGCGTACAACACCGCGCACCCGGACAAACCGCTGATCAACCCGCGCAACGCCGCCGCGGGCACGCTGCGCGCGAAGGACCCCGCGACCGTGGCCGAGCGGCGGCTGCGGTTCTTCGCCTTCGACCTCCACACCGAGCCCGACAGCGCCGCGGCCGACCTCGGCAGCGCGCTGCACGCGCTCGGCTTCACCGCGGCCGACATGCGGCGCTGCGCCGGCGCGGCCGAGGCGCAGGAAGTCATCGGCGAGATCGAGCGGCAGCGCAACGAGCTGGACTACGACCTCGACGGCGCCGTGCTGCGGCTGGCGAGCCGGGACGCCTACGCGGCGGCCGGCACCCGGTCGAGCTCGCCGCGCGGGGCGCTGGCGTTCAAGTTCGCCGCCGAGGAAAAGACCACCGTGCTGGCCGACGTGGTCTGGGACGTCGGCAAGACGGGCAAGATCGCGCCGGTCGCCTGGCTGGAGCCGGTGTTCGTGGGCGGCACGACGGTCACCCGCGCGACGCTGGCCAACCAGGAGGTGATCCGCGCCCGCGGCATCAGGATCGGCGACACCGTGCTGGTGCGCCGGGCCGGTGACGTGATCCCGTTCGTCGCCGGCGTGCTCGACGCCTCGAAGCGCACCGGTGCCGAGCAGGAGATCGTCCCGCCGGACGCGTGCCCGTCGTGCGGGCAGCCGCTGACCGAGCAGGGCAACAGCCGGGAACTGTTCTGCACCAACGTCTCCTGCCCGGCGCAGACCGTGCGGCGGCTGATCCACTGGGCGTCGCGGGCGGCGGCGGACATCGACGCCATCGGCGGCGTCTGGATCGAACGGCTGGCCGAGGCCGGGATCCTGGAGCACCCGTCGGACTTTTACGGCCTGACGAAGGAGAAGCTGCTCGAGTTCGACCGCATCGGCGAGGTGTCGGCGACCCGGATGATCGAGTCGATCGACGCGAGCCGGTCGGTCGGCCTGCGCCGGGCGCTGATCGGGCTGGCGATCCCGATGGCGTCCGAAGGCACGGCCGCCCGCCTGTGCCGGGCCGGGTTCGGCTCGCTGGAGGCCGTCGCGGAGGCGGGCGTCGACGGGCTGGTGGCGGTGGAGGACATCGGGCCGAAGGTGGCGGCGTCGCTGATCGAGCACCTCACCCGGCTGCGGCCCGAGCTGGCGCGCCTGCGGGAGGCGGGGGTTTCCCTCGACGTGCGCGAGGAGGACCTCCCGCCGGTCGTCGCGGCCGGCGCGCCGCTGGCGGGCAAGACGGTGGTGGTCACCGGCTCGATCAGCGATCCCCGTTCGGGCGAGAAGGTCCCCCGCCCGACGTTCCAGCGGCTCTGCGAGAAGGCGGGCGCGACCACGGCGACGTCGGTCTCGGCGAGCACCGACCTGCTCATCACCGGTGCCGACGTGGGCGCGAGCAAGCTGACGAAGGCCGAGAAGCACGGCGTCGAGGTGGTCGACCAGGGCGAGATCTGGTCGCAGCTGATCGCGGCGGGCATCGTGTGAGCGTGCTGTCCCGGTTCACGGACGGGTCACCCGGTCGGGGAAAACGTGCTCGGGCGACACTGAAGGCCGGTAACCAGCCTCGCCCGAAGGGAAGCAGATGACGACGCCGCCGACCGACCTGGCGCGCACCCGCCAGCTCCGCGTGCACGAGTTCCTCACGGCACGGGGCTGGCACCTCGACGGCGACAGCGACCCGGCCGAGGCCTGGTTCGCCGACGACGTCCACGCGGGCTGGCACTACCCCGCCACCTACGGCGGCTGCCGGATCAACGAAGTCGCGGACACGACCCCGGTCCCGTTGCAGGGCTACTTCACCTTCGGCGACGGGGGCGACGAGGTGTTCAGCGTGACGCCGGCGGGCAACCTGCGCGGCAGCGGCTGCCCCGAGCACGACACGCAGGAGCGGTTCTTCGCCCTGACCGCCGAGGGGGCGGTGGACCTGGCGGAGATCGCGGACCTGCTCGACACCCTGGAGCCCCGGGCCCGCTCCCTCGACCCGCGGGACCTGATCGAGTGCCGGTACTTCGGTCCCTGCAAGCGGTAAGCGCCCTACCCAGGAGGGGCCCGCCGGGCCATCATGGGGAGCTCGGCGTCGAGCTCCGGGAGGGTGCCATGCACGTGCGTTCCTACCCCTTCGGTCCGGCCATCGGGCTGGAGATCGATCCGCTCTACGGCCGGTTGCGCGACGAGGAACCGCTGGCCCGCGTGAAGCTCCCGTACGGCGACGAGGCATGGCTGCTCACGCGGTACGACGACGTCCGCATCGCGCTCGGCGACCCGAGGTTCAGCCTCGCGCAGGCGGCCGTGCGGGACACGCCGCGGCTGGGCCCGCAGCGGATGGGCGCGATCCTGACCGACCTCGACCCGCCGGACCACACCCGGCTGCGGCGGCTGCTGGCGCACGCGTTCACCGTGCGGCGCGTCGAAGGGCTGCGCGCGGGTGCGGAACGCCTGGCGAACGAGCTGGTGGACGAGCTGGAGAAAGCCGGCCCGCCCGCCGACCTGGTGACGGCGCTGGCGGTGCCGTTGCCCGGCCTGCTGGTCTGCGAACTGCTCGGGGTGCCCTACGCGGACCGCGACCACTTCCGGGAGCTGGCCGCCGCGTTCATGTCCGTCACCGCGCTGACCGACGACGAGAAGCTCGCGCGGCTGGGCGAGCTCGCCGGCTACCTGGCCGGGCTCGCCGCCCGGCGCCGGGAGCACCAGGAAGACGACCTGATCAGCGCCCTCGTCGTCGCCCAGGAGGAAGGCGACCGGCTCACCGCCGACGAGCTCGTGCAGCTGACCGTGATGCTGCTCGGCGCCGGGTACGACTCCACCGCGTGCCAGATCGTGAACTCCGTCGTCGCGCTGCTCCGGTTCCCCGGCCAGCCGGCCCTGCTGCGGAGCCGGCCGGAGCTGGTGCCCGGCGCCGTGGAGGAACTGCTGCGCTGGGTCCCGGCGCAGGAGGCCGCCGACATCCTGCCTCGCTACGCGCTGGCGGACGTCGAACTCAGCGGCGGCACCGTGCGCGCGGGCGAACCCGTGCTTCTGGCGAAGCACGCGGCCAACCGCGACCCGCGCCGGTTCCCCGACCCCGACCGCCTCGACGTGACCCGGGACGCCAAGGGGCACCTGGCGTTCGGCCACGGACCGCACCACTGCATCGGGGCCCAGCTGGCGCGGATGGACATCCAGGTGGCGGTGGCGGCGCTGCTGACCCGGCTCCCGGGGCTGCGCCTCGCCGTGCCTGAAGACGACATCGAGTGGCGGGCCGGGATGGCCATGCGCGGGCCGGTCGCGCTGCCGGTCACCTGGTAACGGCTTCGGCTCGTCAGGGAGGACTGCGGCCCGCCCTTGCGCGGCCTAGGCTGGGGACGCCTGACCGATCAGAGGAGTTCGCCACCGCCGTCGTTGCTCCGCGAAAGGGTCCCCGCCATGTCGCAGCAGGTGAACCACGAAACTTCGGCCGCGGGCGGGGTGAACCGGCGCAGCGTGCTCGCCGGCCTCGCCGGCGGGATCGCCTCCGCCGGGCTGATCGCCCAGCCGGCCGCCGCCGAGTCCACCGACGCCGCCGCGCGGCCGCCGGAGCGCGATCAGCGCGTCGAGGCGCTGCTCAAGCAGATGACCCTCGCCGAGAAGATCGGCCAGCTCCAGCTCGTCGGCGACGAAACCACCGCCCGGGCCGCCCTCTCCGGTGGCCGGCTCGGCGGGGTCTTCTCCGTCGTCGGGGCGGCGAAACTGAACGCCCTGCAGCGCATCGCCGTCGAGCAGACGCGGCTGAAGATCCCGCTCGTCTTCGGCCTCGACGTCATCCACGGGTACACCACGAACTTCCCGATCCCGCTCGCCCAGGGCGCGAGCTTCGACCCCGCCGTCGCGGGCACCGACGCCACCGTCTCGGCCAAGGAGGCCCGCAGCAGCGGCATCCACTGGACGTACGCGCCGATGATGGACGTCACCCACGAGCCGCGGTGGGGACGGATCGCGGAAGGCTACGGCGAAGACCCCTACCTGGCGACGCAGTTCGCCGTCGCCAAGGTCCGCGGCTACCAGGGCAACGACTACTCCGCGCCGGACCGGGTCGCCGCCTGCGCCAAGCACTTCGTCGCCTACGGCGGGGCCGAAGGCGGGCGCGACTACAACACCGTCGACGTCTCGCTGCAGCGGCTGCACAACCTCTACCTGCCGCCGTTCAAGGCCAGCGTCGAAGCGGGCGTCGCGACCGTCATGGCGAGCTTCAACACCATCAGCGGCGTCCCGGCCCACGGCAACGGGTACGTCCTGCACGACGTCCTCAAGGGCACCTACGGCTTCCGCGGGTTCGTGGTCAGCGACTACACCGGCATCGAGGAACTGATCCTGCACGGCCTGGCCGGCGACGGCGCGGACGCCGCGGCGGCCGCCCTGCCGGCCGGTGTCGACATGGAGATGGTGAGCACCAACTACGCCCGCTTCGCCGAGCGGCTGCTGGCCGAGCGCCGGATCACCCGCGACCAGATCGACGACGCCGTCCGCCGGATCCTGCTCGTGAAGTTCCGGCTCGGCCTGTTCGAGCGCCCGTACGTCGACGAGGCGGCCGAGGTGAAAGCGCCTTCACGGGCCGCCTTGGCGGCGTCGCGGCAGGCCGCGGCGCGGTGCATGGTGCTGCTCAAGAACGACGGCCCGGTGCTGCCGCTGGCGAAGACCGTCGGCTCGGTGGCCGTCGTCGGGCCGCTCGGCGCGGCGACCTACGACCTCAACGGCACCTGGGCGGGCCTCGGCACCGGCGCGTCGACGACGCCGCCGGTGACCGTCGTCGACGGGATCAAGGCCGCGGCGCCCGGCGCGACCGTGAGCTACACCCCCGGCTGCACCGTCGACGGAACGGACACCGGCGGGTTCGCCGCCGCGCAGCAGGCGGCGCGCGCCGCCGACGTGACGGTGGTGGTGGTCGGCGAAACCGCCGCGATGAGCGGCGAAGCGGCCGCCCGCAGCAGCATCGACCTCCCCGGCGTGCAGCAGCAGCTGGTGGCCGCGATCGAGGCGACCGGGAAGCCGTTCGTGGTCGTGCTGGTCAACGGCCGCCCGCTGACGATCCCGTACCTGCACGACAACGCCCCCGCCATCCTCGAGGCGTGGGCCCCCGGCGTGCAGGGCGGCCACGCGGTCGCGGACGTGCTGTTCGGCGTGGTCAACCCGGGCGGCAAGCTGCCGGTGAGCTTCCCGCGCGCGGTCGGGCAGATCCCGATCTACTACAACCACGAGAACACCGGGCGTCCCGCCGACCCGGCCAACAAGTACACGTCCAAGTACCTGGACCTGGCCAGCGGACCGCTGTACGAGTTCGGCCACGGCCTGTCCTACACGACGTTCCGCGTCGACGGCCTCCGCCTGTCGGGCACCCGCCTCCCGGCCCGCGGCGGCCGCATCGACGTCACCGCCACGGTGACGAACACGGGCGGCCGCGCGGGCGACGAGGTCGTCCAGCTCTACCTGCGCGACCCGGTCGCGAGCATCGTCCAGCCGGTCCGCCGCCTCCGCGCCTTCCGGCGGGTGACCCTGGCCGCGGGCGCGTCGACGACGGTGTCGTTCCCCCTCACCCCGGAGGACGTCGGGTTCTACGACAACACGGCCCGGTTCCGCGTGGAGCCGGGCAAGATCGAGGTGTACGTCGGCACAAGCTCGGCGGCGACGCTCTCGGCGAGCTTCACGGTGGTCTGACCGTCCTCGTAACGGACCACGGCAAAACGGCGACCTCAACACATGTTCGAGAGGCTCACCGACCGCGCGCGGCGGGTGGTCGTCCTGGCCCAGGAAGAGGCCAGGATGCTCGACCACGACCACATCGGCACCGAGCACCTCCTGCTCGGCCTGCTGCACGAGGGTGAAAGCGTCGCCGCCCGGGCGCTGGGGGCGCTGGGCGTCGGGCTCGAAGGCGTCCGCGAGCAGGTCGGGGAGATTCTCGGCCAGGACCAGCGGGCGCCGAGCGGGCACATCCCGTTCACGCCGCGGGCGAAGAAGGTGCTGGAGCTGTCGCTGCGTGAGTCGGATGAGCTCGGCCACGCCCACATCGGTCCCGAACACCTCCTGCTCGGCCTGCTCCGCGAGGGCGACGGCGTCGCCGCGCGGGCCCTGGTCAAGCTCGGCGCCGACCTCAAGCGGGTCCGCCGTCAGGTGTCGCAGCTGATGTCCGACGACAAGGACAGCGCCAGCGAGCCCACGCCGCCCCTGGAGATCGAACAGTTCGGCCGCAACCTCACCACGCTCGCCCGCGGGGGCAAGCTCGACTCGGTCGTCGGGCGCTACGAGGAGATCGGGCGGGTCATGCAGGTGCTGTCCCGCCGGACCCAGAACAGCCCCGTGCTCGTCGGCGAGCCCGGCGTCGGCGCGGCCGACGTCGTGGAAGGTCTCGCCCAGCTGATCGTCACCGGCGAAGTGGCCGAAACGCTGAGGGACAAACAGCTGTGCACCCTCGATCTCGGCTCCCTGACGGCCGAGCGGACCGAGGCCCTCGGGAAAGCCGTCAAGGACGTCCGCCTGCGCGGTGACGTCATCCTGTTCGTCGACGGCATCCACACACTCTTCGGCGCCGATGCCGACGCCCGGCTGGCGGACGCGCGATCCTTGCTCAAGCCGATGCTGACCGGCGGCGGACTGCAGGTCATCGGCGCCGCCACCGCCGACGAGTACCACCGGTACATCACGAAGGACCCGGTCCTCGACCGCACCTTCCAGCCGATCCAGGTCGGCGAGCCGACACTCGAAGACGCCGTCGAAATCCTCAGGGGTGTCCGCGACCGGTACGAGGCACACCACCGCGTTTCGATCACCGACCTGGCTCTCGTCGCAGCGGTCACCCTGGCCGTCCGGTACGTCTCGGACCGGCCGTTGCCGGAGAGCGCGGTGGACCTGCTCGACAAGGCCGGTGCCCGGCTGCGCATCCGCCGGGCGGCCCGGAAGAACGTGCGCGAGTTCGACGAGAAGATCGCCGACGTGCGCCGGCGAAAAGAAGACATGATCGACGCGCAGGACTGGGAAGGCGCCGCCCGGCTGCGGGACACCGAGAAGCAGCTGCTCCACGAGCGGAACACGCACGAGAACCAGTGGCAGACCGACGACCTCGACGTCGTCTCGGAGATCGACGAGGACGACATCATCCAGATCGTCGCGGAGGACACCGGGGTTCCCGCCGAGTCGGTCCGCGAATTCTGGTCACCGGATGCGTACGAGGAACCGTCCGGCGACGAGAACGCCTACCACCTCCTGAACGACCAGCCCGTCGCCGACGCCGCCGGCGACCTCCTCGGCGCCACCGAAACCGCGCGCGGGATCGCGTCGATCCTGACCCGCACGCCGTCGCCGTTCGTGATGGCGATCGACGGCGGGTGGGGCACCGGGAAGAGCACCCTGCTGCGCCAGATCGAGGCCGCCCTGCCGGAAAACCCCGATCTGGTCAAGGTTTCCTTCAACGCGTGGACGGCGCAGGCCGGCAACGCGCTGGACGCCCTCATCAAGTCCGTGATCGTGAAGCTGGACGCGCGGCTGCTGCGGCGCTGGATCCGCAAGCTGTCGAAGAGCCGCCACACGCTCGACCTCCTCCGTCTCGCGTTCTCCGTCGCGATGCGGTTCTTCGGCATCTCGCGGCTGGCGGACGAACTGTGGGCCAAGCTCGAGGTGAACGCCAAGTCCCGCAACGAAATGCGGGACTGGATCCAGAAGATCCTCGAAGACTGGACCAAGGACGCCAAGCTGCGCACCGGCCGCACCCTGGTGGTGTTCGTCGACGACCTCGACCGCTGCTCCGACGCCGTCGTGGTGCAGATCTGCGAGGCCGTGAAGCTGTACCTCGCCACGACCGGGGTGATCTTCGTGATCGGCTGCGACCTGTCCGTGCTCGCCCGCGGCGTCTCGACGTCGGCCCGCGGCGGCGAGGGCGAAGGGCGGACCTACCTGGAGAAGATCGTGCAGGTGGTGTACCGCATCCCGGTCCCGGACCGGACGAGCACCGTGCAGCTGGTGCACAGCTACGCCCAGCAGGCGGGCGTCGGCGGGTTCGTGGACGAGACCGTCACCAAGATCCTCGTGGAGCGGACCGAAGGCAACCCGAGGCGGATCAAGCGGATCATCAACAGCTTCGTCCTGCAGCAGAAACTGAGCCCGGCCTGGCGGAAACCCCCGCTGGGCAGCGGCAGGCTGATCATCGTGATCATCCTCCAGCACCTGTACCCGGCGGTCTACGAATCACTCGTCAGCACCCAGACCGGCACCGACCCGATCGGCGAGTTCCTCGACTACGCGGCGGTCCGCGGCCGCGTGACCGACCCTCCGGGAGCGAGCGACATGTGGTGGTCCACCGCCGGCCGAGTGTTCCGCCGCCACGGCATGATGCTCCCGGGCCGCACCCCCGAGCGGCGCGATGAGCTGATCATGACCCTGGAGCGCCTGGAGCGTTCCCTGCCCGCGCACTACGCCGAGCTGGCCGGCAACGAAGCATTGACGACGCTGTTGCGCGAACTGGGCGACCTCGAGACGCGCTTGGCGGTCCGCGCCCAGCTGGTCAGCCGCCCGCTGAGCACCGGCTCGTTCCCGGCGGAGTCCCCAGGCTCGGCAGCGGACGGTCCGTGGCCGCCACCCTCGTCACCTTCGCCAGGAACGGCGCGAACGGCCGCGACGTGAGGACCTTGTCCAGCACACGACGCAAGCTCAACCCGAACCGGCTCTGCGGGTACGCGAACGGCACGATCCAGCGCGGCAGATCCTGGACGTCGTCGACCAGCGGACGCATCCACTCGTCGTAGGCGGCGAACGCCGCCTCGACGTCGGAGTCCGTTGTGGACAGACACGCCGCGAGGACGTACCCCGCGGTGAGTGCCAGTGACGCGCCGCCGCCGCCCATCGGGGTGACGCACCAGGCCGCGTCGCCGGCGAGGCAGACCCGGCCGCGGTGCCAGGCCGGCATGCGGATCTGGGTCAGGTTGTCGATGTAGACGTCGTCGGCGGTGTCGAACGCGTCCAGGACGCGCGCTGCTTCCCAGCCGGCGTCGGCGAACCGGGCGCGGGTGCGGCCGAGCGCGTCGGTGCGGTCGAGGTCCGTGAGGTGCTCCGCGGGGGCGTAGGCCAGGATGGCGCGCGTCGTGCCGTGGTTGTCCGGGCGCAGGTGCACCTGGCGGCCGCCGGTGGTGGTGTACCAGCGCCAGCGGTCGTCGTCGCCGTCCGTTCGCGGGATCGTGCCGAACACCATGGCGACCCCGAGTTCCCGCCGTTCGACGAGGTCGCCGAAGAGCCGGTCGCGCGTCGCCGACCGGACGCCCTCGGCGACGACCAGCACGTCGGCCCGCAGCACCCGGCCCGATTCCGTGGTCACCGTGACCGCGTCGGCGTCCTCCGCGACGTCGGCGATCGTGTCGCCGTAACTGATGCCGACGCCGTCGGGCAGGTGGTCGAGCAGGGTTTGCGCGAGATCACCGCGCAGGATCTCGAGTTCGGCGGTCGCGCCCTCGGGGTCGGACGGCAGCTCCGCCCGCACCCGGCCGGTGCCGTCGACGAAGACCGTGCCGGTCTCCGTGGTGTTCTGCGCCTTGACCGCCTCGATCAGGCCCATCCGCCGCAGCACGTCCCGGGCGACGCCCCGGACGTCCACGTTCTGCCCGCCGTCGCGGAAGGCCGCGGCCCGCTCCAGCACGGTCACCTCCCACCCGGTCCGCCGCAGCCAGAAGGCCGCCGACAGGCCGGCGATGCTCGCCCCCGAGATCACCGCATGTCGTGTGCTCATCCCACTCCCGCCGTCAGGTAGCTTCATGGCCAAGTTACTTCACTGTGAAGGAGTCGGCATGACGGCGCCGGACCCGCTGACCACCGCGTGGACGTCCGCCCAGGTCGAGGTGATGCACGCGCTGCGGGACTGGGCCCTGGGCTTCGCCGAGCTGAACCGCGGCTTCGCCGCGTGGATGCGCCTGCCGGCGTCCGACGCCGACGCCCTGGGCCGGATCATCTGGGCCGCCGAGGCGGGCTCGCCGCTGTCCCCGGTCCAGCTCGCCCGCGGGATCGGCATGACGACCGGCGCGACGACGGCCCTGGTGAACCGCCTCGAAGCCGCCGGCCACGTCGGCCGCAGCCGGGAGCACCCCGACCGCCGCCGGGTCACCCTGCGCCCCTCGCCCGAAGCGCGGCACCGGGCCCGCGAGTTCCTCGCCGTGGCGGGCACCGGGATCGCGGCCACGCTGCAGGCCGCGGATCCGGCGGTGCTGCGGGCCACCACGGAGTTCCTGGGCCGGATGACGGCGGCCGCCGCCGGGTGATCACGCCGCGCACTGGACGAGACCTTCCGGATGATCGACGCGGCGTGGAACGCGGGCGCCTTCGCCTACATTGGACGGCATGATCTCGACCGCCGAGAAGGCCACGCTCCTGCAGGAACTGCACGCCGCGCCCGAGTTGCTGCTCGTCGTCAACGTCTGGGACGCCATCACCGCCAAGGTCGTCGCCGAGACGCCCGGCACCCAAGCGCTCGCGACGCCCAGCCACGGCATCGCCGCCTCGCGCGGCTACCCCGATGGGGAGAAGATCCCGCGTGACGAGATGATCGCCGAGGTCGCCCTCATCGTGCGGCACGCCGGCGACCTGCCGGTCACCGCCGACCTCGAAGCCGGCTACGGCGACCCGGGCGGCACCGTGGCCAGGGCGATCGAAGCCGGCGCCGTCGGGGCCAACCCCGAAGACCGGATGAAGCCGCTGGGCGAAGCGGTGAAGGCGGTCGAAGCGGCTGTCGCGGCCGCCCAGTCGGCCGGCGTCGACTTCGTCCTCAACGCCCGCACCGACGCGTTCCTCAAGACCGACCCCGAAACGGCCCTGGCCGAAGCCCTCACCCGCGGCCGCGCGTACCTCGACGCGGGCGCGTCGAACTTCTTCGTGCCGGGCAAGCTGGACGAGAGCCAGGTCGCGCGGCTCGTCGAGGAGCTCGGCGAGCGGAAGGTCAACCTCATCGGCATCCCCGGCTCGATCCCGCTGGCCCGCGCCCAGGAACTGGGCGTGTCCCGGGTTTCCTACGGCCCGTGGAGCCAGAACGTGGCTCTGACGGCCCTGGCCAAGCTGGCCGAGGACGTCTACGCCGGCGGCGGGCTTCCCGCGGACACCCGCAAGCTCAACTGACCCGGCTTCAGCGCCTGCCTCGTCGCCGTGCCACGGCGAGCAGCGTCAGGCCGGCCGCCAGCAGGGCGACGAGCGTGGCGGCCTGGGCGGGCAAGGCGCCGATGCCGGTGCCGGCCAGGCCGCCGTGCGGTCCGGGGCCGGCCGGCGGTGGTGTCGTTCCTCCCGGGGTGCCCGACGTCGGCGTGATGCTCACCGAACCGGAAGGCGATGCCTCCGTCGAGGTGGACGACGTCGAGGTGGCGCTCGAAGAACCCGTCGTCGGCGAAGACGAGGTCGCTGTCGAGGTCGCAGTCGAGGTTGAGGTCGCAGTGGAAGTCGAAGCCGTCGTGGAACTGGTCGGCGGCCGGGCCCCGCACTGCGCCTCGACTTCGCCCAGCCGCAGTGACGTCAACGGGCCGTCGTACACCGTTTTCCCGTCCTTGTCCTTCAGCACCGCCGTAACGTCGATGTCCAGCCACGCCCGCGCGTGATCCTGCCGGCTCTGCGCCGCCGGGTCCTGGAACGGGGTGACCACGACCGTCAGCGTGCTCTTGCCGATCTCGGGATCACCCAGCTCGGCCCCGGTCACGCTCACCTCGTTCCGGCCCGCGCGCACCAGGTGCCCGAGCACCGAAATCACGCCGCTGTTCGTGCGGTTGTAGGCCAGCGCCCACGGGCCCACCGGCGGCGGCACGCATTCGGCGTACGAATCGAGCGAAGCCACCCGCAGGAACGGCTTTCCCCCGACCTTCACCTCCAGCGCCGTCAACTGCGCCTGGGCCCAGTTCTTCGCCGGGTCGGCGGACGTCCGGGTCTCCTTCGTCGCGACGCTGATCCTGCTCAGCATCCCGTCCGGATCGCCGAAATCCCCGTTGTCGGTCTCCCCCGCGGCGGACTCCGCCACCCCGTACCGCCCGGTGTAGGCGTCGAGACCCAGCGCTTCGACCGGTGACGTCGTCAACCGCACGAGCGTCGCCGCGGCGGGTGCGGACGAGCGGGCGCCGGGTGGTGCGGCCAGGGCGAGCGTCACGGCGCCCGCGGCGACGGCCAAGGCGGTCAGGACGTGGGTTACGCGCAGCGATGGCACCGGTCCAACAAAACACAGCTGATCATCGCGGACGACCGGTGTCGCTGGTTCGGTGGCGGTGATCAGCCGATGGTGTGACGGGTGTGACCTTGGCCACCGGCCCCCGCGCGCACCGCCGTCGTCCTCGGGAAACCCGGGACGACCAGGCGGCACCGGGGAAATCTGCGTACGTTGGCATCGGAATACGGGCCGCGGGCCGTATCGTCTGTGACCAACCGCTTAGTAGGCTCGCGGGCACGAGCCCGCTTCTCAACGACGAGGAGGTCCCCGTGACCGATTCCCCTTCCCGTGTCGCCGTGGTCACCGGTGCCGGCCGCGGCATCGGTGCCGCCGTTGCCGCTCGGCTGGCCGATGACGGCTTCGCCGTCGCGCTGCTGGACCTGGACGAGGCCGGCGTCAAGCAGGGTGCCGAAGCGATCGTCGCGAAGGGTGGCAAGGCCGTCGGCGTCGCCCTCGACGTCGTCGACGCCGAGCAGGTCGAGGCGGCCGTCACCCGGGTCGCCGACGAGCTCGGCCCGCCGGTCGTGCTGGTCAACAACGCCGGCATCACCCGGGACAACCTGATCTTCAAGATGACCGAGCAGGACTGGGACTCCGTGCTCGGCGTGCACCTCAAGGGCTCCTTCCTGATGACCCGCGCGGTGCAGAAGTACATGACCCAGGAGAAGTACGGCCGGATCGTCAACCTCTCCAGCACCTCGGCGCTCGGCAACCGCGGCCAGGTCAACTACTCCGCCGCCAAGGCCGGCATGCAGGGCTTCACCAAGACCCTCGCCATCGAGCTGGGCAAGTTCAACGTCACCGCCAACGCCATCGCGCCGGGCTTCATCGCCACCGACATGACCGCGGCGACCGCGGAACGGATCGGCATGAGCTTCGAGGACTTCAAGGCCGCCGCCGCGTCGCAGATCCCGGTGCAGCGCGTCGGCACGCCCGACGACATCGCCCACCTGACGTCGTTCCTGGTCAGCGAAGGCGCGGGATTCGTCTCGGGCCAGGTCGTCTACGTCGCCGGCGGACCGAAGGACTGAGGCCGATGCGCGAGTTCGAGAACCTGGACGCCTTCGCCGCGGCGGTCGGCGAGCACCTCGGGTACAGCGAGTGGGTGAAGGTCACCCAGGACCGGGTGAACCTGTTCGCCGACGCCACCGACGACCACCAGTGGATCCACGTCGACGAGCCGATGGCGACCGCGGGGCCGTTCGGCGGCACCATCGCCCACGGCTTCCTGACGCTGTCGCTGCTCTCGGCGTTCGGCCCGAAGATCTACCGGGTCAACGGGATCAGGATGGGCATCAACTACGGCCTCAACAAGGTCCGCTTCCCGCAGCCGGTCAAGGTCGGCTCGAAGGTGCGCGCCGGGGCCGAGCTGGTGGAGGTCACCGACATCCCCGGCGGCAAGCAGGCGGTGTCGAAGTGGACGGTCGAGATCGACGGCGAGGCGAAGCCCGCCTGCGTCGCCGAGTGGGTCACCCGGTTCCTGGCGTGACCACCCGGCCGGGGTGCGCCCCGGCCGGGCCCGCTGTACTACATACCGACTAGTCGGTATGCTGCGTCGAACGCTTGGAGGAGGCACGATGAGCCGCACCGACCCGCCGGGTCTCGACCTGGACCGCCTGCGCGCCCACCTGGACGCGCACCGGCCCGGCCTGGCCGCCGGGGAGCTGACCGCGGACGTCGTGGAGGGCGGCCGGTCGAACCTCACCTACGTGGTGGGCGACGGCCGGTCGCGCTGGGTGGTGCGCCGCCCGCCGCTGGGGCACGTGCTGCCCACCGCGCACGACATGAGCCGCGAGTTCCGGGTGATCTCCGGCCTGCGCGACACCGCCGTGCCGGTGCCCGAAGCCCTGCTGCTCTGCGAGGACGCCGACGTCGTCGGGGCGCCGTTCTACGTGATGAGCTTCGTCGAGGGCACGCCGTACCGGACCGCGGACCAGCTCGCGCGGCTCGGCGCGGACCGCACCCGCGCGATGGCCGACGCGCTGGTCGGCACGCTCGTCGACCTGCACGCCGTCGACCCGGCCGCGGTCGGGCTGGGCGATTTCGGCCGCCCGGAGGGCTTCCTCGAGCGGCAGCTGCGGCGGTGGAAGAAGCAGCTCGACGCGTCCCGCAGCCGCGACCTGCCGGGCGTCGACGAGCTGCACGACCGGCTCGCCGCGGCGGTGCCGGTGTCCGGGCCGCCGTCGATCATCCACGGCGACTACCGGCTGGACAACGTCCTGGTCGACGCCGGCGACCGGATCTCGGCGGTGCTCGACTGGGAGATGTCGACGCTGGGCGACCCGCTGACCGATCTCGCGCTGCTGGTCGCCTACGCCGAGCGTGACAAGGTTTCGCTCCCCTTCGTGTCCAACGCCAGCTCGGCGCCCGGCTACCCGAGCACCGACGAGGTCGTCGCCCGCTACGCCGAGCTCTCCGGCCGGGACGTCTCGCAGCTGAACTGGTACGTCAGCTTCGCGTTCTTCAAGCTGGCCGTGATCCTGGAGGGCATCTACTACCGCTTCAGCAAGGGCCAGACGGTCGGGGCGGGTTTCGAAGGCGTCGGGGCCGGGGTCGCGCCGCTCGTCGCGCACGGCAACGAGATTCTCAAAGAGGAGAAGTAAATGGACTTCGCGTTCGACGAGAAGACCGAGGAGCTGCGCGGGCAGCTCCTCGAGTTCATGGACTCGCACATCTACCCCGCCGAAGCCGTGTTCGAGCAGCAGCTCGCCGAGCGCGACGACCCGTGGGCCATCCCGCCGGTCGTCGAGGAGCTCAAGGCCGAGGCGCGCAAGCGCGGGCTGTGGAACTTCTTCCTCCCCGGCGAGCACGGCGCGGGCCTGACGAACCTGCAGTACGCGCCGCTGGCGGAGATCACCGGCCGCAGCATCCGGCTCGCGCCGAGCGTGCTCAACTGCGCCGCGCCCGACACCGGGAACATGGAAGTGCTGGCCATGTTCGGCACCGACCAGCAGCAGAAGCAGTGGCTGGAACCGTTGCTGAACGGCGAAATCCGGTCCGCCTTCGCGATGACCGAGCCGGACGTCGCCTCCTCCGACGCCCGCAACATCGAGACCGCGATCCGGCGTGACGGCGACGAGTACGTCGTCACCGGCCGCAAGTGGTACATCTCCGGCGCGATGAACCCCGCGTGCAAGATCTTCATCGTCATGGGCAAGACCGACCCGGAAGCCGCGCCGCACAAGCAGCAGAGCATGATCCTGGTCCCCCGCGACGCGCCGGGTGTCACGGTCAAGCGCGGCATGCACGTCTTCGGCTACGACGACAGCGACCACGGCGGCCACGCCGAAGTGCTCTTCGAGGACGTCCGCGTGCCGGTGGAGAACCTCATCGCCGGCGAGGGCGACGGGTTCGCCATCGCCCAGGCCCGGCTCGGCCCGGGCCGCATCCACCACTGCATGCGCGCCATCGGCATGGCCGAGCGCGCGCTGGAGCTCATGTGCCGCCGCGCGATCTCGCGCGAGGCGTTCGGCAAGCCGATCGCCCAGCAGGGCGTCGTGCAGGACTGGATCGCCGAATCGCGCGTCCGCATCGAGCAGCAGCGGCTGCTCGTGCTCAAGACCGCGTGGCTGATGGACACCGTCGGCAACCAGGGCGCGCACACCGAAATCCAGGCCATCAAGATCTCGACCCCCGCCGCGGTCGAGTGGATCCTCGACAAGGCCGTGCAGGTGCACGGCGCCGGCGGCGTCAGCCAGGACTTCCCCCTGGCCGCCATGTGGGCCGGAAACCGCACGCTGCGCCTGGCCGACGGACCGGACGAGGTCCACAAGCGCTCGCTGGCCCGGCGCGAACTGAAGAAGTACCTCTCGGAGGGCGCGAAGTGACTGTCACCGCCGAAGACCTGACCCGCCAGGCGACCGAGTTCCTCGCCTCGCACGACCCGAAGACGACCGACCGCATGGACTTCCTGCGCGCCCGGTTCGACGCCGGGCTCGCCTGGATCCACTTCCCCGCCGGGCTCGGCGGGCAGAACGCCCCGCGCGCCCTGCAGTCCGTCGTGGACGCGGTGTTCACGGACGCGGGCGCGCCGGACAACAACCCGCGCCGGATCGGCATCGGCCTCGGCATGGCCGCGCCGACCATCCTCGCCTTCGGCACACCGGAGCAGCGCGAGCGCTTCCTGCGTCCACTGTGGACCGGCGAGGAGGTGTGGTGCCAGCTGTTCTCCGAGCCCGGCGCCGGTTCCGACCTCGCCGCGCTCGGCACCCGGGCCGTGCGCGACGGCGACGACTGGGTCGTCACCGGCCAGAAGGTGTGGACGTCCGGGGCGCACGAGTCGCAGTGGGCGATCCTGGTCACCCGCACCGACCCGGACGTGCCCAAGCACCAGGGCATGACGTACTTCCTGTGCGACATGACCGCGCCCGGCGTCGAGGTCCGGCCGCTGCGCCAGATCACCGGCGAGGCCGAGTTCAACGAGGTCTTCCTGACCGACGTCCGGATCCCGGACACCCAGCGCCTCGGCGCGGTCGGCGAAGGCTGGAAAGTCGCGCAGACCACGCTGATGAACGAGCGCGTCGCGATCGGCGGGCACGTCCAGCCGCGCGAAGGCGGCCTGATCGGGATCGTCGCGAAGACCTGGCGCGAGCGGCCCGAGCTGCGCACGCCGGAGCTGCGCGACCGGCTCGTGCAGCGCTGGGTCGAGGCGGAAACGCTGCGGCTGGCCGGCACCCGGCTGCGCCAGCAGCTGACGGCGGGCGCGCCCGGGCCGGAAGGTTCGGCCATGAAGGTCGCGTTCTCCGAGCTGAACCAGGCCCTCACCGGCCTGGAGGTCGAACTGCTCGGCGAAGAGGGCCTGGCCTACGACGACTGGTCGTTCCGGCGCCCGGCGATCGTCGACTTCACCGGCCGCGAAGCCGGCTACCGCTACCTGCGCGCGAAGGGGAACTCCATCGAGGGCGGCACCTCGGAGGTCCTGCGCAACATCATCGCCGAGCGCGTGCTGGGGCTGCCCTCGGAGCCGCGCGTCGACAAGGACGTCGCCTGGAAGGACCTCCCCCGATGAGTGACCTGCTCTATTCCGACGTCGAAGAGGACCTGCGGGCCTCGGTCCGGGACCTGTTGAAGGACAAGGCGGGCGCCGAAGCCCTGCTGGCGCGCGTGGAGACGGCCGAGCCGTACGACCTGAAGCTGTGGCGCACGCTGGCCGACGAGGTCGGCGTGGCCGGGCTCGCGGTGCCGGAGGAGCTGGGCGGCCACGGCGCGTCGGCCCGCGAGGTCGCGGTCGTGGCCGAGGAGCTGGGCCGCTGCGTCGCGCCGGTGCCGTTCCTGGGCAGCGTGGTGCTGGCGACGACGGCGCTGGTGCACGCCGGTGCGCGGGACTTCGTCGGCAGGCTGGCGGCGGGCCAGGCGATCGGTGCGCTGGCCGTGCCGCTGTCGACGGCCCCCGGCGCGGGTTTCCCGTCGTCGGTGACGGCGTCCGCGGACGGCACCCTCACCGGCCGCGTGGGCACGGTGGCGGACGCGTCGGTGGCGGACCTGCTGGTCGTCCCGGCCGCCGGCCCGGACGGCCCGGCGCTGTACGTCGTCGAGGCGTCGGCGGCGACGGTGACGGAGCTGGTGTCGTTCGACCTGACGCGGCGGGTGGCCGACGTGACGCTGTCCGAGGCTCCGGCCACGCTGGTCGCCTCGGGCCCGGAGGCCGCCGCGGCGCTGGAGCACGCGCTGCTGTTCGGCGCGGGCATCCTGGCCTCGGAGCAGACCGGCGTCGCCGAGTGGGCCCTCACCGAGACGGTGAGCTACCTCAAGGGCCGGTACCAGTTCGGCCGCCCGGTCGGCGGGTTCCAGTCGCTCAAGCACCGGCTGGCGAACCTGTACACGGACCTGGTGCTCGCCCGCGCGGCGGCCCGCAACGCGGCGGACGCGCTGGCCACCGGCACCGACGTGCCGATTTCGGTGGCGGTCGCCCAGGCCCGCAACGCGCCGATCGCCGTCCGCGCGACGGAGGAGGCCGTCCAGCTGCACGGCGGCATCGGGATGACGTGGGAGCACCCGGCGCACCTGTACCTGAAGCGCGCGAAGGCGGACGAAATCGCCCTCGGCACCCCGGGACGGCACCGCGCCCGGCTGGCGGACCTGCTCGACCTGCCCGCCTGAACACCGGCGGAAACGGCCCGGGACCCGGGCCGTTTCCGCGGTGTGCACCACATTCGGCCGTGCCGGACCGGGCCATGGCTGCCGTACCCTGGCTCCCATGGCGCAGGCCGTCCAGAGGCACCTCAACCAGGCTCTGATGCGCATTCCCCGGCGGGCGGAAAGCGCCGACCGCTCGACGCTGGCCGCGACCTACGTCGCCGCCGGCTCCTTTTCCGCGATGATCAATTCGGCCGATCACCAGATCCTTTTCGGCCGCCGCGGTACCGGAAAGACGCACGCGTTGCGCCACCTGCAGGAACTCGCCGAAGGCACCGGCGACCTGGCGATCCACCTCGACCTGCGGACGATCGGCTCCACCGGCGGCCTGTACGCCAGCACCGCGCTGAGCCCCGCCCAGCGCGGCACGCAATTGCTGGTCGACACCCTCGAAGCCGTCCACGACCGGCTTTTCGCGCTGGCCGTCGACGGCGATTTCCCGGACGCGTTGCTGCGCGGCCTCGACGCGGTGGTGTCCGCCGCCACGGAAGTGGAAGTGATCGGCGAAACCGAACAGGAACAGACATTCGGCGACGCCGTGGAACGGGAACACTCGGCGGAACTGTCGGTCACCCGCAACGGCGGCGCCCGAGCCGGCGCGCGGCGCAGGACGTCGGCGACGGCGTCGAGCCGGCGCAAGCGCACCGGCGTCGAGCAGCACCGCGTGCTGTTCGGCCCGCTGAGCCGGGCCGTGCAGGCCGTCGCGGACGGCGTCCGGCCCGCGCGGCTGTGGCTGTTGCTCGACGAGTGGAGCAGCGTGCCGCTCGACCTGCAGCCGTTCCTGGCCGACCTGCTGCGCCGCAGCGTCCTGCCGGTCCGCGGCATCACGGTGAAGATCGCCGCGATCGAGCACCGCGCCCGGTTCTTCGTCCCGCTCGACGACGACTACCTGGGCATCGAGGTCGGCTCGGACGCGGCGTCCGCCGTCAGCCTCGACGACGCCCTGGTGTTCGGCCGGTCGCCGGAAGCGGCCCAGGCGTTCTTCCGGGAGCTGTTCGGCAACCACGTCCGGCCGATCCTCGCCTCGATGCTGCGGACGCCGGTGCCCGGCGCGTTCGTCGACGCGGCCTTCGACGGCGGCGCGTTCGGCGAGCTCGTCCGGGCCGCCGAGGGTGTCCCGCGCGACGCGATCAACGTCGCGGCGCTGGCCGCCCAGCACGCGCACGACGAGAAGATCACCCTGGCGCACGTCCGCCGGGCCGCGCGGGACTGGTACCTGCGGGACAAGCAGTCGGTGATCAGCCGCGACGACGCCGCCGACCGGGTGCTGGGCCTGCTGGTGGACGAGGTGGTGGGCCGCCGCCGGTGCCGCACGTTCCTGCTGCCCGCGCGGGACCGCCCGGCCGTGATCGACACGCTGTGCGACGCGCGGCTGCTGCACATCCTCGAGCGGGGCGTGGTCGACCCGCGGCGCCCGGGCCGGCTGTACGACGGGTACGCCATCGACTACGGCTGTTACGTCTCGCTGCTCGCCGGGAACCGCCGCCCGGCCGACGTCTTCTCGGTCGACAAGGCCGTGGTCGACCTCGAGCGGCTGGGGTCTTCATGAAGAAACTTCAGTTTCTCCGCGCATTTTCGCTCATCTGAGCGAGATTTTTGTGAGCCAGGCCACTCCGAGCGCAAACGTGTGACAAAAGTGCCCTTATCCCCATGGTTCTCGTGGGTGGTGCGGATCTAGCCTGTGCGCCATGGAATCAGCCGTCGCCCCGACGGACGCCGCCGCGCTGGAGGAAGTGACCATCACCGTCGGCGGCCACCACCACACCGCGCTCGCGGCCGGGCCCGAGCCGGGCGAGCTCGTGCTGCTGCTGCACGGCTGGCCCGAGTTCGCGGAGTCCTGGACGGAGCAGCTGCACGCCCTCGGCGAGGCCGGCTACCGGGCGCTGGCGGTGGACCAGCGCGGCTACGCGGCGGGCGCGCGCCCGGACGGCGTCGAGCACTACACGCTGGATCTCCTGGTCGGCGACGTCCTGGCGTTCGCCGAGAGCCAGGGCGCGGACCGCTTCCACCTGATCGCCCGCGACTGGGGCGGCATGGTGGCCTGGGTGTTCGCCGCGGCCCACCCGGACCGCCTCCGGTCCCTGACGGTGCTGTCGACCCCCCACCCGGCGGCCCTGCGCCAGGCGGCGGCCACCGACGACGGCCAGTTCCACGACCTGGGCTACATCCGCTTCTTCCGCCGCGAAGAGGGTAAGGCCGAGAAATACCTCTTACGCGACGAAGCCGCGCAATTACGGGCTGTCTACAATCGCCGCATTCCCCGCACGGTCGTCGAGCGCACGGTCGAGCGCCTTTCCGAACCGGGCGCATTGACGGCGACGTTGAATTGGTACCGCGGAGCCACGAACGACGAGTTCGACATCCCGGCGGGCCGCATCACGGTCCCGACGCTGTACCTGTGGGGCCGCGAGGACCCGTACCTGAGCCAGAGCGCGGCGGAGCTGACGGTCCACCACATCGACGCGGAGTACCGCTTCCAGATCGTCGAGGGCGCGAGCCAGTGGATGGCGATGGAGGCGCCGGACGAGGTGAGCGCACTGCTGCTGGACCACGTCCGGCAGCACTAGCCCACCGGCGGCCGCAGCGCGTCCAGCAGCAGGTCCGCGTAGTGGTCGCCGATCTGGCGGGCCGTCAGCGAACCGCTCCGCCGGTACCACGACCCCAGGTGGTGCACCGACCCGAAGTAGAAGTCCACCACCACGTCGGCCGGCTTGTCGGTGCGGAACTCGCCCGACCGCTGGCCCTCCTCGACCAGGCCGCGGAACCGCTCGTGGTACTTGCGCCGCTCCGCGCGGACCGCCTTCTGCTTGTCCGGGGACAGCTGGTGCATCGACTGCAGGAAGATCGTGTTGTCGTCCAGGTTGTCGATGCTCGACACCACCACGTCGGACGCCGCGGCCGCCAGGCGCTCGCGCAACGGCGCGTCCGACGATGCCACGCTCTCCAGCTGGCGGGTCTGCTCGCGCAGCACCCGGGCGTAGATCTCGTAGAGCAGGTCGTCCTTCGAGCCGAAGTAGTGGTACATCGCGCCCTTGGTGACGCCCGCCGCCTCGACGATCTCCTGGACCGAGGTGCGGTCGAAGCCCTTCTTCGCGAACAGCTTCGTCGCGTGCTCCAGCAGCCGCCGGGGGACGGCGGCCTGGTCGTCGCCGGTGGCTTCGCCCGGCTTGCGGGTGCTTGCTCGGGTCACCGCAATACCCCCTCTCAGGACGCACCAGGATAACGCCACGACAGGAACCGCCGCGGGTTGTCCACCAGCATCGTCGTGATGTCCGCTTCGGACACGCCGCGCTCCCGCAGCGCCGGCAGCACCTCGCGGGTGATGTGCAGGTAGTGCCAGTTCGGCGCGATCGACGGCAGCTGCGCCGACGGGAGCCAGTCGATGTAGCAGGACGCGTCGTGCGAGAGCACCATGCTGCCCGCGTAGCCGCGTTCGCACAGCGCCGCCACCGTGTTCACCCGGTCCTCGAACGGCAGCAGCAGGTCCAGGCCGAACCGGTCCATGCCCAGCAGCGAGCCCCGGTCGGCCAGCTCCGTCAGGTAGCCCAGGTCCGTCGAGTCGCCCGAGTGCCCGAGGAGCACGCGGGTCAGGTCGACGCCTTCGGACGCGAACACCTCCTGCTGTTCCAGGCCGCGCCGTGTGCCGGCGTGCGTGTGCGTCATGATCGGCGCGCCCGTTTCGGCGTGGGCGTGCGCCACCGCTCGCAGCACCCGTTCGACGCCCGGGGTCACCCCGGGTTCGTCGGTCGCGCACTTGAGCAGGCCGGCCTTGACGCCGGTGCCCGCGATGCCGTCGCGCAGGTCCCCGACGAACATCCCGACCAGCGGGTCCTCCCCCTGCAGCAGCGTGCCCGGCCCGCGGAAGTGCAGGTAGTGCGGCACGTCGTTGTAGGTGTACAGCCCGGTGGCGACGACGATGTTGACGTCCACCTCGGCCGCCACCCGCTGCACGCGCGGGATGTAGCGGCCGAGGCCGATCACCGTCGGGTCGACGATCGTGTCGATCCCGGCCGCCTTGAGCTCCTTCAGGCGCCGGACCGCCTCCGGGACGTGCTCGTCCTCGCGGAACCCTTCGTGCTCCGGGTAGTTTTCGGCGAATTCGGGGCTGAGCACGAAGAGGTGCTCGTGCATCAGCACCCGGCCCAGCGCTTCCGGCGCGATCGCGCCGCGGACGGTCTCGACCATCAGCCCCGCGCTCGCAGTTCCCGGCGCAGGATCTTGCCGCTCGTGGTCTTGGGCAGCTCGTCGAGGACTTCGACGGTCCGCGGGTACTTGTACGCCGCGAGCCGCTCCTTGCACCAGGCGACCAGTTCCGCCGGATCGGCGTTCGCGCCGGGAGCCGGGCTGACGTAGGCCTTGACCGTCTCGCCGCGGTAGTCGTCGGCGATCCCGACGACGGCGGCCTCGCGGACCGCCGGGTGGGTGTACAGCACGTCTTCGACCTCGCGCGGCCAGACCTTGAACCCGGACGCGTTGATCATGTCCTTCTTGCGGTCGACGACGTAGACCCAGCCGCGCTCGTCCATGAACCCGATGTCGCCGGTGAGCAGCCGGCCGCCGGGCAGGGCCTCGGCGGTGGCGTCCGGGCGGTTCCAGTAGCCCGAGACGACCATCGGGCCTTCGACGGCGATCTCGCCCGCCTGGCCGAACGGCAGCTCCTCGCCGTTCTCGCCGAGGATCCGGACGATCGTGTCCGGCACCGGCAGGCCGATCGAGATCGTGCCCGACGCCGGGTCGATCGGCGCTTCGAGGGTGCCGGGGACGACGACGCAGCCGGCCGTCGTTTCGGTCAGGCCGTAGCCGTTGTGGATGTAGTGGCCGGTCTTCGCGCGGAACGCCTCGACGACGGCGGGCGGCAGCGCGGCGCCGCCGGAGTACAGCAGCGCGAACGAGTCGAAGTGCGCGCGGCTGAACGACGGGTGCGCCATCAGCGCCATGTAGGCCGTCGACGGCCCGACCGTGTACGACGGCTTGTGCTCCAGGAAACTGTCGAGTACGACCCCCGGTTCGAAGCGGTAGGCCAGGGCGAGCGTGCCCTCGATGTCGATCGCGGACCCGAGTTCGCAGACCATGCCGGTGATGTGGAACAGCGGGGCGAGCCCGAACAGCGTCGAGCCCGCGGGCAGGCCGCTGAAGGAGCCGAGCCCGGCGGCGTTGGTGCCGATGTTGCCGTGGGTGTTGGTGGCGCCCTTCGGCGTGCCGCTGGTGCCGGAGGTGTAGCTGATCAGGGCGGTGTCGCCGAGCGCGAAGGCGGGTTCCGGTGGCTTCGGACCCGGCGTGGCCGCGGCTTCGAGGAGCTCGGTCGCGCCCGGGGTCGCTTCCCGCTCGACCTTGGCCAGCACGCGCTCGTCGTCGCGGGTCTGGAACTCGAGTTCGCTGGTGGTGAGGGCGATGCCGACACCGTTCGCGGCCGCCGTCTCGCCGATGTAGGCGTTCCAGCCGCGCTGCGAGCAGACGACTGCCTTGACCCCCGCGTCGGTGAACACGTGCGTGAGCTCGCGTTCGCGGTACATCGGGTTGACCGGCACCACGATCCCGCCGGCCTTCCACGCGCCCAGCAGGGCGACGACGAACTGGGGGATGTTCTGCAGCACCAGGGCGAGCCGGTCGCCGCGGGCGAAGCCGTGGGCCGTCAGGTACCGCGCGACGCCGTCGGAGAGCTCGTCGACCTCGCGGTAGCTCAGCCGCGCGTCGAAGTACGCGATCGCGGCCCGGTCCGGGACGTGGTCCACGGCCCGGCGGAACGCCTCGGGCAACGTCGTCGGCTGCGCCGGTTCCGCGTCCCGCACCCGCTCGTCGTAGCTCGCGAGCCAGGGCTTCGCGTCGTACCAGCTCATCCAGTGACCTCCTTTGGACACCGACCGGTCGGTATGCCGACGCTAGGAGGCCGCGGCGGTCCGCGTCAAGCCCGCCCGGGCACGCCGAAATGGCGCACGACAATTCTCGTGCGCCGAAAAAGCGGTAAAACAACGCGGCCAGATGCCACCGTCACAGGGGTACACGTACCTCGGTTCGAAATGGTTCAGATCTTCTTTTCCGACCGGATCACACTGGACAAACCCCTGATCGGGAGGCCACCATGGTCGTCGGCGACCGGACAGGTCCGCCCCATCCGAATACTCCGCCGTATCCCCCGAACACGGCGGAGCACCCATATGTTCACGCTAACTCACGTACGAAAACGGAGTCATTCATGCCTGCTTCCGGTGGACGACACCGCCTCTCCAAGCGGACGAAGATCGCGACCGGGGTCTTCGCCCTCGCGATCGCGGGCGGCGCACTGGCGGTCGCCACGACCTTCGGTGACCCCGGCGCCGCCAACGCCGCCTCAGGCGGTCAGGCGGCGGTCGGCCAGATCAGCTGTCCCGACGTGGCGAGCAAGCTCCCCGCCATCCCCGCCCAGGCCCAAGCGGAGGTGCAACGCAACCTCGACCTGCTCAACACCCAGATCGGCGAAGCGAACAACCGCCTGAAGACGACCGTCGGCCAGGGCGGGCCCAACTTCGTCCAGAACGCCATCCTCGGCCCGCTGGCGGACAAGCGGAAGTCCACGATCGACCGCATCGCCATCTCGATCGGGCGCCGGGCCGAGAAGCCGCAGGGCCTCGACAGCCTGGCCACCTGCTCGGTGGGCGGGCAGGCCGGCACGGGCGCGGGCGGCGGCGCCCCGGCTCCGGCGCCGGCCCAGGGCAACGGCGGCAAGGGCAACGCCGGGCAGAACGGGAACACGGGCAACACCGGGAACGCCGGAGTCGGGCAGATCTCCTGCCCCGACGTGGCGAGCAAGCTCCCGGCCATCCCCGCCCAGGCCCAGGCCGAGGTCCAGCGGAACCTCGAACTGCTGAACACCCAGATCTCCGAAGCCAACAACCGCCTGCAGACGACCGTCGGGCAGGGCGGCCCCAACTTCGTGCAGAACGCCATCCTCGGCCCGCTCGAAGACAAGCGCGTCGCGACCATCAACCGGATCGCCACCGCGATCGGCCGCAACGCCGCGAAACCGCAGGGCCTCGACGCCCTCGCGCCCTGTAGCCGGTGACCACCCGGGCCCGGCGGGGGGTGCGCCCCGCCGGGCCCGTGGTCAGCGCGCCAGCAGGGAGCTGATCCGCAGGAACCCCCGCGCGGTCAGCGTCACCCGCACCTCCGTGGTGCCGACCGGATCGAAGGCGAACGTCGTCGGGTCGTCCGCCCCGGTCCCCCACGTGATCCGCAGGTTCGGCACCGGCTCGAAGCCGTGGGCCGTGCGGTAGGCGACTTCGGCGCCGGCCGGGAGCGTCAGCGTCCCGTCCACGACGAAGTTCGCCGTGACGGCCCTGATCTTCTGCGCCGACGGCCAGGCCAGGGACACCCAGTCCCGCGGCCGCGGCCGGCTCACCGCCTTCAGCGTCGCCGTCGCCTGCTTGACGTAGAAGTTCGACCAGCCGGTGGCCGGGTTGCCGTCCAGCATCGCCGACGGCACCGTGTCCGGGGCGCCGGAGTAGCTCGCGTCCGCGGCCGGGGCGGCCGGCACCACCGCCGCCTCGGTCATCCGCGCGCCCGGGCCGTTGCGCTGCCCGGGGTTCGTGCCCGGCAGGGTGAGCGTCCCCGGCGCCAGGCCCGGCGAACCCGCCGTCACGGTGACCGGGCCGCGGCCGCCGGTCGCCGCGACGACGGCGACGGCCAGGCCGTTGAACGCCGGGATGGCCGGCTGCTGGTAGCTCTGGGCGAGTTCCTGCCGCCCGTTGTCCACCCCGGCGATCCGCCCGGGTCCGCGGACACCGAACCGCAGCACCGGTCCGGCACCGGGCACGACGACCCCGTGCGCGTCCACCACGGACGCCGTCACGAACGTCATCGCCCCGGCGACCACGCCGCCGCCGGGGTGTTCGGCGGCCAGGGTGATCGCGTGCGGCGGCCCGGCGGTGACGAGCCGGTCGCGGGCCACCTCGCGGCCGCCGGACCGGGCGATCGCGGTGAGCGTGCCGGGCTCGAACGGCACGGGCCAGGTCAGGTGCAGCTTGCCGGTGCCGCCGTTCGGGCTGACGTAGCTGCCGGACGGGTCGTTCCTGTCGTCGCCGGTGGGTTCGGACGTCTCCAGGTACGGCCGGCCGTCCACAGTGGTCTTCCGGTCGAACTTCTTGATACCCAGCGACTTCCCGTTCAGAACCAGCTCGACGGTGTCCACAGTGGAGTACACCCACACCGCGACGGGCTCGCCGGGGCGGTGGTTCGTCCAGTCCATCGGCATCAGGTGCACCATCGGCGCGGTGGTCCACTGGCTGCGGAACAGGTGGAAGGCGTCCTTCGGCAGGCCCGCGCTGTCGACCGCGCCGAAGAACGACGTCTTGACCGGGAAGACGTCGTACGGCGTCGGCTCGCCGAGGTAGTCCTGGCCGGCCCAGAGGAACTGGCCCTGGCAGAACTTCCGGTCGCGGTCCTTCTTCAGCGAGTACTCGCCGCTGAACGTCCACGACGCCAGGTTGTTGTCGTACGACGAGGTCGCCCGCTTGCCGGGCGTGTGGTTCTCGCCGGTGTTGAGCAGGTCGGGATCCTGGTAGACACCGCGCGTCGAGGTCTCGGACGACGACTCGGACTCGAAGAAGAACTTGTCCGGGTACTGCCGGTGCAGCCCGTCGATCGACTGGGCGGTGTTGTAGTTGACGCCGAGGCCGTCCAGCTGCTTGAGGATGAGGTCCTGCGGCGACCCGGGCGCGGGCACGCCGCGGTAGCGGTCCGAACCCATCACGATCGGCCGGGTGCCGTCGATCGCCCGGACCGCGGCGATCAGCCCCGCCGCGATCTCCGGGCCGCCGGCCATCGACGCGTCCGGTACCTCGTTGCCGATCGACCACAGCACGACCGCGGGCGAGTTCTTGGCCGCGTGCACCATTTCGGCGATGTCGCGGCCGCTCCACTCGTCGAAGTCGCGGTGGTAGTCGTAGGCGAGCTTGCCGGTCCGCCAGCAGTCGAACGCCTCGACCATCATCACGATCCCGAGCCGTTCGCAGACCGTCACCAGCTGCGGGTCCGGCGGGTTGTGCGCGGTCCGCAGCGCGTTGACGCCCATGGCGAGCATCAGCCGCATCTGGTGCTCGAGCGCGGCCGGGTCGATCACCGCGCCGAGCGCGCCCTGGCTCGCGTGCAGGTTGACCCCGCGCAGCTTCGTCGGCACGCCGTTGAGCGAGAACCCGTTGTCCGGGTGGAATTCGGTGTAGCGGAACCCGAAGTCCGCCGTGGTCGTGTCGAGCGCGCGCCCGGCCACGACGACGTCGGTGCGCAGCCGGTAGAGCCGCGGCGCGCCGGGCGCCCACAGCTGGGGACGCTCGACCCGCAGCCCGGACGTCGCGGTCGCGGTCCGCCCGGCGGGCACCGCCACGGTGACCGAACCGTCCGCCACCACGCGGCCCGCCGGATCGGTGACCGTCGTGCGGACCAGTGCCGTCACCGCGGCACCGGAGTCGTTCGCGACGTCCGTGGCGACCCGGACCGTGCCCCGGCCGGCCGCGATGTCCGGGGTGGTGACGAACGTGCCGTGCCGGGCCACGTGCACCGGCTCGGTGACGACCAGGCGGACGCGGCGGAAGATGCCACTGCCGGCGTACCAGCGGCTGCTGGGCAGCGGGTTCGTCGCGCGCACGGCGAGGACGTTCGGGCGCCCGTCGGTGTGCAGGCGTCCGGTGAGGTCGAAGGCGAACCCGGTGTAGGCGTACGGGTGGTGGCCGAGCAGTTCGCCGTTCAGGTACACGTGGGCGTCCGAGTAGACGCCGTCGAACTCGACCGACACGCGGTTGCCGGCGACCGGGGGCGGCAGCGTGAACGTCTTGCGGTACCAGCCGAGGCCGCCGCGGAAGAAGCCGGAACCGCTGTCGGTGCCCTGGGCGGCCGGCGGGAGTTCGATGCTCCAGTCGTGCGGGACGTCGACGAGCTGCCACGCCGAGTCGTCGAAGGCGGGATCCGGGGCGTGGTCGTAGCGGCCGCCGGGGTCGGTGACGCCGTCGGGGTTCGCCAGGACGAACCGCCAGCCGGTCGTGAAATCGCTTTCCCGGGCCGCCCCCGGCGGCGCGACCGCGTCGGCGGCCCGGGCGATCGGCGCGACGGCCGTGGCGGCGACGGCGGCGCCGACCCCGCCCAGGACGACCCGTCTGGGGAGACCACTCGGCTCTCGTTCCGGCATCGGGCAGCCCCTTCCAGCGCGGCGACGTGCGGGCGGAAAGCACTATGGCACAGAGGTTTCCGGACAATCAAAGGGTTCGATAATTTCGAACCCGGCCCTCGACTTCCCGGCAAGCGACCGCTTAGTATGAGGCTCGACCCCGAGGAGGCGGCGATGTCCACTGTGGATGGTGTGCGGTACGAGGCGGCCGGCGCGGTCGCGACGTGCACGTTCGACCGGCCGGACCGCAGCAACGCGATGGACGTCCCGATGCAGGCCCGCTACGGCGCCCTGCTGCGGCAGGCGGACGCCGATCCGGCGATCCGCGCGGTCGTCGTCACGGGGGCGGGCCGGGCCTTCTGCCCCGGCGCCGACCTGGGCCTGCTGGACACACGCTCGCGGACGGCCCGCCCGCCCGGGAGGGCGGGCACGAGAACTTCCGGGACGTGCTGGCGGCGGCGTCGGCCGGCGTGCCGGTGGTCGCGGCGATCAACGGCGGCTGCGCCGGGCTGGGGTTCGTCATCGCCTGCTCGGCCGACGTCCGGTTCGCCGCCGCGGGCGCGAAGTTCACCACCGCCTTCGCCCGCCGCGGCCTGATCGCCGAGTACGGCATCGCGAAGCTGCTGCCGGAGCTGGTCGGCCAGGGCCGGGCCCGCGACCTGCTGCTGTCCGGCCGCACGTTCACCGCGGAGCAGGCGCTGGACTACGGCCTGGTCCAGGAGGTCGTCCCGGCCGGAGAGCTGCCGCTGCGGGCGCACGCGTACGCCACCGAGCTGGCGACCCACAGCGCGCCGCGGTCGATGGCGGTGATGAAGGCGCAGTTCGCGCGCGAAGCCCTGCTGCCGCTGATGGAGGCGGCGCGCGAGGCCACGGAACTGATGATCGACTCGTTCGGCCGCCCCGAGCTGGCCGAGGGCCTGGCGAGCTGGAACGAGCGCCGTCCGCCCCGGTTCCCGCCCGTGCGATGAGTTTCCGCGGTCCCGGCCGTCGGTACCTGCACCCACTGATCCGGAGGTAGGTCCCATGGCCAAACTGCTCTACGCGTTCAGCTGCTCGGTCGACGGCTTCATCGCCGGCCCCGGCGGCGACATGTCGTGGCTGACCCCGTACCTGGGGCCCGACCCGCTGGTCGAGGACCTGATCCCGCGCATCGGCGCGCTGCTGGTGGGCCGCCGCACGTTCGGCGGCGACGACCCGCACAAGGGCGGCGAGGGCGAGGGCAAGGCGTTCGGCGGCGGCTGGGACGGCCCGCAGGTCGTGCTCACCCACCACGCCCCGGCCCCGGTGCCGGGCGTGACGTTCGCCGGGGACCTGACCGAAGCCGTCACCGCGGCGAAGGCGGCGGCCGGCGAGAAGTACGTCAACGTGCTCGGCGCCGACGTCGCCCGGCAATGCCTGGAAGCCGGTGTCCTCGACGAGATCCTGGCGCTGCCGGTGCCGGTGCTGCTCGGCTCCGGGGTCCGGATGTTCGACCGGGCGGGCCCGGCCGTCAAGCTCGAACCCCTGGCCCCGCACTGGTACCGGGTGCTCGGGTAGGCCGCGGCGCCCCGCCGTCGTCGCGGCGGCGGGGCGCCCCTGGCCCTCACTGCGGCCCGAGCGCCTCTTCGACCTTGCGCTGCAGCTTGTTCATCCCGCCCAGCCACCGGTCGGTCTCCGTGGCACGCGCGGCGTAGTAGCCCGCGACCTCCGGGTGCGGCAGCACCAGGAAGCGCTTCTCGTCGATCGCCGCGAACAGCGCGTCCGCCACCTGCTCCGGCTCGATCGCCGACGCGCCCATCAGCAGCTGCCCGGCGGTGCCGGTGCTCTCCAGCATCGCCGTGCGCACGCCCTGCGGGCAGATCGCCTGCACGGTGATGCCGCGGTGCCGGTAGGTCGCCGACAGCCACTCGGCGAACGCCAGCGCGCCGTGCTTGGTCACCGAGTACGGCGCCGAACCCAGGCTCGTCAGCAGGCCGGCGGCCGACACCGTCGCGATGAAGTGCCCCCGGCCGCGCTCGAGCCACGCCGGCAGCAGGAGGTTGGCCGCCCGGACGTGCGCCATGACGTTGACGTCCCAGGTGCGCGCCCACACCTCCTCGGGGCTTTCCGCGCCGCCGAAGGGCGCGATGCCCGCGTTGGCGCAGAAGACGTCGATCCCGCCGAGGGTTTCCCGGGCGCTCTCGACCAGCTTCGCGACGCCTTCGGGGCCGGCGACGTCACCCGCGAAGGCCGTCCCGCCGACCTCCTTCGCCACTTCGGCGGCCTTGTCGCCGTCGAGGTCGGCCACCACGACCCGGGCGCCTTCGGCGGCGAAGCGGCGGGCCAGCGCGGCACCGATGCCGCCCCCGCCGCCGGTGACGACGACGCCGGTCACAGGCCACCGCCGAGGGTCACGCCGCCGTCGAGGACCACGGTCTGCCCGGTGATCCAGCCCGCGTCGTCGGACAGCAGGAAGGCGACCGCGCCCGCGATGTCGGCCGGGACGCCGAGCCGCTTCATCGGGTACGCCGCGGCGACCTCCTCCTCGCGACCCTCGTACAGCGCCGTCGCGAACTTCGTCTTGACCACGGCCGGGGCGACGGCGTTGACGCGGATCTTCGGCCCGAGCTCGGCACCGAGTTCGACGGTCAGCCGGATCAGCGCGGCCTTGCTGACGCCGTACATGCCGATGCCCGGCGAAGCGCCGAGGCCGGCGACGGAAGCGACGTTGACGACGGCGCCGCCGTGCTCCCCCATCCACGCGTCGCGGGCGCGCTTGGTCCAGCCCAGCGGCGCGAGCACGTTGACGCCGAGGATCTTCGCCGCGGCGGCGGGGTCGATGTCCAGCGTGGGGCCGTAGGCGGGGTTGATGCCGGTGTTGTTGACCAGGTAGTCCAGCCGCCCGAAGGTCTCGATCGTCTTGGCGACCGTCTCGTCCTGGTGGTCGGTGTCGTCGGCCTTGCCGGCCACGAACATCGCGACGTCCGGGCCGCCGAGCGAGCTGACGGCCTCCTCCAGGGCCTCCGGCTTGCGCGCGGTGAGGCACACCTTGGCGCCCCGCTCGACGAGCGTCTTCGCGATCCCGAGGCCGATGCCCCGGCTGGCCCCGGTGACGATCGCGACGCGATCCTTGAACGAGTTCACGGGTCTCCTTCGGCTGTGGTGCCCGGCACATACCAAGCAGTCGGTCAGGGGTCATTATGCGCGATGCGCCCCGGGTCTCAAGGCGGACACACGTCACACCCGCCGCCGCGACGATGTCCGGAACGTGACCTTCTTCCGATAACTTCCGCGGATCACCCGACACCGAGGGGGCGCCGTGCGCAAGGCCGGCTTGTCGATCGCCACCGCCGCGCTGGTCCTGGCCGCCTGTGACCCCGGCCCGGTCCCGCCGCCGGTTCCCTCGGCGCTCACGGCTCCGGTCACCGACGTCGCCCAGCTCGTCGCGGCCGCGCGCGCCGGCATCGCCGAAGCGCCGTCCGCGGCCTTCGGCATGGCCGCCGTGCTCGGCACGGACACGACGGAGTCGACCGGCTCGCTGAGCTTCGACGGCAGCACGAGCAGCCTGACGATGGTGCTCGACGGCCACGAGGTTCGCGTCATCGGCCGGAAGACCTTCACCCACTCGCCGGCGGGGCTGCCGGGCAAGGAGTGGATCGGCACCGATCCGGACAGCGCCGACCCGGTCCTGCGGGCGGCCGGCGGGGCGGTGCCGGTGATCGTGAAGCTGCCCGACCTCGGCCGGGCACTGGCCGAGATCGAGCGGACCGGCCGGCTCGTCTCGGCGGAGCCGACGCGGCTCGAAGCCGGGCCGGTCAACCACTACGTCCTGGAGCTCGACACCGCCAAGGCACCGGAGTTGTTCCCCGAGCTCGCGGCGCCGTCGCCGGACGGCAAGCCGGTCCGGACAGCGATCGCCAAGGTGCCGGCCGAGCTGTGGCTCGACGCGGCGCGGCGGCCCGTGCGGTTCGCCGTCGACTTCACGGCCGGGGCCCCGGCGGGGGCGCACGGGGACCCGACTCTGCGCGCCACCACCGACTACCGCGACTGGGGCAAGCCGGTGGACATCCGGCAACCGCCCGCCGACCAGGTCGTCGACCTCGGCGAGCTGATGAAGAAGATGGGGACCTGAGGTCACCGCACGCGGAGCACGAGCTTCCCCGTCGTCGAGCCCGATTCGAGGCGGCGGTGCGCCACCACGGCGTCGGCCAGCGGCAGCGGTTCGACGTCGACGCGCAGGGTGCCGTCCGCGACGGCCGCCACGGCGCGCCGCAGGGCCCGGCCCACGGTTTCCGGCGCGACGGCGGACAGCGCGGCGAGGTTGAAGCCGGCCACGGTCCTGTTCGTGAACCACAGTTCGTTGGCCGAGATGCCGGCGTCTTCGGCGCCCGAGGCGTTGCCCATGACCACCAGGCGGCCCAGCGGGGCCAGCCGGTCGAGGCTCGCGCGGCGCATGGGGCCGCCGACCATGTCCACCACGACGTCGAACTCGCCGGTGCCGCCCACCTCGTCGCGCAGGACGACCTCGTCGTAGCCGTAGGCCCGCGCCGCGGCGATCTTCGCCGCGCTGCCGACGGTGCCCACCACCCGGCCGGCGCCGAGCAGCCGGGCGACCTGCCCGAGCTGGCTGCCCACCCCGCCGGCGGCGGCGTGCACCAGCACGCGCTCGCCGCGCTTCAGCCCGGCCACGAGCTCCAGCACGAGGAAGGCGGTGGTGCTGTTGGACGGCACCGCCGCCGCCACGACCGGATCGGTCCCGCCCAGCGGGGCGACGAGCCCGGCGGCGGTGGTGACGACCTCGGCGTAGCCACCGCCCGCCACGATCGTCAGCGCGGCCACCGGCTCGCCCACGGCCAGGCCGGTCACGCCTTCGCCGAGCGCACGGATCCGCCCGGAGACCTCGATGCCGGGAACGAACGGGAGCGGGACGTCGACGACGCCCTGCCGGTAGAGGATCTCGGCGAAGTTGGCGCCGGCGTGGGCGACGTCGATCGAGACCTCGCCCGGTCCGGGCTCCGGGACGGGCACGGACGCGAGCCGCAGGACCTCGGCCGCGCCGAACTCGGGGATGGTGACCGCCTTCATGCTGTTCGTCATGCGGCCCAGCCTGCGGCGCCCGCGGGGGCCGGGCCAGGCCCGGCTCGACCTGGGTCCGCCAGGACCAGGCTCGGGGCACCCGGGAAACAACCGAGGCCGGGCCACGTTGTACCCGGTGATGACCGCACCCTTGAGATTCTGCGTCCTCGGCGACTCCCTGGCCGCGGGCGTCGGCTGCACCCGCGAGGACGACACCCTCGGCCACCGCCTCACCCGGCGGCTGCGCGACGCGGGCCACACCGTCCGCCTGCGGGGTCTCGGCGTGCCCGGCGCCCGCTCGGCCGACCTCGCACGCCAGGTCGGCGTCGCCCTCGCGCAGGGCGTGGACCTGGCGCTGATCGTGATCGGCGCGAACGACCTCGCCGGCTTCGTCTCCCCGGCGGTCGGCGCGGGCCAGCTGCACGACGCCGTGACGCGGCTGGTCCGCGCGGGCGCCCGGGTGATCGTGGTGCCGGCGCCGGACCTGGGCATCGTGGCCCGCGTGCCAGGCCCGTACCGGGCACTGGTCTCCGCGGCCAGCGGCCACTACGCCCAGGCCCAGGCGGAAGCGGCCATCCGGGCCGGCGGCGCGGTGGCCACCGCGGGGCCCGAGCTCGCCGCGCGCTTCGCCGCGGACCCCGCGCTGTTTTCGGCCGACCGGTTCCACCCGTCGTCCGCCGGGTACGCGGTGATCGCGGACGGGCTGGCGCCCCACGTGCTGGCCGCGGCCGAGCAGCTCGCCGCCTGAGGTCGGCGGCGCGCGGGTTTCCCCGGTGTTCGGCGGCTCCCGGACCGTCACGGGTGGCAGACAGGACTTTCGGCCGCCGGAACGCTCGCCGGCGCGGCACCGCGCACGCCCAGTCCTCTCTCGCGCCCCGCCGTCCGGGGAGGCGGCCGCACGGTGGACAGGAGCAGGCGGGTCAGCGGCGCGCGGACAGCTCCGCCGGGTGCAGCTCGTACAGCGCGTACGCCTTCCGGATCACCGGCTGGGCCACGTTCCGCACCCGCACCCCGCCCGGGGTCACGCCCTGCTCGCAGCCGAAGTGGGCGTGGCCGTGCAGGGCCAGGTCCGCGCCGGCCTCGTCGATCGGCTCGCACAGCAGGTACGACCCGAGGAACGGGTGGATCTCCGGGGGCTCGCCGTGCAGCGTGCCGGGGATCGGTGCGTAGTGCGTCAACGCGACGACGACGTCCGTCTCCAGGCTTTGCAACGCTTTGCGCAACGAATTGGCCGACGCCATCGTGTGCTCGACGAAGTCCTTCATCTCGCGCTCGCCGAACCGGCTGGCGCACTTGCCGGCGAACCCGCCGCCGAAGCCCTTGACGCCCGCGACGCCCAGGGAGCCGTCGGGCAGGTCGAACCGGACCGCGTCGCCTTCGAGGACCGCCACCCCCGTTTCGCGCAGGAGGTTCGAGATCGGTTCGGCGGCGTCGCTGTGGTGGTCGTGGTTGCCGAGCACCGCGGCGACCGGCACGCCGAGGCCGGCGACCTCCTCCGCCACCACGCGGGCTTCCTCGAGGGTGCCGTGCCGGGTGAGGTCCCCGGCCAGCAGCAGGACGTCGGCCGTGCCCGCGAGGTGTTCCAGGGCCGGCCGGAGCAGGCCGCGGGAGTCCTCGCCCAGGTGCACGTCCCCGACCGCGGCGATCCTCATCGGCCGATCTCCTCCGCGCTCGCCGGTTCGCGGACGTCCGCCACGCGGATGTCGTTGTGCACCAGCTCTCCGGTCAGGTACTCGCCGACCACGGCGTCCACCTCCGCCTTCCGCGCGGGGCAGGTCACCTCGCCGGTCAGGTGGACGTGCTCGCCCCGCACGGTCACGTGCACGCCGAGTTCGGCGGTGCGGGGGTCTTCGGCGAGGGCCCGGCTGAGCCGGGCGACGAGGTACTGCGGTGCTTCGGGCACGAGAGCCTCCTTCGGGTCGATCACGGCCAGGTCGCCGAGCAGCGCCAGGAACGCCCGGGCGTAGGGGGACGCCGACACCTGCACGGCGACGTCGGTCCAGCCGACCTGTTCGCGCAGGTCGCGGGCGATCCGCAGGAGCGGCGCGAAGTCGCAGCGGTGCGCGCTCAGCACGAGCAGCTTGTCCACCAGCAGGTCGGTGCCGCAGACGACCGGCGCCGCGGTCGACCCGATCCGCATCAGCGCGGCGCGGTCGAGCAGCTCGTCGGTCACCGGCCGGTGGTTGGGGCCGTGGATCAGGTCGACCAGGATTTCGCCGTCGTAGACCTTCGTCAGCCAGTCCTCCGGCGGGTGCACGCGGCGCAGGCCCGCGGCGGTGAGCGCCTCCGCGGCCCGGTCCGCGTCGCCGGGTTTGAGGAACAGGTCGACGTCGTGGTCCGACGGCGGGCCACCCCTGGCGTACACGGCCAGGCCACCGGCCACGGCGAACCGGATGCCGGTGCCGTCGAGCGCGGTCACCACGCGGGTCAGGCTCTGCAGCAGCGCCTCCGCTTCCATGGCGGAGGACTACCCGCGCGTGCGCCGGCCCTAACCGTCGGTCACGCGGCCAGCTCCCGGATCCACGCGCGGGCCTCCTCGACCGTCGGGTGCAGCGCCAGTGTCTCGTCCAGCCGGGTGACCTGCAGGGACCGCAGCACCGGGCGGCCGTCGGCGACCACCGCGAACGGCAGCCGCCCGGCCTCGGCCGTCGAGACGAGCTCGGCGATGACCTGCAGGCCCGCGGAGCCGCAGAAGGTGACCGCGCCGAGGTCCACGATGAGCGCCGGGGGTCGTCCCGCCAGCGCCTCCCGCGCACCCGCCCGCAGCGCCGGTGCGGAGCCGAGGTCCAGGTCGCCGCCCACCGCGACGACGACGGCTTCGGGCACGGTGCGGATGCGCACCGTCAGCGCGGGCGCCGGATCGTCGGGCACGCTGCCTCCTCTTCGTCGGATGCCCGAACCCTAGAACGGTTGCATCGTTTTGTCATCGATTTGCCGGGTAACCGGACCGGACGATCCCGACCCCGGCGAAAGGACAGGCCAGGATGAGCACCGTCACCGAATCCGTCGACGTCGAGACCGACGTCACCACCGTCTACAACCAGTGGACGCAGTTCGAGTCGTTCCCGCGGTTCATGGAGGGCGTCGACGAGATCCGGCAGCTCGACGACACCCACACCCACTGGCGGATCAGCGTCGGCGGGCAGACCCGGGAGTTCGACGCCACGATCACCGAGCAGCACCCCGACGAGCGCGTCGCCTGGAAGTCGGTCTCCGGGCCGACGCACGCCGGCGTCGTCACGTTCCACCGCCTCGACGACCGGCGCACCCGGGTCACCGCCCAGCTCGACATCGACCCGGACGGCTTCGTCGAGAACGTCGCCGACAAGCTGGGCATCCTCGACCGCCGCGTCAAGGGCGACCTCGGCCGGTTCAAGACGTTCATCGAGGACCGCGACGGCCGGGAGACCGGCGCCTGGCGCGGCGACGTCGACCGCCCGGGGAACTGATTCCAGCGTGCGACCGCCCCCGCCGTCACCGGACGGCGGGGGCGGTCGCGCGAATGCCGGGGCGGCGAGGTCGCGCAGACAGCCGGTTGTTCCGCGGCCGACGCTGTCGGCGACGCACTGGCTTGGCGCGCAGGGCAACCCGCTGGCCTGATCGCCTTCGGCTGGCTCGTGTCGTCCCTGCTGCCCGGCCGAGGTTTCCCGATGACCTCGTTCGTCCCGACGCTACGACGACGAGCTGAATTCCTGTCGCCGTGACTCGCTAGTGGGAATTTTTCCGGATGCACCCGGGCGGAGCAACCAGCCGGGCCCGCGTTCACCGGGCGTTCGCCGACCCGGGACCGATCGGGCGGCCCGGCGGCCGCGGGTTTCCGCCGTTCAGGAACCGTTCAGTCCGCCTCCGTGCCGGAAACCACTGCGCCGCAAGGGTTTCCGGAGTTCGGGTGGTGGCCGGTGGGGGCGTCGCCACGTAGGGTCGCCCCGGGAGCGCTCCCCTATCCGGCCCCGACGAAGGAGGACAGCGTGGTTCCCCGGACAACCTTGCTCTCCCTGGTGGTCACCGTGGTGACCGCCGTACTGCTGGGCGGCGTGCTCACCGGCGTCGCCGACGCGCACGGGTCCGCCACCGACCCGCCGTCGCGCAACTACGGCTGCTGGAACCGCTGGGGCAGCGACTTCCAGAACCCCACGATGGCGCAGAAGGACCCGATGTGCTGGCAGGCCTGGCAGGCCGACCCGAACGCGATGTGGAACTGGAACGGGCTCTACCGCGAAGGCGTCAAGGGCAACCACCAGGGCGCGATCCCGGACGGCACGCTGTGCAGCGGCGGCCGCACGCAGGCGCCCCGGTACAACGCGCTCGACACGGTCGGCGCGTGGCAGATGGCGAACAAGGACAATCGGTTCACCCTCACCATCACCGACCAGGCCCACCACGGCGCCGACTACCTGCTGGTGTACATCACCAAGCAGGGCTTCGACCCCGCGACGCAGCCGCTGGGCTGGGGCAACCTCGAACTGGTCGCCCAGACGGGCCGCTACGCGCCGGCGGGGCAGTACCAGGTCGCGGTGAACGCGGGCACCCGGACGGGGCGGCACGTCGTCTACACGATCTGGCAGGCGAGCCACCTCGACCAGTCGTACTACTTCTGCAGCGACGTGAACTTCTCCGGTCGCTGACGCGGGATCCGGGCCGCGGGTTCGCCCGCGGCCCGGCCGTAGGCTGCGGGGATGGAACTCACCCTGCCGGGCGGTCCGGCGTGCGGGCACGCCACCGAAGTCGCGATGGCCTATTCGGCACCGTCGCTGTTCAACCACTCGATGCGGGTGTACGCCTGGGCGAGCGCGCTCGGTGACATCCACGACGTCCCCTTCGACGCGGAGCTGCTGTACGTCGCGGCGATGCTCCACGACCTCGGGCTGGCCGCGGAGTTCGACAGCCACACGAAGCCGTTCGAGGTGGCGGGCGGTCACGTGGCGTGGGTGTTCGCCGCCGGCGCGGGCTGGCCCCCCGAGCGCCGGGCGCGCCTGGAGGAAGTGATCGTCCGGCACATGTGGGCGGAGGTCGACCCGGCCGCGGACCCGGAGGGTTTCCTGCTCTCGAGGGCGGCGGCGGCCGACATCGCCGGACGGGACGTGGCGGACCTGCCCGCGGGGTTCCGCGCGGAGGTGCTCGGCCGTTACCCGCGGCTGGACCTGGTGGAGGAGTTCCTCCGCTGTTTTGAGGACCAGGCGGTCCGGAAGCCGGAGAGCGCGGCGGGGGCCGCGATGCGCAACGACCTCGCCGGCCGGATGGCGGCCAACCCGCTCGAGCGAGGCTGACCGGACAGGCCGGGGTGGAGGGCCCCGCCCGCCTCTGCCGCGCCGGGGCTGAGTAAGCGCTTTCCGAGGCACCGCCGACCGGCGGTGGTCGGGCCGGTTTGGGATGGACGCGGCCGACGGTTTTCCTCGCCGCGGCAAGGCAAGCGCACCGCGCACCGACATTTTCACCGGCGGGTCTTCCGAGCCGCAGCGCAGCCTCGCCGTGCACGGAGGCGGCACATCCAGGCCGACGGTCCTCCTCGCCCGCAGCCCGCAGCCCCTGCCCTCGCGCCCGGGCATGGCGGTGCCCGCACCCGTGATCACTCGGGTGCGGGCACCACGCTCCGGCCTAGTGGGTCTTGTTCTGGCCGCGGCCCGCCGGGGCCCGGCCGTTCGCGCCCTCCGGGTTGACTGCCTGCGTCGCCTTTTCGCCGGATGCCGGGGGCTTCGGTGCCGCCGGCTTCTCGCCCGGCTTCGGCGCCACGGGCTCGGCCGGCTTGACCGCGGGCTTCTCGGTGGGCAGGGTTGCCGCGTTGTCCGCCGGCTTCGGCGTGGCTTCCGGCTCCGCCAGCGGGTTCGACCGGCGGACCTTGGCCACCGCCACGACCGCCGCCGCGAGGGCGGCCGCCGCCAGGAGCCACGGCCAGCGCGTCCGCTTGGTGCGCTCGCCGCGGGCCACGCTCTTGGCTTCCTGCAGCGCCACCGCCAGGTCGCGCTTCGCCGCCGCCACCGTCTTGCGGCGGCGACGGCCGGACTCGCCGCCCGAACTCACCACCGTGGCCACCGCCTGCGCCGCCTTGCGGCCCGGGTCGCGCATCTTCGCCGCCCGGGCCAGCACCTCGTCGCGGGCGGCACCGGTGTGGGTCAGCACGTCACGGCGGGAGGACCGGGTGCTCTTGTCGAGGTCCTTCGTCGCCGCGCGGCCCACCTTCGCGAGTTCGTCCTTGCTCTCGGTCAGCTTCCGGTCGGTGATTTCGACCGCCCGCGCGGCCGCGGCCGCACCCACCCGCGCGGCCTCCGCGGCGAGATCCCGTACGCCGGCCGCCGCCGTCTTCACCGATCGCCCGACCGGGGCGTCGCCCTGGCTCATGTGATCACCTCTCACTCGTCGCAGCAGGCATGGCCTGCTCAGCTCACACCCATGGGCTACCCAGTGAAGGGCCGTCCGGAACCTCGGCCACCCGACGGCGTCACGAAGCCCCGCCGCGGCGCCGCCGGTAGTCCGCGGATTTGGCCTTCGTCCCGCAGGCGGTCATGTCGCACCACCGGCGACGGCCGGCGTGGGACGCGTCGAGGAAAAGCCGGCTGCAGTCCGGGTGCGCGCACTCGCGGATCCGGGTCGCGTGCGGGCCGGCGAGCAGGTCGATGGCGTCGCGGGCGAGGGTGGCGAGCGCCTGCCCGAGGTCGCCGCGGTACTCGACGGCCGCGCCCGTCCAGTGCGGCACCAGCGGAGGCCGCGCGGCGAAGGCGTTCAGCTCCTCCCGGTCGGTGTCACGGGCGGTTTTGCGGCACAGGCGGTCGACGGTCTCACGAAGGGCGACGGTCCGGCGGAGCCCGGCCTCGTCGACGGCGATGTCCGCGCCGAAGCCGGCCTCGGCCAGCCAGCGCGTGACGTCGGCGGGGGATTTCAGCAGCTCACGGGGGTGCTCGCGGTGCCGGACCTGCAGCGTGGTCGTCAGGTCCAGGCAGGGGCGGCCGCCGAGGAAGGGGAACACGTCACCATATTGACCGGTGACGCGGTCGCCTGCCAAGCTGGCGTCACCGGACAGTGGGGTGACGGGGGTGACGGGGGGTGCGATGGCGGGCCTGGCGCGGTACCTGACGGCGGCGGTCCTGGTCCGCGGCGCCGACAGCGGGGCAACGGTGGGCCTCCTGCTCCTGGCCGCCGACCGCCACCAGTCCGCGGCGGCGGGCGGCCTGCTGGTCGCGGCGCTCAACGCACCCCACCTGGCGGGCCCGTGGCTGGCTGCGCGCCTCGACCGGGCGGGCGACCGGCGACGCCTCCTCGCGGCGGCGTACGTGGTTTACGGCGTGGCGCTGGCCGTGGGCGCGCTGACGCTCGGCCGGCTCCCGACGGTGGTCCCGATCGCGGCGGTGGCGCTCGCCGGAGCCTGCGGACCGCTGCTGACAGGCGGGCTGAGCAGCGTCCTGGGCGACCTGGGTCCGGGCCGGGCCACGCCGGCCGGCCGCTTCGGGGCCGGCATCCGGCACTCGGCCTGCGTGTGCCACGGCACCTGCTCGCCGATCTTCGCCCCCAGCCGCACCGGCGTCCTCACCGCGAGCGCCGGCACCACCGCCGACCGGCGGCGCCGGGGGTGGGACGCGCTCACCTACGGTGTCGGCAACACCGCCGGCCCCGCCGTCGCGGCCGGTCTCACCGTGGTCTCCGGTCCCCTCGCCGCCGTCCTCGTCCTGACCGCTGCCGCCGCCGTCGCCGGGGTTCTCGTCCTCACCGTGCCCCTCGCCGGCCGAGCCGAAGCGGCCGACACCGTCAGCCTGCGGGCCGGCCTCGCGGTCCTCGTCCGCCACCCGCCCCTGCGGCGGGTCACCGTCCTCACCCTGCTCGGCGCGGTCGAACTCGGCGCCTTGCCCGTCATCGCCGTGCGGTTCGGCGAGGAACTCCACGGGAGCGCCGCCGCCGGGGCCGCCCTCACCGTCGCCTACGGGGCCGGGAGCCTCCTCGGCTCCGCCCTCGTCACCGTCCGGCCGCTCGAAGGCGAACCCGAAGTGCTCGCCGTCCGGCTCTTCGCCGCCATGGCGTTCGCCACCGCCCTCTGCGCGCTCCTCCCCCAGTACGCGATCGCCGGGTTCGGGGTGCTCGGACTGCTGAACGCCACCTCCTTCACCGCCACCCTCGCCGCCCGTGGCGCCTACGCGCCCGCCGGGGCCCAGGCGCAGGTCTTCGTCACCAGCGCCGGGCTCAAGGTCGCCATGGCGGCCGCCGGGGCCGCGCTCGCCGGGGCTCTCGGCGAAAGCGGCCCGGTCCTCCTGCTCGGCGCCGCCGCGACCACCGGACTCGCGGTGGTCGCGGCCCGGCTGGACGCCCGGCGTCAGGCCGGCCGCACGTCCAGCGGCAGGTGACGGACACTCACGATCACCGACGGGTTCTGGAACACCACCGGCGCGTCCGTCGCCACCGCCAGGTCCCGGTACCGCTCGAACAGCACCTCGAACGCGATCCGGCCCTCCAGCCGGGCCAGGGGCGCGCCGAAGCAGAAGTGGATCCCGTGCCCGAACGTCAGGTGCGGGTTCGGCGTGCGCTCCGGGTCGAACGCGTCCGGGCGGGCGAACACCGCCGGGTCGCGGTTGGCTGCCGCCAGGTCCGCCATCAGGATCGCGTTCGCGGGGATCCGGTGGCCGCCCAGCTCGACCTCCGCCGTCGTGCGGCGGCCCAGCTCCGGGAACGGCGGCAGCAGCCGCAGCACCTCCTCCAGCGCCGCCGGCAGGCCCGCCGGGGCCGCGCGCAACGCCGTCGCGATCGCCGGGTTCCGGTCGAACGTCACCACCGCGTTGCCCAGCAGCGCCGTCGTGGTGATGTGCCCGGCGATCAGCAGCAGCGCCACGAACCCGACGATCTCCTGGTCCTCGAGCCGCTCGCCGTTGAACTCGGCCTCGACCAGCCGGCTCGTCAGGCCGGGGCCGGGGTGGGCGCGGTGGTGGCGGATGTGGTCGAGGATGTAGCCGTTCATCTCGCGGATCGTCGGCGCGATCGCGTCGAGCGCGCGCTGGATGTCCTCCATGTCCGCCGTCTCGCCCAGCTGGTCGCCGCTGAACAGCACCTGGGCCCAGCGGGTGAACAGCGGGCGGTCCGCCACCGGGACGCCGAGCAGCTCCGCGATGACGATGATCGGCAGCGGGTAGGCGAGCGCGTCCACCACGTCGAAGCGGGACTGCCCGGCGACCTCGTCCAGCAGTTCACCGGCGATGACGCGGATCCGGGGTTCCAGGCCGGCCACCACGCGCGGGGTGAACGCCTGGCTGACCAGGGTCCGCAGCTTGCGGTGGTCCGGCGGGTCCATCCCGACGAAGTTGCCCTTCCGGAACGTCTCGAAGTCCTCCTGGACCGGGGTGAGCCCGCTGAAGTCCGACGAGAACGTCGCCGGGTCGGACAGCACCCGCGAGACGGACGCGTGGTCGAGCACCCGCCACAGGCCGCGCTCCTCGTCGTGGTGGACCGGACCGCGTCGGCGCAGCTCGGCCGCCCGCGCCAGCAGCTCCTCGAAAGCGAAGGAGAGGCCGGATTCCTGGGTTGTCATGGGGTTTTCTCCTCGGTCGTGGTGGGCTCGGGTGCGGGGACGAGGGTGTCGGCGCGCGGGAACCGGCGCAGGGTGGGGCTGACCGTGACGACCAGCGTCACCAGGGCGATCCCGGCGGCGCACAGCAGCACGGCGTCGGTGCCGGGGAACGCCTGCACGACCAGGCCGCCGAAGGCGGGCCCGGTCGCCGCGGACACCCCGCCGATCACGCCCATCACGCTGGTCAGCCGGCCGCGCAGCCGGTCGGGGGTGAGCAGCAGCTGGTAGGTGCCGATCGTCGTGTTGGCGGTCGGCGGGAGCAGGGCCATCGCGACGAACAGGGCGCCCAGCAGGTAGCCGTCGTGGATGGCGGCCGCCAGCGGGGTCAGCAGGGTCAGCACCCAGAACACGCTGACGATCGAGACGTAGGGCCGCAGCCGCCGCTGCAGGTACGGCGCGATCAGCGACCCCACCACCCCGCCGACGCCGAGCATCGCGGCCATCACGCCGATCTCGCCCGAGGTGACGCCGCGTTCCTTGGCCAGCACGATGATCACGATGTAGTAGGCGCTGAAGAAGAAGTTCAGGCTCACCGCGCACGTCACCGTGACGCGCACGTGCCGTTCGCTCCACACCCAGCGCAGCCCCTCGGCCATCTCCCGGCCGAGGTGCCCGCCGCCGGCCGGCGCGGCCTCGGGGCGCGGCGCCCGGACGAACAGCAGCGCCACCAGCGAAACGAGGTGGACGAGCACGTCGAAGGCGAACGGGACTGCTCGCCCGAGCCCGTAGAGGAACCCGCCCGTCGCGGTGCCCGACAGCTGGCCGAGCGCGCCGCGCGCGGAGTTCATCGCCACCGCCGTGGGCAGCTGGGCCGAGGGCACGACGCCGGCCAGCATCGCGCCTTCGGCCGGGCCGAACAGCGACCGGCAGCAGCCCATCACCGCCGCCACCGCGACGAGGTGGGGGACGCCCACGACGTCCCACCAGATCGCCGCCGCCAGGCTGCCGACCGCCAGCGCGTAGACCGCCTCGCAGCCGAGCAGGATCTTCTTGCGGTCCCAGCGGTCGGCCAGCGCGCCCGCGGGCAGCCCCGCGACCAGCTGGGCCATCGCGTCGACGCCGAGCACCAGCCCCGACAGCGCCGGCGAGCCGGTCACCGTCAGCACCAGCAGCGGCAACGCGATCATCGACGCGCTGAACCCGGCCTCCGACAGCGCCTGGCTGCCCCACAGCAGCTGGTAGTTCCGGTTCCGCGAAAGGCGCGTGGTCACCGCCGCTCCTTCCGGTGGGCCGGGGCCTGGGCGTCGGCGGCGATCCGCCGCAGGGCGGTGGCGAAGTCGCCGGCCACCGCTTCGACGGTCCGCCGGTCGTGCCGGCCGGGCTGGTAGATCAGGGAGAACACGAGTTCGCCGTCCTGCACCGCGCCGACCAGGTCGAGCAGGTGCGGGTGGTGCTCGGCCGGGTCGTGGTCGCGGCCGAGCGACCCGCTGACGGCGGCGTACAGGCTCTCGGACGCCGTCGTGACGGCCCCGGCACCGTCCCACTGGCCGAGGTAGTTGAACGAGATCTGCGGATCGGTTCCGGCGAGCCGCTCCCGCACCTCGGGGCCGGCGAGGTGGCGGAGGGCGCCGAAGCCGAACCCGTTGCCGGGCACGGCCCGCAGCTGCTTGCGGACGGACTTGACGAGCGTCCGCCAGTCCGGCCCGTCGGTGTCCGGTATGGACAGTGCGACCGGGAACAGCGTGGTGAACCAGCCGACCGTCCGGTTGAGGTCGACGCCGTCGAGGACGTCCTCGCGGCCGTGACCCTCCAGCGCGATCGCCACGTCCGGGCGCCCGGTCCACCGGGCCAGTGCCCAGGCCAGTGCGGTGAGCAGGACGTCGTTGACGCGCGTGCGGTAGGCCGCGGGCGCCGAGCGCAGCAGGGCGTTCGTGTCGTCGGCGTCGAGCGTCACGACGACCTCCGCGGTGCCGGTGACCGCGGTGTCGTGGTCCACCGGCAGCTCGCCGGCCGGTGGCAGGCCGGTCCAGTACGCCAGTTCGTCGTCGAACCCGCCGGCGCGGACGTGCTCGCGCAGCCGGTGCGCCCAGTCCCGGAACGACGTCGTCCGCGGGCCGAGGTCGACCGGGACGTCCCGGGCGGCCTGCCGGTAGGCGGTGTCGAGGTCGTCGAGCAGGATGCGCCAGGAGACGGCGTCGACCACGACGTGGTGCGCGGCCAGGAACAGCCGCGGCCGCCACGCCGGATCGGCGGTGACCAGGACGGCGGCCAGCAGCGGCCCTTCGGTGAGGTCGAAGCCGGCGTGGACGGCGTCGGCGATCCGTTCGAGCGCGCCCGCCCGGTCGGCCTCCGGCACGGCGGTCAGGTCCTCGTGCCGCAACCGGGGTCCCGGCTCGACGTCGGCGTTGTGCTGCTGCCAGCCCGCTTCCGTGCGGGTGAACCGCATGCGGAGGGCGTCGTGGTGGGTCCACACGACCGCCAGCGCCCGTTCGAGCGCGCCGGCGTCGAAGCCGTCGGCCAGCTCGAGGAGCATCGACTGGTTGAAGTGGTGCGGGTTGACGGTGTGGGTGGCGAAGAACCAGTCCTGGATCGGGGTCAGCGGCACGTCGCCGACGACCGGCCCGTCCGCCGCCGCCTCCTCGGTCACCGCGCCGGCTTCGGGAGCCAAAGCGGCAACGGTCTGGTGCAGGAAAATGTCCTTTGTGGACACCCGCAGGCCGGCCTGCCGGGCCCGGGACACGACCTGCATGCTGAGGATGGAATCCCCGCCCAGCTCGAAGAAGTTGTCCGCGGTGCCGACCCGGTCCAGGCCGAGCACCTGGGCCCAGATCTCGCACAGCACCCGCTCGGCCGGGGTCACCGGCTCGACGTGGCGGGTGGCGGGCTCGGCCGCGGCGGCGACCACGGGCAGGGCGCGGCGGTCGACCTTGCCGCTCGGGCCGAGCGGCAGCGCGGGCAGCTCCAGCAGCGCCGAGGGCACCAGGTGCCCGGGCAGCGACCGGCTCAGGAACTCGCGCAGGTCGGCGGGGCCGACCGGGTCCGTGCCCGGCGCGGTGACGAAGCAGGCGACCAGCCGCTTGTGTCCCGAGGCGTCCTGCTGGACCGCGGCGACGGCGGCGGCCACCCGCTCGTGCCGGGTCAGCGCCGCCTCCACCTCGCCGAGTTCGATCCGGAATCCGCGGACCTTGACCTGGTCGTCGGCCCGGCCGGTGAACTCCAGCTGCCCGGCCGCGGTCCACCGGACGACGTCGCCGGTGCGGTACATCCGCTCCCCCGGCGCGCCGAACGGGCTCGCGGTGAACCGGTCGGCGGTGAGGCCGGGCCGGTCGAGGTAGCCGCGGGCCAGGCTCGGCCCGGCGACGTACAGCTCGCCCGCCACGCCGATCGGCACCGGCTGGAGGGCGGCGTCGAGCACGTAGGCGCGGGTGTTCGGGATGGGCCGGCCGATCGGCGGCGGCGTCCCCGGGACCAGTGGTTCGCTCCAGGTCGCGACGACGGTCGACTCGGTGGGGCCGTACGCGTTGACCATCCGCCGTCCCGGCGCCCACCGGTCGACGAGCTCCGGCGAGCAGGCGTCCCCGCCGACGACGAGCGTGCGCAGGTCCGGCAGGTCGGCCGCCGGCACGGTGGCCAGCGCGGCGGGCGGGATCAGCGTGTGGGTGATCCGGTGGGCGGCGAGGAACTCGGCGAGGGGTTCGCCGAGCAGCGGCTCGGGCGGGACGACGACGAGCGCGGCGCCCGACGGCAACGCCAGGCACAGCTCCAGGATCGACGCGTCGAAGCTCGGCGAGGAGTAGGCCAGCACGCGATCGCCTTCGGCGACCCGGAGGTGCTCGGCTTCGGCGGCGGCGAACCCGGCCAACCCGGCGTGGGTGACGACGACGCCCTTCGGCCGGCCGGTCGAGCCGGAGGTGTAGATGACGTAGGCGGGGTGCTCCGGCCGGACCTCGACCGGCTCGGCGGGCTCGCCGTCGAACAGCGCCGGGTCGTCCAGGGTCAGCACTTCGACGCCGTCGGGCACCGGGGGCGCCAGGTCCGCCAGGGTCAGGACCAGCGCCGGGCGGGCGTCGGCCAGCATGAACGTGATGCGCTCGACCGGGTAGGTCGGGTCGACCGGGACGAACGCCGCCCCGGCCTGCCACACCGCCAGCTGCGCCACCACGATCTCCACCGACCGCGGCAACGCCAGGGCCACGATCCGCTCCGGGCCGATGCCGCGCGCCCCGAGCACCCGCGCCAGCCGGGACGCGCGGGACTGCAGTTCGGCGTAGGTCAGGGACTCGCCCGCGATCACCGCCGGCGCGTCCGGTGTCCGGCGGGCGCGGGCCGCCACCAGCTCGGGCAGCGTCTCCGGCCCGACCGGGCGGCCCGTCTCGTTCCACGTGCCCAGCACCAGGTCGCGCTCGGCCGGGCCGATCAGCGGCTGCCGCGAAACCGGCCGCTCCGGGTCGGCCGCGACACCGGCGAGCAGGACGCCCAGGTGCGCGGCCAGGCGGTCGATCGTGGCGGCGTCGAACAGGTCCGTGTTGTACGTCAGGGCCGCTCGCAGCACCCCGCCGTCCGGCTGGAACTCCAGCGTGAGGTCGAAGTTCGCCGCCGTCGCGGGCTGCGGGAGCTCCTCCGTCTCCAGACCGGGCAGGTGGGCCGCCTCGCCGGGGCTGTTCTGCAGCACCACCATCACCTGGAACAGCGGCGTGCGGCTCGGGTCGCGGCCCGGCTGGACCGCGTCGACGACCCGGTCGAACGGCAGGTCCTGGTGGTCGAACGCCTCGCGGACGCCCGCGGCGACCTCGTCGAGGAACGCCGTGAAGGCCGCCTCCGGGCGGACCCGAGACCGCAGCACCAGCGTGTTGACGAAGAACCCGACCAGACCCTCCAGTTCGGGCCGCTCCCGGCCGGAGGTGACCGTGCCGACGGCGACGTCGTCCTGGCCCGCCCAGCGGCCGAGCAGCACCTGGCAGGCGGCGACGAGCGTGGCGAACAGGGTCGTCTCGCGCTGCCGGCTCACCTGCTCGAGCCGCGCGGTCACCGCGGCCGGGACGAGAAGCTCGTGCGTCGCGCCGCGGGTGGTGCGCACCGGCGGGCGGGGCCGGTCCGTGGGCAGCTCCAGCGGGCTGAGGTCGCGCAGGCGCTCGGTCCAGTACTCGGTCTGGCCGGCCAGGACGCGCTCGGCGAGCCGGCCGCGTTGCCAGGCCGCGAAGTCCGCGTACTGGACCGGCAGCGGTGCCAGATCGGCCGCTTCGCCGCGCAGAGCCGCCGCGTAGAACGCGCCGACCTCTTCGGCGATGAGCCCGTTCGACCAGCCGTCGGTGACGATGTGGTGCACGGCCACGGTGAGCACGTGCTCCTGCGGCGCGAGCCGGATCAGCTTCGCCCGCAGCAACGGGCCTTCGCTGAGGTCGAAGGGCTGTTCGCCGTCCGCGCGCAGGATGTCGGCGAGGTCCTCCTCGCGGGCGTCGACGACCGGCAGCGGCACCGGCGATGGCGGGTGCACGACCTGGACGCCGTGGCCGTCGGCGGAGCCGAACGTGGTGCGCAGCGGTTCGTGCCGGGCGACCAGCGCGGTGAACGCCCCGGCGAGGGCGTCGACGTCGAGTTCGCCGCGCAGGCGCACGGCGGAGCTGGTGACGTACTCGGTGCCGCCCGGCTCGAACTCGTCGAGGAACCACAGCCGCTGCTGGGCGAAGGACTGCGGCAGCTCGGCGTCGCGGGGCACCGCCGGGATCGGGTCGCGGTCGGTGGTGCCGACCGTTTCGATGGCGGCGGCGAGCCGGGACACCGTCGGGTGGGCGAACACCGCCCGCGGCGACAGCGACACGCCGCATTCGGCCAGCAGCCGGGAAACCAGCCGGATGCTGAGGATCGAATCGCCGCCGAGCTCGAAGAAGTTGTCCTGCGCGCCGACCCGTTCGACACCGAGCAGCCGCTGCCAGATCCCGGCGACGGCCCGCTGGGTCGGGGTGGCCGGCTCGGCGTAGGGCCGCCGGGACGGCAGCGGGCCGTCCGGCGCGGGCAGCGCCCGGCGGTCGACCTTTCCGTTGCGGTTCAACGGAAGCTCGGGCAGCACCAGGACGACGGCGGGGACCATGTACTCGGGCAGCGCCGCCGCGGCGTGCGCGCGCAGCTCGCCGGGTTCCGCGGCGCGTTCGAGGACGACGTGGGCGAGCAGCCGCCGGGTACCGGAGGGGTCGGTGTGCACGGTCGCCACGGCCTGGGCGACCGCCGGGTGCGCGGCCAGCACGGCCTCGACCTCGGCGAGCTCGATCCGGAACCCGCGCAGCTTGACCTGGTCGTCGGAGCGGCCGAGGAACACGAGGTCCCCGCCGGGGCCGCGCCGGACGACGTCACCGGTGCGGTACATCCGCTCCCCCGGTGCGCCGAACGGGTCGGCGACGAACCGCTCGGCGGTCAGGCCGGGCCGGCCGAGGTAGCCGCGGGCCAGGCCCGCACCGGCCAGGCACAGCTCGCCGGGCGCCCCGGCGGGCAGCGGGCGCAGGTCCGCGTCCAGCACGTACGCGCGCATGCCGTCGAGCGGGCGGCCGATCGGCACCGGCTCGGGCACGGAGTCGCCGGGGATCCGGAAGGAGGTGGCGAAGGTGGTGGTTTCGGTGGGGCCGTAGCCGTCGACCACGACCAGGCCGGGGCAGGCGGCCTGGACCGCCCGCACCACGGCGGGCGGGACGACGTCGCCGCCGGTCCACACCTCGCGCAGGCCGCGCAGGGCGTCCGGGGCGTCCTGCGCGAGCAGCCGGAAGAGCCCGGCGGTCAGCCACGCCGACGTGACGTCGTGCGCGGAAACCGCGCGCCGCAGGGATTCCACCGTGAGGTCGGGCCCGCCGGGCAGGACCGTCGCGCCGCCGGTGAGCAGCGGCACCCACAGTTCGTAGGTGGAGGCGTCGAAGGCCAGCGGCGAGTGGGCCAGGACCCGCGAGTGGGCACCGCCGGCGAACCGGCCGTCCTGGGCCAGAGCGGTGATGTCGCGGTGGCGCACGGCGACGCCCTTGGGGACGCCGGTGGAGCCGGACGTGTACATCACGTAGGCGAGGTTTTCCGGTGCCACCGGGGATTCCGGCGCGGTCGTCGACCGCTGCTCGCCGACCGTCAGTACCGGTCCACTGTGGACGGCTTCGGCGGCCGGCACCCGGCTGTCGCCGGCCACCACGACCGAAACCCCGGCTTCGGCGAGCACGGCCCGCAGCCGCTCGTGCGGCGCCCGGGTGTCCAGGGGCACGTAGGCCGCGCCGGCCTTGAGCACGGCCAGTTCGGCGACGACGTGGTCCACCGACGGCTCGAGCAGCAACCCGATCCGGTCCTCGGCCGCGACACCGAGCCCGGCCAGCCGCCCGGCCAGGTGGTTCGCCCGCTCGTCCAGTTCGGTGTAGGTCAGCGTCCGGTCGCCGGCCAGCACGGCGGGGGCGTCCGGGTGCCGCCGCACCTGGTCGGCGAACAGCACGGGCACGGTGGACGGCGTCCCGGCGGCACTGCGGCCGTGCGCGTCGGCGAGCACCCGGGCCCGCTCGGCCGCGTCGGTCCACGGCACCCGCGCCAGGAGCCGCCCGGCGTCCGCGGTGACGGCGTCGAGCAGCAGCACGAGCCGGTCGGTCATGGCCGTGACGGTGGCGGCGTCGAACAGCGCCGGGTCGTAGGCGAGGTCGAGGGCCAGGCTCTCCTCCAGGGACGCCCGCAGGCACAGCGGGAAGTTCGTGGCGTCGGCCGAGGCGACCTCGACGACCCGCGGCGCGCCCGCGGTGGCGGGTTCGCTGATCGGGTAGTTCTCGAACACGACCATGCTGGCGAACAGGTTCTGCCCCGCGGCGACGTCGCTGAGGGGGCGCAGCCGGGCCAGCGAAACGAAGTCGTGGTCGCGGGCCTCGCTCTGGGCGGCCTGCAGCTGCCCGAGCCACTGCGCGACCGGCCGGCTGCCGTCGACGCGGACGCGGGTCGGGATGGTGTTGATGAACAGCCCGATCATGGTCTCGACGCCGGTCAGGTCGGCCGGGCGCCCGGAGACCGTGGTGCCGAAGACGACGTCCCGATCGCCGGAGTGCAGGGCCAGCAGCAGCGCCCAGACGCCCTGGACGACCGTGTTCACGGTGAGGCCGTGCGTCCGGGCGAACTCCCGCAGCCGCAGCGTCGCGGCGGGGGCCAGCTCGGTCCGGACCGAGTCGGTGGAGCGCGACTGGTGGGCCTCGGCCGGCGGGCGGTCGTAGGGCAGCGCCGTCGGGGCTTCGAAGCCGGCCAGGGTGTCCCGCCAGAACGCGTCCGCCGCGGCCTGGTCGCGTCCGGCCAGCCAGCCGAGGTAGTCCCGGTAGGGGCGGCGGGTGACGAGGGCGGGCTGCACGCCGGCGCTCGTGGCGGCGTACTGCTCGCAGGCTTCGGCGAAGACCTGCGCGGAGCTCCAGCCGTCGAACAGGACGTGGTGGGAGGTCCACACCAGGTCGACCTCGTCGCCGGGGAGGGCGGCGATCGTCAGCCGGGTCAGCGGCGCCCGCGTCAGGTCGAACGGGACCGCGCGGTCGGCGGCCAAGGCCTGCTCCAGGGCGGTTTCGCGGTCCGCCGGGCCCAGGTCCCGCCAGTCGTGGTGGGTGACCGGCAGGGTCGCGGTGCGCTCGACCACCTGGACCGGCTCCTCGACCCCGGTCCAGACGAGCCGGGTGCGCAGCACCGGGGTCCGGTCGACGACCCGCTGCCAGGCCGCGGCGAGCGCGGCGGGGTCGGCGACCCCGGCGAGGCGGATGCGGACCTGCTCGAAGTAGGCCGGGGAGCCGTCGTCGAGCAGCGTGTGGAACACCATCCCGGCCTGCAGCGGGGTGAGCGGGTAGACGTCCTCGACCGCGCGGCCGTCGCCGGCCACGGTGTCCAGTTCGGCCGCGCTCAGCCGGGCCAGCGGGAAGTCCGACGGCGTGCGGCCGCCGGCCCCCGGGGTGGCGCAGTGCCCGACGATCTCGCGCAGGGCCGTGAGGACCTGGTCGGCGAGCCCGCGCACGGTGTCTTCGCGGTGGATGCCGGGGGCGTAGGTCCAGGCGAGTTCGAGCTGTCCGCCGTCGACGATGCCGACGACGTCGAGCAGCGCGGTCCGCGGCCGCCGCGGGTCGACGTCGTCGCCGAGGTCGCCGCCCCAGCCGCGGTACAGGCCGTCGGCGTCGCCGCCGGTGGACCATTGTCCGTGGTAGTTCAGGGAAATCTGCGGCACCGGGTCGTCGTGCCGCCGCAGCGAGCCGTAGCCGAGGCCCTTGCCCGGGATGGCCCGCAGCTGCTCCTTGACGGCCTTCAGGGTCGGTCCCCAGTCGCCGGCCGCCGGGACGGTGAGCGCGACCGGGTACTCGGCGGTGAACCAGCCGACCGTGCGGGAGAGGTCGAGGTCGGCGAAGATCTCCTCGCGGCCGTGGCCCTCCAGCGAGATGAGCACGCGGTCGCGGCCGGTCCAGCGGGCCAGCACCCGGCCGAGGGCGCTGAGCAGGACGTCGTTGATCTGCGTGCGGTAGACCTCCGGCACCTGGCGCAGCAGGGCATCGGTTGTTTCGGGGTCCAGGCGGACGGTGACCGTGCGGGCGCTTCCGGCGGTGTTCTCCCCCGCCGCGTCCACCGGCAGGGTGGGGTCGACGCCGTCGAGTGCTCCGGTCCAGTACGGCAGCTCGGCGTCGAAGCTGTGCCCGGCGAGGCGGTCCGCCCAGCGGAGGTAGCTGACCGGCGCCGGGCCGAGGTCGACCGGCTGTCCGGCGGTGACCTGACGATAGGCGGTTTCCAGCTCTTCGAACAGGATCCGCCAGGACACGCCGTCGATGACCAGGTGGTGGACGACCAGCAGCAGCCGCGGTGGCTGTCCGGGAGTGGTGATCAGCACGGGCGCGACGAGCGGGCCGTCCGCGATCCTCAGCGTGGCGCGGGCTTCGGCCGCGACCGCGCTGACGTCCGCATCGGACACGTGCCGCAGAGCCGGAAGTGCGGCGCCGGGCCGGAAATCCTGCCGTCCGTCGCCGGTGAACCGGGTGCGCAGGGCGTCGTGGCGGGCCAGTACCACGCCCACCGCGGTTTCCAGCGCCGGGAGGTCCACGCCGGGGTCGAGTTCGGCGAGCGTGGACATGGTGAAGTGGTCGTGGGCGCCGGTCTCGAAGAACCACCGCTGGATCGGGGTGAGCGGCGCCGCGCCGGTGAACCCGGCTTCCGGCTCCGCGGCTTCCGTGCCCGCGACGAGCGCGAGCTCGGCGATGCTCTGGTGGCGGAAGACGTCCCGCGAGGTCAGCCGCAGGCCGCGGCGCCGGGCCCGGGAGACGACCTGGATGCTGAGGATGGAATCCCCGCCGAGGGCGAAGAAGTTGTCGTCCACCCCCGGCTCGCCGGTGCCGAGGACGTCGGCCCAGATCTGCGCGAGCAGCCGCTCGGTCCCGGTGCGCGGGGCGGTCCGGCCCTCGGCCGGCGTCGCCTGGACGGCGGGCGCGGGCAGCGCCCGGCGGTCGACCTTGCCGCTGGTGGCCAGCGGCAGCCGCTCCAGGGGAACGAACACCGTCGGCACCAGGTGGTCGGGCAGGGTCGCCTTGCACGCCGTCCGCAATCGTGACAGGTCCGGCGTGCCGTCCGCGGGGACGACGTAGGCGACCAGCCGGGCGTGGCCGTCGTCGTGGCGGGCGACGACGACGGTGTCGGCGACCTCGGGCAGCGCGCGCAGGGCCGCCTCGACCTCACCGGGCTCGATCCGGAAGCCGCGGATCTTGACCTGGTCGTCGACCCGGCCGAGGTACTCCAGGCGGCCTTCGGCGGTCCAGCGGACGCGGTCGCCGGTGGCGTACATCCGGCTGCCGGGCGGGCCGAAGGGGTTGGCGCGGAAGCGGTCCGCGGTCAGCCCGGGCCGGTTCAGGTAGCCGCGGGCCAGCTGGACGCCGGACAGGTGCAGTTCGCCGGGGACGCCGATCGGCGCCGGGCGCAGCCGGTCGTCGAGGACGTGGGCCCGCACGTTCCCGAGCGGACGGCCGATCGTCTCGCGCGGGCTCTCGCCGATCCGGCACAGGGTCGCGTCGACCGTGCTTTCCGTGGGGCCGTAGAGGTTGAACGCCGTGACGCCGTCGAGGCCGCCCAGCTCGCGCCACAGCGCCTCGCCGACGGCTTCGCCGCCGACCAGCAGCACGGACGGCCGGTGGTCCCCGAACCCGGCGTCCAGGAGGTGCCGGACGAACGACGGCGTCGAGTTGACCAGGTCGATCCGGTGCTCGGCGACGTAGCCGGCGAGCACGGCCGGGTCGAGCCGGGTGTCGCCGTCGATCACGTGCAGCTCGTGCCCGGCGGTGAGCATGAGCAGCACGGTTTCCCAGGACGCGTCGAAGGTGAACGCGGCGGTCAGCGCCACCCGCAGCCGGTCCTTCCCGGCGGCGGCGGTGAACTCCGCCGCGTGGTCGACGGCGAAGTTGGCCAGGGCGCGGTGGGTGACGAGGACACCCTTCGGCGTGCCGGTGGAGCCGGAGGTGTAGATCGCGTAGGCGGCGTGGCCGGGGGTGAGCGGCGCGAGCCGGTCGGCGTCGGTGAGGTTCGTGTCCGGCCCGTCGGCGGTCACCGGTTCGGTGAGCACCAGCACCGGCCGGGCGTCGGCCAGCAGCGCTTCCCGCCGCCGGGTGGGCAGCTCCGGGTCCAGGGGCAGGTGCACCGCACCCGCCTTGAGGACGGCGAGGATGGTGACCACGAATTCCGCGGACCGGGGCAGGGCGACGGCGACCGGGCGCTCAGGCCCGGCACCGCGGGCGACGAGCACCCGCGCGATCCGGTTGGCCCGGGCGTTCAGCTCCGCGAAGGTCAGCGTCGTGCCGCCGCAGACCAGGGCGGTCGCGTGCGGGGTCCGGGCGGCCAGGGCCTCGAACAGCTCGACGACCGTGGTCTCCGGCACCGGCCGGTCGGTGGCGTTCCACGTCTCCACGACGAGGTCGTGTTCGGCCGCGGGCAGCGGCAGCGTGTCGACGGCCCGGTCCGGGTCGGCGACGACGGCGGTGAGCAGGACCGTGAGGTGCTCGGCGAACCGCGCCATGGTGGCCGCGTCGAACAGGTCGGTGTTGTAGTTCAGCAGCCCGCGCAGGCCGTCCGGGCGCTCCTCGAACTCGACGCTGAGGTCGAACCCGGCGGTGGTCATCGGCAGGGTCAGTTCGCTCGCCGTGAGCCCGGCGAGGGCGGGCAGGCGGTTGCCGGCGTTCTGCAGCGTGACCAGGACCTCGAACAGCGGGGTGCGGCTGGGGTCGCGGTCGGGGCTGAGCTCGTCGACGATCCGCTCGAACGGCACCTCCTGGTGCGCGAACGCGTCCAGGACGGTCCGGCGGACGCGGCTCAGCAACTCGCCGAAGCTGCGCTGTCCGTCCACTTGGGACCGAAGCACGACGGTGTTGACGAAGAGGCCCACGAGGTCCTGGACCTCCGGGTGGTCACGTCCGGAGGTCACCGTGCCGACGGCGACGTCGTCCTGGCCGGACCAGCGCCGCAGCACCAGCTGGCAGGCGGCGGCCAGCGCCGTGAACAGGGTGGTGTCCCGGTCGCGGCTCAGCCGGCGCAGCCCGGCGAGGGCCTCGGCGCCGAGGGTGAACTCGAGCTCGGCGCCGTTCGACGTCCGGGTCGCCGGGCGCGGGCGGTCGGTCGGCAGGTCCAGCGGGCGGAGGCCGTTGAGCTCGTGGCGCCAGAAGCCGAGCTGCCCGTCGAGGAAGTCGCCGGTGAGGCGTTCGCGCTGCCACGCGGCGAAGTCCGCGTACTGGACGGGCAACGGCGGCAGCTCGGCCCGCTCGTCGCCGTAGCGGGTGGCCAGCTCGCCGACCAGGACACCCATCGACCAGCCGTCGGTGATGCTGTGGTGCAGGGCCAGGACGAGGACGTGCTCGGCCGGGGCCAGGCGGACGAGCCGGGCGCGCAGCAGCGGGCCGCGGGCGAGGTCGAACGGCCGCGCGAGGTCCTCGGCCAGCAGCCGCCGCAGGTCCTCCTCGCCGGCGACCTCGGTGACCGGCAGCGCGAGCTGCCACGGCTCCCCCACCTCCTGGCGGGGCCGTCCGTCGGTGGCCGGGAACGTGGTGCGCAACGACTCGTGCCGGGCGATCAGCGTGGTGAGGGCGCGGGCGAGCGCGTCCGGGCGCAGTTCGCCGTGCAGCCGCACGCCGAACACCGTGACGTGGTCGGTGCTGCCGGGGGCGAAGTCGTCGAGGAACCACAGGCGCTGCTGGGCGAACGACAGCGGCAGCTCGCCGTCGCGGTCCACCGGCGTGATCGCCGCGGTCACCGGGGCCGCGGACGCGGCGGGCAGGGCCGCCGCCAGGGCTTCGACCGTCGGGTGGTCGAACACCGTCCGCGGGGACACCTCGACGCCGAAGGCTTCGCGCAGCGCGGAGCTGAACCGGATGCTGAGGATGGAATCGCCGCCCAGCTCGAAGAAGTTGTCCCCGGCGCCGGCGCGCTCCAGGCCGAGCGTGGCGGCCAGGACGGCCGCGACCGTGCGTTCGGTCCCGGTGCGCGGTTCGACGAACCCGGCGCTTTCCGGGCCGGTCGCGGCGGGCGCCGGCAGGGCCCGCTGGTCGAGTTTCCCGTTGCGGGTCAACGGGAGTTCGCCGAGCAGCACGAACGCCGAGGGCACCATGTAGTCCGGCAGGGTCCGGGCCAGGTGCTCGCGCAGCCGGGCCGTGCCGGGCGGGGTGTCCGGCGTCGCGGGGACGACGTAGGCGACCAGCCGCTTGCGGCCGGGTTCGTCCTCACGGGCCAGCACCGCCGCCGAACCGACCTCCGGCAGGGTGAGCAGGGTGGCCTCGATCTCGCCCGGTTCGATCCGGAAACCGCGGATCTTGACCTGCTGGTCGGCGCGGCCGTGGTAGCGCAGGGCGCCGTCGCGGGTGCGGGACACGCGGTCGCCGGACCGGTACATGCGGGAGCCGAGCGCGCCGGACGGGTCGGCGACGAACCGGGCGGCGGTCAGCCCCGGCCGGCCGAGGTAGCCGCGGGCGAGGCCGTCGCCGGCCACGTAGAGCTCGCCGGGCACCCCGGCCGGGACCGGGTTCAGGTCCGTGTCGAGGACGTACCCGGCCAGGTCGGGCAGCACGGTGCCGACGACTCCCGGAGTGTCCCTGTCGGACGTGAGGTCGTGGTGGGTGACGTGCACGGTGGTCTCGGTGATGCCGTACATGTTCACCAGCCGCGGCGCGCGGTCGCCGTGGCGGGCGAACCAGCCGGCCAGCCGGCGCGTGTCCAGGGCCTCGCCGCCGAAGATCACGTACCGCAGCGCGAGCCGGGCGCCGGGATCGTCTTCGTCGGCCCGGATGAGCTGGTAGAACGCCGACGGCGTCTGGTTGAGCACGGTGACGCCCTCGTCGGCCAGCAGGTGCAGGAACTCCCGCGGCGACCGGGACACCGCGTGCGGCACGACGACGAGCCGGCCGCCGTGCAGCAGCGGCCCCCAGATCTCCCACACCGAGAAGTCGAACGCGTAGGAGTGGAACAGCGTCCAGACGTCGTCGGCGCCGAACCCGAACCGGGCGTCGGTCGCGGCGAACAGGCGGGTGACGTTGCGGTGCGGGATCACCACGCCCTTGGGCAGCCCGGTCGAGCCGGAGGTGTAGATGACGTAGGCGGGGTGCTCCGGCGTGCAGCGCGGCGGCGGGTCGGTGTCCGGGCCGGTCTCGACGTCGACGTCTCCGGGGGCGAGGACGGCGACCGGGGCGGTGTCGGCGAGCATCCGCTCGACGCGTTCCGCGGGCGTCGCCGGGTCGATCGGCAGGTAGGCGGCCCCGGCCTTGAGCACGGCGAGGATCGCGACGACCTGCGCCGCCGAGCGCGGCAGGCGCAGCGCGACGAACCGTTCCGGGCCGGCGCCGAGCGCGATCAGCCGGTGCGCCAGGCGGTTCGCCCGCGCGTTGAGCTCGGCGTAGGTGAGCCGGGTGCCGTCGCCGGTGAGCGCGACCGCGTCCGGGCGGGCGGCGACCTGGGCGGCGAACAGCTCGGTGAGGGTCGGCGCGGGCAGCGACGGGAGCGGCTCGTCCGTGAGCCGGGCGCGGTCGGCGGCCGACAGCCACGGCAGCCGCGCGATCGGGCGGTCCGGGTCCTCGGCCATCCCCAGCAGCAGGGTCTCCAGCCGGGCGGCCAGCGCGGCCGCGGTGTCGTCGTCGAACAAGGCCGGGTCGGTGGCGAGTTCGAAGCCCAGCTGCCGGTCGACGTAGGCGCGCAGGGTGACCGGGAACGTCGTGGCGTCGAGCGCGGTCACCTCCCGCAGGGTGACGCCCGCCTGCGCGGCGGCGTTCTCGTCGAAGGGGTAGTTCTCGAACGCGACCATGCTGTCGAACAGGTTCTCCCCCGCCGGGACGTCGCTCAGGGCGCGCAGTTTCCCGAGGGCGAGGAAGTCGTAGCGGCGGGCCTGGTTCTGCTCGTCCTGCAGCCGCTGCAGCCACGGCAGCAGCGCGTCGCCACTGTCGATCCGCGTGCGCGTCGGGACGGTGTTGATGAACATCCCGATCATGTTCTCGACGCCGGGCAGGTCGTCGGGCCGGCCGGAGACGGTGGTCCCGAACACGACGTCGGCCTCGCCGCTGGAGTGGGCCAGCAGCAGCGCCCACGCGCCCTGCACGAGTGTGTTGACGGTCAGGCCGTGGCGCCGGGCCACGTCCCGCAGCCGGGAAGTGTCCTCCGTGGACAGTGACGTCCGGACCGTGCGCGAGGAACGGGTCCGGTGGGCCTGGGCCGGGGACCGGTCCCCCGGCAGCGGGGTCGGGGCGGCGAACCCGGACAGCACCGTGCGCCAGTGGTCTTCGGCGGCGGTGACGTCCTGGGCGGCGAGCCAGCCGAGGTAGTCGCGGAACGGCCGGTGCGCGGGCACGCGCGGGATCCGGTGCTCGGTGATCGCGGCGTACTGCTCGCACACCTCGGTGAAGATCTGGGCGAGGCTCCAGCCGTCGAGCACGATGTGGTGGGACGTCCACATCAGCAGCACCCGGTCGTGGGTCAGCGCGACGATGCCCAGCCGCATCAGCGGCGCGGTGGTGAGGTCGAGCCCGGTGGCGGCGTCCTCGGCCGAGAGCCGCTCCAGCTGTCCGGCCTGCTCGGCTTCGGACAGCCCGCGCCAGTCGTGCCGGGTGACCGGCACGACGGCCCGGCGCCGCACGACCTGCAGGGGTTCCTCGACGCCGTCCCAGACCAGCTGGGTGCGCAGGACCGGGGTGCGGTCGGCGACCTGCTGCCAGGCCTGGGCGAAGGCGTCGGGGTCGCGGACGCCGTCCAGGAGCATCCGGGCCTGGTCGACGTAGGCGTCGGCGGTGGGGTCCAAGAGGCTGTGGAAGAGCATGCCCGCCTGCAGCGGGGTCAGCGGGTAGATGTCGTCGACGTCCCGGCCGTCGCCGGCCAGGCGGTCCACTGTCGACTGATCGAGGCGGGCCAGCGGGAAGTCCGACGGCGTGCGGCCGCCGCTGCCGGGCTGCGCGCAGTGGGCGACGATCTCGCGCAGGCCGGTGAGCATCGCCTCGGCCAGGTCCCGGACGGTGGCTTCGTCGTTGACCTGGTCCGAATAGGACCACGTCAGCGACAGCTCGCCGGACTCGACGACCCCGGTCACGTCCAGCTGGTAGGTGCTCGCCTCCTCGGGGGCGATGTCCTGGCCGGGGCTGTCGTGCCGGCCGCGGAACAGGCCGTCGGCACCGGCCTGGGCGTCCCAGCGGCCGTGGTAGTTGAAGCAGATCTGCGGCAGCGGGAACGCCTGCAGGGCGTGCCCCGGCGCGCCGGGGCCGCCGAGGTAGCGCAGCGCCTCGTAGCTCAGGCCGCGGCGGGGAACCGCGCGCAGCTGTTCCTTGACCGCCTTGAGCGTGGCACCCCAGTCCCCCGGCTCCGGCAGGTCCAGGGCCACCGGGAACTGCGTGGTGAACCAGCCGACCGTGCGGGACAGGTCGACGCCGTCGAGGACGTCTTCGCGGCCGTGGCCCTCCAGGGCGATGAGGACGCCGTCTTCGTGGGTGCGGTCGGCCAGGGCGCGGCCGAGGGCGCTCAGCAGCACGTCGTTGACCTGGGTCCGGTAGGTCGCGGGCACCTGGTGCAGCAGCGCGCCGGTGGCGTCGGCGTCGAGGGTCACGGTCAGCGTGCGGGTCGAGCCGGTGGTGCCCGCACCCGCGTGGTCGGACGGCAGCGCCGCCGGGACCCGCCGCGCGACCCGCGTCCAGTGCCCGAGGTCGTCGTCGAACCCGCCGGCCCGGACGTGCTGCTCCAGCAGGTGCGCCCACTGGGTGAACGGCGTGGCGGTGGCCGCGAGCCGGACCGGCGCCCCGGCGGCGACCTGGCCGTAGGCGGTTTCGAGGTCGCCGAGCAGCAGCCGCAGCGTCACGCCGTCGGCCACCAGGTGGTGCACGGCCAGGAACAGCAGCGGCGGCCGGGTGCCGCGGGCGAGCAGCGCCGCGCCGACCAGGGTGCCGGTGGCGAGGTCGAGGCCGGCGCGCACCTGCGCGGCGGCGGCCTCGATGCCCGCGCGCTGCCCGGCGTCGCCGAGCGTGGCCAGGTCCCGGATCCGCAGGATCCCGGTGGGCGGCGCCGGGGTGACCTCCTGCCGCCACTGGCCGTCGACGGTGAAGAACCGGGTCCGGAGGGCCTCGTGGTGGGCGACGACGGCGTCGAGCGCGGTCCGCAGGGCCTGCGGGTCGACGTCGGCGGGCAGCTCCAGCAGCTGCGACATGGTGAAGTGGGCCAGGGGCCCGTGCGTGGCGAAGAACCACTGCTGGATCGGGGTGAGCGGGGCCGGCCCGGCGACCGGGGCCGCCGCGGCCGGGGCGAGCGCCGTGGTGGCCTGCACCGCGGTCGCCAGCCCGGCGATGGTCTGGTGCAGGAAGATGTCGCGCGAGGTGAGCCGCAGGCCGGCCTGCCGCGCCTGGGCGACGACCTGGATGCTGAGGATCGAGTCGCCGCCGAGGCCGAAGAAGTTGTCCTCGACGCCGACGCGGTCGTTGCCGAGCACCTCGGACCAGATGGCGACCAGCTGGTGTTCGACGGCGGTCCGGGCGGGCACGTACGTCTGGCCGCCGTCGGCCGGTGCGTCGGGCGCCGGGAGGGCCCGGCGGTCGACTTTGCCCTGGGGTGTCAGCGGAATCGCGTCGATCGGGACGAACGCCGAGGGCACCAGGTAGTCGGGCAGCGTGGCCCGCAGCGCCGTGCGCAGGCCGTCCGGCGTGACCTCGCCGGTGGCGACGACGTAGGCGACCAGCCGGGCGTGCCCGCCGTCGGGCCGGTTGGCCACGACGACCGCCGCGGAGACCTCGGGCAGGCGCACCAGCGCGGCCTCGACCTCACCGGGCTCGACGCGGAACCCGCGGATCTTCACCTGGTCGTCCAGGCGGCCCAGGTACTCCAGCTGCCCGTCGGCCGTCCAGCGGACGCGGTCGCCGGTGCGGTACATCCGCTCCCCCGGCTCGCCGAACGGGTTGGCGACGAAGCTGCCGGCGGTCCGGCCCGGCCGGCCGAGGTAGCCGCGGGCGAGCTGCGCGCCGGCGAGGCAGAGTTCGCCGGGCACGCCGGCGGGCACCGGCCGCAGGTCCTGGTCGAGGACGTAGGCACGGGTGTTGGCCAGCGGGCGGCCCAGCACGGGCCGGGCCGACTCGCCGACCCGGCACGAGACGGCGTCCACTGTGTACTCGGTCGGCCCGTAGAAGTTGTGCGCCACCGTGACTTCCGCGCCGGCCAGTTCCCGCCAGAGCGTGTCGTCGAGGGCTTCACCGCCGAGCATGAGGATCTTCGGCCGGTGCCGCGGGTCGGTCAGCAGGCCGGCGGGGACCAGCCGGCGCAGGTAGGTCGGGGTGAGGTCGAGGAAGTCGATCCGGCGCTCGGCGATGTAGCCGACCAGCGCGTCCGGGTCGAGCCGGACGTCTTCGCCGATCAGGTGCAGCTCGTGGCCGTCGGCCATGAGCAGCGGGCCTTCCAGGGACGTGTCGAAGGACAGGGTCGCCGTCAGCGCCACCCGGAGCCGCCGTCCGGGGGCGGCGAAGTCGGTGCGGTGGTTGAAGAGCAGGTTCGTCAGGTTGCGGTGCGGGACGGCCACGCCCTTCGGCCGGCCGGTCGACCCGGAGGTGTAGATGACGTAGGCGGTGTTGTCCGGCCGCAGCGGCGCGACGCGGTCGGCGTCGGTGAGGTCGGTGGCGGCGTGGTCGTGCTGCGCGATGTCGGCCGGCCCGAGGACCAGTTCGGCACCGGAGTCCCGCAGCAGCAGCTCTTTCCGGTCGGCGGGCAGGGCCGGGTCGATCGGCAGGTACACCGCACCGGCCTTCAGCACGGCGAGGAAGCCGACGATCGCGTCGGCGGTGCGCGGGAGGGCGAGCGCCACGACCCGCTCGGGGCCGGCGCCCAGCGTCACGAGGTGGCGGGCCAGCCGGTTGGCCATCGCGTTGAGCTCGGCGAAGCTGAGCGCGATGTCCCCGGCCACCAGCGCGGTCTCGTCCGGGCTGCGCTGGGCCTGCGATTCGAACAGCTCGACGACGGTCGCCTGCGGGACGTCCAGCGCGGTGTCGTTCCACTCGGTGAGCAGCCGGGTTTCCTCGACGGCGGTGAGCAGCGGCAGTTCCCCGGCCGGACGCCGCGCGTCGGCGGCGATCGCGGTGAGCAGCACGGTGAGGTGCTCGCCCAGCGCGACGGCGGTCCGTTCGTCGAACAGGTCGGTGTTGTACTCCAGCGAGCCTTCGAGCGCGTCGGCGGACGGCTGGAACTCGACGGTGAGGTCGAAGTTCGCGGCGCGGCGGGCCACCTCGACCGGCTCGGCCGTCAACCCGGCGAAGTCCACCGGCCCGCCCTGGCTCCCGTGCAGCAGCACCATCGCGTCGAACAGCGGGGTGCGGCTGGGATCGCGCTCGAGCCGCAGTGCTTCGACGAGCTTTTCGAACGGCGCTTCGGCGTGCTCGAACGACTCCAGGACCGTCGTGCGGACGGCGTCGAGCAGCGCGCCGAACGGGGCCGACATGTCCACAGTGGACCGGATGACGACGGTGTCGACGAAGAACCCGACCGTCCGCTGCAGCTCGGGCCGGTTCCGGCCGGACACCACGGTGCCCACGGCGATGTCGGTGCGGCCGGTGTAGCGGGCGAAGAGGACCTGGCAGGCCGCGACCAGGACGGTGTACAGCGTGGTGTCGTGGGCCCGGGCCAGCTCGGCCAGCGCGGTGGCCGCCCCGGCCGGGACGCGGAAGTGGTGGACGGCTCCGGCGGTCGTGCGCACGGCGGGCCGCGGCCGGTCGGACGGCAGGTCGAGCGGTTCGACGCCGGCGAGCTGCGTCGTCCAGTAGGCGAGGTGCCGGTCGAGGGCGGGGCCGGCCAGGCGGTTCCGTTGCCACACGGCGAAGTCGGCGTACTGGACGGCGGGTTCGGGCAGGTCCGCGGGCTCACCGCGGACGGCGGCCGCGTAGAGCGTGCCGAGTTCGCCGACGAGGATGCCCATCGATTCGCCGTCGGTGACGATGTGGTGGGCGGTGACCAGCAGGACGTGGTGCTCGGCGGCCACCCGCACGAGCAGCACCCGCACCAGCGGCCCGCGGCGGAGGTCGAACGACCGGCTGTACTCGGTCCCGAGCACTTCGTCGAGGTCGGCGGGCCGCAGCGCGGGATCGGTGGTGAGGTCGACGGTCCGCACCGGGATCTCCGGCTCGGCGTGGACGACCTGCACCGGGGTGCCGCCGGCGTCGTCGATGGTCGTGCGCAGCGATTCGTGCCGGGCCACCAGGGTTCGCACCGCGCCGGTGAGGGCGCCCGGGTCGAGCGGCCCGGTCAGCCGCAGCGCGACGGCGCTGTTGTATTCGGCGTCCCCGGGCCGGAACTCGTCGAGGAACCACAGCCGCTGCTGGGCGAACGACAGCGGCAGGGCGGTCTCCCGCGGCGCCCGGCCGATGACGTCGGACCGCTCCGCCCGCCCGGCCAGCCGGCGCTTGAGCGTCTCCCGCAGCTCCGCGGGCAGCGCGTCGATGCGGCTCTTCCTCGAGGTGGTCATCGCTTTCGTTTCCTCACAAGCGCAGTCGGGTGGTCCGGGGGTCGTGAGTGGTAAGGCGCGTTAGAACTCGCCTCGCCACTCACGACGAGGTGCGGCGGCAGGGGTCAGGAGGCGCGGCGGCGGCGCCGGGCGACGCGGCCGCCGGCCTGCATCGCGCTGACCGTTCCGGTGGCCGGGTCGGTCAGGAACCGGCCGCCGATGATCCGGCGGCCGGTGGCCGGCTCGCGGACCGAGAACGAGCCGTCGCGCAGCAACGCCAGCTCCGGGTACACCTCGCCGTCGACGACGAGGACCGCGCCGCCGTCCGCGCGCACGTCCACCTGGTACTCCAGGTCGCCGTTGGTGTAGTGCCCCGTCAGGTCGGCGGCCGGGCGCGCGGCCCGGTCGAGGCCGCTCGGCAGTTCGTAGTCCCCCACCGGCAGGCCCTCGGCGCGCAGCGCCGCGACCAGGTCCGTCCACAGGGCCGCACCCGTGTTCCCGGTGGTGGTCAGCGCGACGACCCGGCCGTGCCCGGCGTCGATCCGCAGGTGGCAGGACGTGCCGTCCGCGGTGCCGTCGTGGCCGGTCCAGTCCGCGTCCGCGCCGCGGTAGCCCGCGAGCCCGAGCCCCCAGCTGTCGGCCAGGCCGAACGGTTCCGCGCCCGGGACCGGGCGGCCCATGCGCTCGGCCAGGTCCGCCGGCAGCGGGCCGTCGCCGCCGCAGAACATGCTCCCGAACGCGGCCAGGTCCTCGGCGCTCAGCGCGAGCGCCCCGGCCGCGGCTTCGGCGGCCGTGAGGGTTTGCGCGACCGGCCGGGCGCGGCCGGTCGCCGCGTGCACAGCGTGCCCGCTGACGTGCGCGCCGGCCCGGCGCCGCGCTCCCGGCTCCACGACGAACGCGGCGTCGATGCCGAGCTCGTCGAGCAGCAGCGTCTCCACCGCCTCCCACCAGCTCATCCCGGTGATGGCCTCGACCACGTACCCGGTCAGCACGTACCCGACGTTGGAGTACGAAAAGCCCACGCCGGGCGGCTGGACGAGCCCGGCGTCGCGGCACGCCCGCAGGTAGCGGCGGGCCGACCCGCCGTCGGCGGCGGCGCCGAGCGCGGCCGGCAGCCCGCCGGTGTGGCTGAGCACCTGCGCCACGGTCGGTCTGCCGACCTGCGGGCCGAGGCCGTCCAGGTGCTCGCCGAGCGGGTCGTCCGGGTCGAGGTCGCCGTCGGCGACGAGCAGCATCGCCACGGCCGCGGTGAACGCCTTGGTGATGGAGCCGGCCGGGACCTTCGCGGCGGCGGTGATCTCACCGGCGGTGACGGAGTCCGTCCGGCCGCCGTCGGTGACGACCAGCTGGGCGGCCGGTACGCCGTGCTGGTGGACCAGGCCGGCGAGCAGCCGCTGCAACCGCCCGTCGGCCGCGGGTATGGGAACCCGCAGGGTGGACTGGGTGAGCGTGGTGGGAGTGGGCATGGGGTGGAGACCTTCCGCGTCGGGTCGAGGCCACGGCACCTGCCGCAGCCGGTCGTGAGTGAAAAGGCGAGTTCTAACCCGCCTTCTCACTCACGACGAGCCGCGGCGGGCTCGGCGTCGGCGGCCATCTGCCGCTGCAGGCTCAGCGGCCGCATGTCGGTCCAGACCTCGTCGACGTGGTCCATGCACTCCTGCCGGCCGCCGCGGAAGCCGTCGGCGCGCCAGCCCGCGGGTACCTCGTTCGCCACCGGCCACAGCGAGTACTGGCCCTCGTCGTTGACCAGTACCTGGAACTCGGCGTCGTCCTGCATCGGTTTCACCTTTCCTGTAAGGGGTTTTCGGTCAGTTCTCGTGGCCGGCGGCGAGCCGCTCGAGGTCGGCCAGCACCCGTTCTTCGACGAGCTCGGCCAGCGCCAGCACCGTGCCGGCGGTGAGCACGTCCTTCGGCGTGAGCTCGACGTCGAAGGCGGACTTCGTCATCGAGGTGATCCGCAGGCTGCGCAGCGAATCGCCGCCGAGGGCGTAGAAGTTGTCCTCGACGCCGACCCGGTCGAGGCCGAGTGCCTCGGCCCAGATCGCGGCGAGCACCTCTTCGGTCTCGGTTTCCGGGGCCGCGTACTCCGCGCTTTCGGCCGGCGCGGCCGGCGCCGGCAGCGCCCGCCGGTCGAGCTTTCCGTTGGCGGTCAACGGGAGCGCGTCGAGCCGGACGAACGCGGCGGGTACGAAGTGGGCGGGCAGGGTCGCGGCGACGTGCTCCCGCAGCCCGGTCTCGGCACCCGGATCGGCCACCACGTAGGCGATCAGCCGCTGGTCGGCGGCCACGACGGCGGCGTCGCGGATTCCCGGGTGCTTGCGCAGCACCGCCACGATCTCGCCGGGCTCGATCCGGAACCCGCGGATCTTGACCTGGTCGTCGGCGCGGCCGAGGAAGTCCAGGGTGCCGTCGGCCGTCCACCGCACCAGGTCGCCGGTGCGGTACATCCGCTCCCCCGGCGCCCCGAACGGGTCGGCGAGGAACCGGGTGGCGGTCAGCCCCGGCCGGTCGAGGTAGCCGCGGGCGAGCCCGGCCCCGGAGACGTACAGCTCCCCCGCGACGCCGATCGGCACCGGCCGCAGGGCGCTGTCGAGGACGCGGGCGCGGGTGTTGCGGATCGGGCGGCCGATCGGCGGCGTGACCCCGGGTTCGAGCGGGTCGCTCCAGGTGGCCACGACGGTGGTTTCGGTGGGCCCGTAGGCGTTGATCATCCGGCGGCCCGGCGCCCAGCGGGCCACCAGGTCGGCCGGGCACGCCTCGCCGCCGACCACCAGCGTGCGGAACGCGGGCAGCTCGACGTCCGGCACGCTCGCCATCGCCACCGGCGGGACCAGCGCGTGCGTGACGCGTTCGTCGCGCAGCACGGCGGCCAGGTGCTCGCCGAGCAGCGGCCCGGGCGGCGGCACGACCAGCGCGGCCCCCGCCGGCAGCGACATGCACAGCTCCAGCACCGAAGCGTCGAAACTCGGCGAAGAGAACTGCAGCACGCGGTCGCCCGGCCGGACGTCGAAGTGGGCGATCTCGGCGCTCGCGAAGCTCGCCAGGCCGGCGTGGGTGACGACGACGCCCTTGGGCGTGCCGGTCGAGCCCGAGGTGTAGATGACGTACGCGGGCGCGGTCAGGGCCACCGTGCGGCCGAGCGGACCGGCCGGGCCGCGGGCCTCCGAGCCGTCGAGGACGAGCACGTCGGCCACCGGCAGCGGCGTTCCCGGTTTCGTCACCACGACGACGGGTTTCGCGTCGGCGAGCATGAAGGCGATCCGCTCGGCCGGGTAGTCCGGGTCGACCGGCAGGTAGGCGGCGCCGGTCTTCAGCACGGCCAGCTGCGCCACGACGATCTCCACCGACCGCGGCAGGGCGAGCGCGACGATCCGCTCCGGCCCGGCCCCGCGGGCGGCCAGCAGCCGGGCCAGCCGGTCGGCGCGCGTGTCGAGCTCGGCGAAGGTGAGCTGTTCTTCGCGCGAGACGACGGCGACGGCGTCGGGGGTGCGGGCCGCCTGGGCCTCGATCAGCTCGGTGAGGGTGACCGGCGGGACCTCGTGCCGCGTGTCGTTGAACGCCACCAGGACCCGGTCGCGTTCGGCGGCGGTGAGGACGTCGATGGCCCGCAGCGGCCGGGCCGGGTCCCCGGCGATCTCGTCGAGGAGGTGTTCGAGCTGCCCGGCCAGCCGCTCGATCGTCGGCTCGTCGAACAGCGCCGGGTCGTAGCCCAGGCCGAGCGACAGACGCGGGCCGGGGGCGGCCACGACGCTGAGCGGGTAGTTGGTCGTCTCCATCGCCTGCAGGTCGCGCAGCCGCACGCCGTGTGAAGCGACGTCATCGGCGGTCACCGGGTAGTTCTCGAACACGACGAGGCTGTCGAACAGGTTCCGGCCGCCGCCGACCCCGCTCCACGCCTGCACCGCGGTCAGCGGGACGTGCTCGAACCGGCGCGATTCCGCCTGCGCGGCCTGCAGGTCGCGCAGCCAGCCGGCGACCGGGGCCGCCGGGTCGGCGGTGACCCGCACCGGCAGGGTGTTGATGAAGATGCCGGTGATGTCGTCGACGCCGGCCAGCCCGGCCGGGCGGCCGGAGACGGTGGCGCCGAAGCAGACGTCGGTCTCGCCGCTGTGCCGGGCCAGCAGCAGCGCCCAGGCGCCCTGCACGACGGCGTTGAGGGTGAGCCGCTCGCGGCGGGCGAACGCGGCCAGCCGGCCGGTCGCCGCCTCGCCGAGGTCGCGGCTGACCCACGTCGACGAGCTCGAATCGTGCGCCCCGGCCGGGATCCGGTCGTAGGGCAGCGGTGTCGGCTCGGTGACGTCGCCGAGTTCGCGGCGCCAGTACTCCTCGGCGCCCTCGGCGCTCTGGTGGCGCAGCCAGGTGACGTAGTCGGCGAACGGACGGCGGTGCGGCAGCGCGGGTGCGGAGCCGTCGCGCAGGGCCGCGTACGCGGTGCAGACGTCGGAAAGCACCTGGAAGACGCTCCAGCCGTCCAGCAGGACGTGGTGGAAGGTCCAGAGCAGCTGGACGGCCTCGCCCGGCAGGCGGGCGAGGGTGACCCGCAGCAGCGGCGCGGCCGTCAGGTCGAACGGCACGTCGCGGTCGCGGGCGAGCAGCTCGCGCAGGGCCTCTTCGCGGTCGCGGTGCCGCCAGTCGAGCTCGGTGACCGGCACCCGCGCCTCGCGGTGGACCACCAGCAGCGGCTCGGGGACGTCCTCCCACACGACGCTGCCGCGCAGCACCGGCGTCCGGTCGACCACGTGCTGCCAGGCTTCGGCCAGCAGCCGCGGCTCGGCGACGCCGTCCAGGACGGCGGTGACCTGTTCGAAGTAGACGCCCTGGGCCTCCTGGGACAGGCCGTGGAAGACCATGCCGGCCTGCATCGGGGTCAGCGGGTGGACGTCGGTGACCGCGCGGCCGTCGCCGGCGATCCGGTCGACCTGCCGCTGGTCCAGCCCGGCCAGCGGGAAGTCGCTCGGGGTGCGGCCGCCCGCGCCCGGCTCCGCGCAGTGCGCGACGGCTTCGCGCAGGGCGGCCACCAGGTCCGCGGCCAGCTTTTCGACCGTGGCGCCGGTGTGCGTGTCGCGGTAGTAGGACCAGGTCAGTTCCAGGGCATCCCGGTCCACCCGGCCGACGACGTCGAGCAGGTGCGCCCGGCCGGCGCCCTCGCCGACCGCCGAGTCCAGGCTGCCGGCCGCGCCGTCGAGCCGGCCCAGGTAGTTGAAGCTGATCTGCGGCGCGAGCGCGGGCGCGGTCCCGGTCAGGTACCGCAGGGCGCCGTAGCCGACGCCCCGGCGGGGCACCGCGCGCAGCTGTTCCTTCACCGACTTGAGCAGGGCACCCCAGTCGCCGCCGATCCGCAGCGCGACCGGGTACAGCGAGGTGAACCAGCCGACCGTGCGGGACAGGTCGACGTCGTCGAACAGGTCCTCGCGGCCGTGGCCCTCCAGGTCGACCAGCACGCCGTCGCGGCCGGTCCAGCGGGCCAGCACCCGGCCCAGCGCGGCCAGCAGCACGTCGTTGACCTGCGTCCGGTAGGCGCCGGGGACGTCCTGGAGCAGCGCCCGGGTCAGCTCGGGATCGAGCCGCGTGGTGACCGTGCCGGTGCCTTCCCCGGCCGCGTTCCCGTCGACCGGCAGGGTCGCGTCGACGGCGAGGGCTTCGCGCCAGTACGGCAGTTCGTCGTCGAACCCGCCTGCCCCGGCGTGCGCGGCGAGCCGGTTGGCCCAGTCTCGGAACGCCGTCGTCTTCGGCGGCAGCGGGCCGCCGCGGTAGGCGGTTTCCAGGTCCTCCAGCAGGATCCGCCACGAGACGCCGTCGACGACGAGGTGGTGGACCGTCAGCCGCAGGACCGCGGGCTCGAGGAGTTCGGCGGTGAGCAGCGGCCCGTGGGTCACGTCGATGGCCGCACCGAAGAGCTCGGCCGGTTCGACGGCGGCGTTCTCCTGGCCGCCGCCGGTGAACCGCATCCGCAGGGCGTCGTGGTGCCCGGTCAGGGTGACCAGCGCGGCGCGCAGGGCTTCGGCGTCGAACGGTTCACCCCGCTCGATCCGCACCGACTGCGTGAACCCGTCCGGGTCGCCGAAGTCACCGGCGAAGAACCAGTGCTGGATCGGCGTCAGCGCGGCGGGACCGGTGACCGGCCCCTGCTCGGCCACGGTGACCGCGGCCGAGCCGGCCGCGACGGCCAGCGCGGCGACGGTCTGGTGGGCGAACAGGTCCCGCGGGGTGAGCGCGAGGCCGTGGCGCCGGGCCCGGGACACGACCTGGATGGACAGGATCGAATCCCCGCCGAGCTCGAAGAAGTTGTCCTCGACCCCGACGCCGGGCACGCCGAGCACCTCGGCCCAGACCTCGGCGAGCACGCGTTCGGTCTCCGTGCGCGGCGGCACGTACCCGGCCATCGGCGCCGCGGCGGGTTCCGGGAGCGCCCTGCGGTCGACCTTCCCGTTGGCGCTCAACGGAAGCGCGTCGAGCGTCACGAAGGCCGACGGCACCATGTAGTCGGGCAGGTCCTGCTGCAGCCACGCGCGCAGGTCCGGCTTCCCGGTGGTGACGACGTAGGCGACCAGCCGCCGGTCGCGGGCGATGACGACGGCCTCGGTGACGTCCGGGTGGGCGGCCAGTGCGGTCTCGATCTCGCCCAGCTCGATCCGGAAGCCGCGGATCTTGACCTGGTCGTCGGCGCGGCCGACGAACTCCAGCACGCCGTCGCCGGTCCAGCGGACGACGTCACCGGTGCGGTACATCCGCTCCCCCGGCGCGCCGAACGGGTCGGCCACGAACCGTTCCGCGGTCAGGCCCGGCCGGCCGAGGTAGCCGCGGGACACGCCGGTCCCGGCGATGAACAGCTCGCCGGTCACGCCCGGCGGGACCGGCCGCAGCCCTTCGTCCAGGACGTAGGTGGCCATGTTGTCCAGGGGCTGCCCGATCGGCATCGCGTCCGGCACGGCGGCTTCGGGCGCCAGGAAGTACCGGCTGGCGAAGGTGGTCGTCTCGGTGGGGCCGTAGCCGTCGACGACGGTCAGCCCGGGGCAGGCGGCCCGCACCTGGCGGACGGCGGCGGCCGGGACGACGTCGCCGCCGGTCCACACCTCGCCGGCCCCGCGCAGGCACGCGGGATCCTCCTGCGCCAGCAGGCGGAACAGGCCGGCGGTCAGCCACAGCGCGGTGACGCCCTGCCGCGTGACGACGTCCCGCAGCACCTCGGCGTCGACGTCGCCGGGCGGGGCGACGACCACTCGGCCGCCGTTGAGCAGCGGCACCCACACTTCGTACGTCGAGGCGTCGAACGCCTGCGGCGAGTGCAGCAGCACGGTCCGGTGCGCTTCGCCCGCGAACGAGCGGTCCGAGGCCAGCCCGACGATGTCGCGGTGGGTCACCGCCACGCCCTTCGGCTGGCCCGTCGACCCGGACGTGTACATCACGTACGCCAGGTTTCCCGGCTGGACGGCGACATCCGGCCCGCCCTCCGGCCCGGTCTCGTCCACCCCGACCACCGGTCCATTGTGGACGTCCTGATAGGACTCCCCGGCGATGACCACGGAGACACCCGCCTCGGCCAGGACGAGGCGCATCCGGCTCGCCGGGGCCCGGAGGTCGACCGGAACGTAGGCGGCACCGGCCTTGAGCACGGCCAGTTCGGCTACGACGAGCTCCGGAGAGCGCTCCAGCAGCAGCCCGACGCGGTCCTCGACCCCGACGCCGAGTTCGAGCAACCGGGACGCGAGCCGAGCGGCGCGCGTGTCGAGTTCGGCGTAGGTCAGGCCGTCGACCGCCGGGGCGTCCGGCGTCCGGCGGACCTGCTCGGCGAACCGGCTCACCACCGTCGCCTCGGGCACCGGGCAGGCCGTGGCGTTGAACGTCCGCAGGACGAGCTCGCGGTCGGCGTCGGTCAGCAGGTCGAGCTCGCCGACCCGCCGGTCGGGGCCGGCCGCGATGCGTTCGAGGGCCAGCGCGAGGTGGGCGGCGAGCCGCTCGATCGTGGCCCGGTCGAACAGGTCCGGGTCGTGGTCGAACGACACCGACAGCTGCTCGCCCGGTGTGACGACCACGCTGAGCGGGTAGTTGGTCGGCTGCAGGTCGCCTTCCTCGTGCAGGCCGATCCCGTGCGCGGCCAGCGCGTCGGCGTCGAACGGGTAGTTCTCGAACACGAGGATGCTGTCGAACAGCGTGCTGCCGCCCGCCCAGCCCTGCAGCTGGGCCAAGGACACGAAGTCGAACTGGCGCGAGCGGGCCTGCGCCGCTTGGAGGTCCCGCAGCCACGCCGCCACGGTCTGTCCGTCGTGGACGGTGACCGGCGCGGGCAGGGTGTTGATGAACAGCCCGACCATCGATTCGACGCCCGGCAGGTCGGCGGGGCGCCCGGACACCGTGGTGCCGAAGACGACGTCGGCTTCCCCGCTGTGGCGGGACAGCACGAGCCCCCAGGCGCCCTGCACGATCGTGTTGAGCGTGAGACCGGCGCGCCGCGCCAGCTCGCGCAGCCCGCCGGCGGGCACCGACACGTGGACCGAGGCCGCGGACCGCGCGCGGTGCGCCTCCACCGGGCGGCGGTCGTACGGCAGCGGCGTCGGCGTCCGCAGCCCGGAAAGCTGCTCGCGCCAATGGATTTCGGCCGCGGTGGGGTCCTGGTCGCCGAGCCAGCGCAGGTACTCGCGGAACGGCGGGCGGTGCCCCGGCGCGGAGCTGCCCGCGTACCGGGCGCAGACCTCGCCGAACACCTGCGCGGCGCTCCAGCCGTCGAGGAGCACGTGGTGGAACGTCCACACGACCAGCACGTCCCCGCCGGGCAGCCGGGCGAACGCCAGCCGCATCAGCGGCGCGGCCGCCAGGTCGAAGCCCCGCTCGCGGTCGGCCGCCAAGAACCGCTCCTGCTCGCGTTCGCGCTCGTCGCCGGCCAGGTCCGTCCAGTCGAGGTGGACGACCGGGACCCCGGCGGTGCGGTCGACGACCTGCACCGGTTCGTCGAGGCCGTCCCAGACGACGCGGCTGCGCAGCACCGGCGTGTCCGCGACGACCCGCTGCCACGCGCGGGCGAGGCGGGCGGGGTCGTCGATGCCGGACAGCCGCAGCCGCACCTGGTTGAGGTAGGTCCCGGCGGCGCCGTCGACGAGGCTGTGGAAGACCATGCCCGACTGCATCGGGGTGAGCGGGTAGATGTCCTCGACCCCGCGGCCGTCACCGGCCAGCCGGTCCACTGTGGATTGATCGAGCCGGGCCAGCGGGAAGTCCGACGGCGTGCGGCCGCCGGCGTCCGGCCGGGCACAGTGCCCGACGATCCCGGCGAGCGCCTCGAGGAAGGCGTCGGCCAGCCGGCGCACGGTGGCCCCGGTGTGCACGCCCGTCGAGTAGTGCCAGGTCAGCTCCAGCTCGTCGCCGACGACCGCGCCGACGACGTCCAGCTGGTGCGGCCGGGTCTGCGCGGGGTGCGCCGCGCCGCCGAGGCCGCCGCCGTGGTCGAAGCGGCCCAGGTAGTTGAAGCTGATCCGCGGGTCGAGCCGCGGGGCGGTGCCGGTGAGGTAGCGCAGGACGCCGTAGCCGATCCCGCGGCGCGGAACCGCGCGGAGCTGCTCCTTCGTCGCCTTGAGCGCGTCACCCCAGTCGCCGCCGGCCGCGGTCAGCGCGACCGGGAAGATCGAGGTGAACCAGCCGACCGTGCGGGAGAGGTCGATGCCCGGGTACAGGTCCTCCCGGCCGTGGCCTTCGAGGTCGACCAGCACGCGGTCGCGGCCGGTCCAGTCCCGCAGGACCCGGCCGAGCGCGGCCAGCAGGACGTCGTTGACCTGCGTCCGGTACGCCCCCGGCACGTCGTGCAGCACCGCCCGGGTCGCGTCGGCGGGCAGCCGCACGACCACGGACTCCGCCGAGCCGTAGGTGTTCTCGCCGGTCCCGTCGACCGGCAGCGCGGGGTCGGCGTCGATCGCCGCCCAGTGGGCGAGTTCGTCGTCGAACCCGCCGTCGGCCGCGTGACCGGCGAGCGTGCGGGCCCAGTCGCCGAAGGACGTCGTCCGGGGCGGGAGTTCGCCGCCGGCCAGCAGGGTGTCCAGGTCCTCCAGCAGGATCCGCCACGACACGCCGTCGACGACCAGGTGGTGCGCGGCGAGGGTCAGCGTCGTGCCGGACAGCTCCGCCCGCAGCAACGGCCCGTTTTCGAGGTCGATGGTGGCGTCGAGGACGTCCTCGACGGCCTCGGCCGCGTAGTGCTGGCCGTCGGCGGTGAACCGCAGGCGCAGGGCGTCGTGGTGGCGCTGGAGGTCCCGCAGCGCGCGGCGCAGCACGGCCGGGTCGGGCGGCTCGGGCAGTTCCACCGAGACGGACTGGGCGAACTGCTCCGGGTGCACCGGCCGCGGGTCGAGGTACCAGTGCTGCACCGGCGTCAGCGGCACCTCGCCGGTCATCGGGTCGTCGTGCGCCACAACGGGCGCGGCCGGGGTGGCGGCCAGCGCGAGCGCGGCGACGGTCGGGTGGTCGAACACCTGGCCGGGCATCAGGTCGAGCCCGGCGCGGCGGGCGCGGGAGACGACCTGGATGGACAGGATCGAGTCGCCGCCGAGCTCGAAGAAGTTGTCGTCGGCACCGACCCGCGGCAGCCGCAGGACCTCGGCCCAGATGCCGGCCAGCAGCCGCTCGGCGTCCGTGGCGGGCTCGCGGTACCCGGGCGAGGACACGAAGTCCGGCGCGGGCAGCGCCCGGCGGTCGACCTTCCCGTTTTCGTTGAGCGGCAGGGTGCCGAGCGGGACGAACACGGCCGGCACGAGGTAGTCCGGCAGCGACCGGAGCAGGAACTCGCGCAGGTCCGGCGTCCCGTCCGCGACGACGTAGGCGACGAGCCGTTTGGTCCCGGCGGTTTCCGCCGCGACGACGACGGCCTCGGCGACGTCCGGGTGCGCGGTCAGGGCGGTCTCGATCTCGCCGAGTTCGACGCGGAAACCGCGGATCTTCACCTGGTCGTCGGCACGCCCGACGAACTCCAGCACGCCGTGTTTACCGGGGCTTCGCCCCGAGCCGGGGGCTTCGCCACCCGGACCCCCTGAAAGCGGGCGGCGGGTCCAGCGGACATGGTCGCCGGTGCGGTACATCCGCTCCCCCGGCGCGCCGAACGGGTTCGCCAGGAACCGCTCGGCGGTCAGCCCCGGCTGCCCGAGGTAGCCGCGGGCCAGCCCGGTGCCGGCCAGGTACAGCTCGCCGACCGCCCCCGGCGGCACCGGCCGCAGCCCGTGGTCGAGGACGTGGGCCGCCATGTCGTCCAGGGGCCGCCCGATCGGCACCACGTCCGGCACGACGTCTTCGGGCGCCAGCACGAACCGGCTGGCGAAGGTGGTCGTCTCGGTCGGGCCGTAGCCGTCGGCGACGGTCAGGCCCGGGCAGGCGGCCCGCACCTGGCGGATCGCCTCGCCGGGGACGACGTCGCCGCCGGTCCACACCTCGGCCACCCCGGCCAGGCAGGCCGGGTCCTCCTGGGCCAGCAGGCGGAACAGCCCGGCGGTCAGCCACAACGCGGTGACGCCGTGCGCGCCGATCAGCCGGCGCAGCACGTCCGCGTCGAGGTCCCCCGGCGGCGCGACGACCACGCGGCCGCCGGTGAGCAGCGGCACCCACACCTCGTACGTCGAGGCGTCGAACGCCAGCGGGGAGTGCATGAGCACGGTCCGGTGCGCCGGGCCCGCGAAGCTGCGGTCACGCGCCAGGCCGGTGATGTCCCGGTGGCTGACGGCCACGCCCTTGGGCGTTCCGGTCGAACCCGACGTGTACATGACGTACGCCAGGTTCGCGGGCCGCACCAGCACGTCGGGGGCCTCGGCCGGGCCGTCGCCGAGGTCGCCGAACGACACGGTGTGTCCATTGTGGACGCTCTCGGCGAGCGTACGGCCGGCGTCGTCGGTCACCAGCACGCGCACGCCCTCGAGCAGCGCCGTCAGCCGCTCGCGGGGCGCGCGGGCGTCCAGCGGCAGGTACGCGCCACCGGCCTTGAGCACCGCCAGTTCGGCCACGACGACGTCGGCCGAGCGGCCGAGCAGCAGCGCGACCAGGTCGTCCCGCCGCGCCCCGAGGTCGAGCAGCCGGCGGGCCAGCCGGTTCGCCCGCGCGTCCAGTTCCGCGTAGGTCAGGGTTTCCTCGCCGGTCACGGCGATCGCGTCGGGCGTGCGCCGGACCTGCGCCGCGAACAGCTCGGGCACGGTCGCGGCCGGATGGTCCTGCGCGGTGTCGTTCCACCGCGCCAGGTCGTGCTGCTCGGCCTCGGTGAGCATGCGCAGCCGGGAGACCGGCTCGTCCGGCCGCGTCGCGAGCTCGGCCAGCAGGGTTTCCAGGTGCCCGGCGAACCCGGCGACCGTCTCGGCGTCGAAGAGCTCGGGGTCGTAGCCGAACAGGAGCTCCAGGCGGTCCTCGCCGGGGTAGGCGACGACGCTGAGCGGGTAGTTGGTCGTCTCCACGCCCCGCAGGTCGCGCAGGCCGAGTTCCGCGGTCACCGGGTAGTTCTCGAAGACCAGCAGCGTGTCGAACTCGCCTCCCCAGCTCTGCAGCCGCGCCAGGGACAGGTGGTCGAACCGGCGGGCCTCGGCCTGCGCGGTCTGGAGGTCCCGCAGCCAGTCGGCGACGCGGGCCTGCTCGCCGACGTCGGCGACGACCGGCAGGGTGGTGATGAACATGCCGGTGATCTCGTCGGCGCCGGGCAGTTCGGCGGGCCGTCCGGACACCGTGGTGCCGAAGCAGACCTCCGGCCGGCCGCCGTGGCGGGCCAGCAGCACCGCCCAGGCGCCCTGGACGAGCGTGTTGAGGGTCAGCCCGTGCCGTTGCGCGGCGCTGCGCAGCGGGCCCGCGGGCAGCTCGACCCGCAGCGACGCCGTCGACTCGACCGCGTGGCCGTCGGGGGTGCGGTCGGTGCGCAGCCGGACCGCCTCGGGCCGGCCGGTGAGCTGCCCGCGCCAGAACCGTTCCGCCGCCGCCTGGTCCTGCCCGGCCAGCCACCGGAGGTGGTCGGCGAACGGGCGGCGGGCCGGCAGCGGGCGCCCGGCGTGCGCGGCCGAGACGTCCGAGAGCACCTGGAACAGGCTCCAGCCGTCGAGCAGCAGGTGGTGGAACGTCCAGACCACGCGGACCTCGGTCGCCGAGACCTTGGCCAGCAGCAGCCGCATCAGCGGGACGGACCCGAGGTCGAGCCCGGCGGCGCGGTCGGCGGCCAGCACGGCTTCCGGGTCTTCCGGCGCGGTGGTCCAGTCGCGGTACTCGATCGGCAGGGCGACCTGCCGGTGCACCACCTGCACCGGCTGGTCGACGCCGTCCCAGACCACCTGGCTGCGCAGGACCGGCGTCCGGTCCGCCACCCGCTGCCAGGCGCGGCCCAGCGCCGCCGGGTCGGGGACGTCGCTCATCACGAACGTCACCTGCTGGAGGTAGGCGTGCCGGCCGCCGCCGGTGAGGCGGTGGAACAGCATGCCGGCCTGGGCCGGGGTGAGCGGATAGATGTCCTCGACGTCGCGGCCGTCGCCGGCCAGCCGGTCCACTCCTGCCTGGTCGAGGCCGGCCAGCGGGAAGTCCGACGGCGTGCGCCCGCCCGCGCCCGGTTCCGTGCAGTGCGCGACGATCCCGGCCAGGCCCCGGACGAGGTCGTCGGCGACCGTGCGGATGGTGGCCTCGTCGTGGAGCCGGTCCGAGTAGAACCAGGTGATCTCCAGGCGGCCTTCGCTGACCCGGGCGACGACGTCGACGGCGTGCGCGCGCTCGTCCGCCGGGTTCTGGGACAGCTCGAGGTCCCGCTCGAGGCCCCGGTACAGCTCACCCTCGGCCTCGAAGCGGCCGAGGTAGTTGAAGCTGAGCCGGGGCCTCACCGCGGGAGCGGACCCGGAGAGGTGGCGCAGCACGCCGTAGGACAGGCCGCGGGCCGGGATCGCGCGCAGCTGTTCCTTGACGGACTTGAGCAGGGTGGCGACGCCGGCGTCGGGGACGTCGAGCGCCACCGGGAACATCGACGTGAACCAGCCGACCGTGCGGGACAGGTCGACGTCGTCGAACAGGTCCTCGCGGCCGTGGCCTTCGAGGTCGATCAGGACGCGGTCGCCGCCGGTCCAGCGGCGCAGGGCCCCGCCGAGCGCGGTCAGGAGGACGTCGTTGACCTGCGTCCGGTAGGCGCCCGGGACGTCCTGCAGCAGCGCCCGGGTCAGCTCGGCGTCCAGGCGCGTGGTGACCGTGCGGGTGCTCGCCACCGGGCCGGTGCCGTCGGTGTCCTGGGGGATCTGGGCGCCCTCGACCGCCTGCCAGTACGGGAGGTCGCCGTCGAAGCCGTGCCCGGCGAGCCGGTTCGCCCACTCCTGGAAGGACGTCGTCCGGGCGCCGGGTTCGCGTCCGTGGTAGACGTGGTCGACGTCCTCCAGGAGGATCCGCCACGAGACGCCGTCCACCACCAGGTGGTGCACGGCCAGGCGCAGGGTCGTGCCGGTGAGCTCCGCGCTGACCAGCGGACCGTGCTCGATGTCGATTTCCGCGCCGAAGACGTCGACCTCGCCGGGTTCGGCGTGGTGCTGCGTCCAGCCGCCGGCCGTCCTGCGGAAGCGCAGCCGCAGGGCGTCGTGGTGGGCGGCGACGGTGTTCACCGCCGCCCGCAGCCGGTCCTCGTCGACGTCTTCGGCGAGCCGGACGCTCAGCTGCTGGACGAAGTGGTCCGGGTCGGCCGGGTCGGTGTCGAGGAACCAGTGCTGGATCGGGGTGACGAGCACCTCGCCGGTCGCCGCGGGCCGCTCGGCCACCGGCGCGGCCACCCCGGCCGCGGCGGCGAGCGCGGCGATCGTCTGGTGCCGGAAGACGTCCTTGGTGGTGATCCGCAGGCCGGCCTTGGCCGCCTCGGACACCAGGCGGATGCTCAGGATCGAGTCGCCGCCGAGTTCGAAGAAGTTGTCCTCGACGCCGACCTCGGGCAGGCCGAGGGCGTCGGCCCAGATGGCCGCGAGGAGCCGTTCGGTTTCGGTGCGCGGCGCGACGCGGGTGGCGCCGCCGGTGAAGTCGGGGGCGGGCAGGGCGCGGCGGTCGAGCTTGCCGCTCGGGTTGAGCGGCAGCTTTCCGAGGGGCACGAACGCCGACGGCACCAGGTGCGCGGGCAGCGAGGCGCCGAGGAACTCCCGCAGGTCCGCGGGCGCTTCGGGGACGACGTAGGCGACCAGGCGCTGGTGCCCGGCGTCGGTGCGCGCGACCACCACCGCCTCGGTGACGCCGGGGTGCTGCCGCAGCGCGGTCTCCACCTCGCCGGGCTCGATCCGGAAGCCGCGGATCTTCACCTGGTCGTCGGCGCGGCCCAGGTACTCCAGCTCGCCGCGGGCGGTCCAGCGCACGACGTCGCCGGTGCGGTACATCCGCATCCCCGGCTCGCCGAAGGGGTCGGCGACGAACCGGCCGGCGGTCAGGCCGGGCCGGCCGAGGTAGCCGCGGGCCACGCCGGCGCCGCCGAGGTGCAGTTCGCCGGGCACGCCGACGGGGACCGGCCGCATGCCGGGGTCGAGGACCTGCGCGCGGATGCCGGCGATCGGGCGGCCGATCGGCGGGGTGCGGTCGGTGTCGTGGTACCACGCGGTGGCGTACACAGTGGACTCGGTCGGCCCGTAGATGTTCGCGATCCGGCTGCCGGGCAACGCTTTCCGGATGTCGTGCAGCGCGTGCAGCGTCAGCGCCTCACCGGCCAGGACCACAGTGGACGGCCGGACCGACACCGCACCCTGGGCCAGCAGCTGCGCGAACGCCGAGGGCACGCCGCTGACCAGGCCGACCGGCCGGCCGGTGTCCTCGCCCTCGCCGAGCGCGAGCACGTCCCGGACGACTTCGACGGTGGCGCCGGTCATCAGCGGCGCGAAGACCTCGAACACCGAGACGTCGAAGTTCAGCGACGTCGAGGCGACCACTGTGGATCCCGGCCGGAAGACGTCCGCGAAGTCGGTTCCCGCCCAGGCCATCAGGTTCGCGGCGCTGCGGTGGGCGACCACGACGCCCTTGGGGCGGCCGGTCGAGCCGGAGGTGTGGATCACGTAGGCCGGGTGGTCGGGGTTGGTGGCGCGGCCGAGCGGCTCGCCGGAGAAGCCGTCCAGGAGGCCGGGGTCGTCGAACGCCAAGGTGGGCACGGCGCCGGGGCCGCGGCCGTCCGGTGTGAGCAGCAGGGCCGGGGCGGCGTCTTCGAGGATCAGTTCCTTGCGGTCGGCCGGGTAGGCCGGGTCGACCGGGAGGTAGGCGGCGCCGGACTTCAGGACGCCGAGCAGCGCCACCAGGATCCGTTCGGTGCGCGGCAGGGAGACGGCGACGAACCGTTCGGGGGCGGCGCCCCGGCCGGCCAGGACCCGGGCCAGCCGGTTGGCCTGCTCGTCGAGTTCGGCGTAGGTGAGCGAGCGGTCCTCGCAGACGACCGCGACCGCGTCCGGCGTGCGGGCCGCCTGGGCCTCGAACAGTTGCGGCAGCGTGGCTTCCGGCGCGTCGAGCACCGGCCCGCGCGAGAGCTCGCGGAGGTGGGCCAGCTCGGCGTCGTCCATGATCGGCAGCCCGGCCACCGGCCGGTGCGGCTCGGCGACCACGGCCGCGGCCAGCGCCCGCAGGTGCCCGGCGAGCCGGTCGATGGTCGTGGCGTCGAACAGCGCGGTGTCGTACTCGATCGCGAAGCTGCGGCCCTGCGGCCGGAACTCCAGCACCAGGTCGAACCGGGCCCGGGGGCGGGGCAGATCGTGCTCGCCCAGGTGGAGGGCGCCCGCCTCCCGGGGCCGGACGAGGTCCTGCTGCAGCACCAGCAGCACCTGCACCAGCGGGGTCCGGCTCGGGTCACGGGCCGGCCGCAGGTCGTCGACGACCTGGTCGAAGGGCACTTCCCCGGCGGCGAAGGCCGCCAGTGTCGTTTCCTTGACGCGGTCGAGAAAACTGTCGAACGGTTCTCCCCGGTCGATCGCGGACCGCAGGACGAGGGTGTTGACGAAGAACCCGGCGAGCCGTTCGAGCTGGTCGTGGTCGCGGCCGGACACCGCAGTGCCGACGGCGACGTCGTCCTGCCCGGTGTAGCGGGCCAGCAGCACTTGGACGAGCGCGGTCAGCGTGGTGAACAGCGTCGCGCCGGTGTCGTGGGCCAGCTCGGCGAGGCCGGGAGGCAGCTCGTACCGCCGGATCGCGCCCTCGGTGGCGCGGACGGGCGGGCGCGGCCGGTCGGTGGGCAGGTCCAGGGGCTCGAGCCCGGCGAGCTGCGTCCGCCAGTAGGCCAGCTGCCGGTCGCGCAGCGGGCCGGCCAGCCGCTCGTGGTGCCAGCGGGAGAAGTCGCGGTAGCCGATCTCCAGGGGGTCGAGCTTCTCCCCCGCGTACAGCGCGGCGAGCTCGTCGACGAGCAGGCCGACCGACCAGCCGTCGGTGATGATGTGGTGCTGGCTCAGCAGGAGCACGTGGTCCCGCGCGCCCCGACGGAGCAGCAGGGCCCGCGTGAGCGGCCCGGTGACCAGGTCGAACGGGCGGTCCAGTTCGGCGGCGAGCTGCGCGTCCAGGTCGGCTTCGGCGGCGGCCTCGCGCAGCGGGATCGTCCCCTCGTCGGCGATGACCTGGACGCCTTCGCCGTCGACGGTCCGGAACGTCGTCCGCAGCGACTCGTGCCGCGCGGCCAAAGCGTCGAGGGCGGCGCGCAGGGCGTCGAGGTCCAGCGGGCCGGAGAGGGTGAGGCCGACGCCGGCGTTGTATTCGGTGCTGCCGGGGCTCTGCCGGTCGAGCACCCAGAGGCGGCGCTGGACCGGCGACAGCGGCACCACGGCGTCGTGCTCCGCGGGCTCGATCCGGCCGGCGGCCGGGACGTCGCCGTCGGGCAGCAGCTCGGCGAGTTTCGCGATGGTGCGGGCGTCGAACACCACCCGCGGGGACAGGTCGGCGCCGAAGCGGGCGCGGATCCGGGCGAGCGCGCGGGCGCCGAGGATCGAGTCGCCGCCGAGCTCGAAGAAGTCCGCGTCGACGCCGATGTCCGGCACGCCCAGCACGTCGGCCCAGATTTCGGCCAGCGCCGCCTCGGCCGGGGTCCGGGGCGCGGTGTGCGCGGCGCGGACCTGGGCCTGCCAGTCGGGTTCGGGCAGCGCGTCGCGGTCGAGTTTGCCGTGGTGGGTCAGCGGCATCGCGGCCAGCACGACGAAGGCGGCCGGGACCATGTACGGCGGCAGCCGGTCGGCGGTGGCGGCGCGCAGCTCCGCCGGATCGGCGTCCCCGACGACGTAGGCGACCAGGCGCTTCACGCCGGGCTGGTCCTCGCGGGCGACGACGACCGCTTCCCGGACGTCCGCGCGGCCCAGCAGCAGCGCTTCGATCTCGCCGGGCTCGATCCGGAAGCCGCGGATCTTCACCTGGTGGTCCGCGCGGCCGACGAACTCCAGCTCGCCGGCCTCGGTGTGGCGGACGACGTCGCCGGTCCGGTACATCCGCGCACCGGGACCGCCGAACGGGTCGGCCACGAACCGGCTCGCGGTCAGCCCGGGCCGGTCGAGGTAGCCCCGGGCCAGTTTCGGGCCGGCGAGGTAGAGCTCGCCGGTGGCGGCCGGGCGCAGGGATTCGTCGAGGACGTAGGTGGTGGCGTCCGGCAGCGGGCGGCCGATCGGGGGCGGGCCGCCGGGCACGAGCGGGTCGCTCCAGGTCGCCACGACGGTGAACTCGGTGGGGCCGTAGGAGTTGATCATCCGGCGGCCGGGCGCCCAGGTCCGGACCAGTTCGGGCGGGCAGGCGTCGCCGCCGACGATCACCGTCCGGAAGTCCGGCAGCGCGGCGGCGTGCTCGGCGGTCAGCGTCGCCAGCGCGACCGGCGGGATCAGGGCGTGGGTGACGCCTTCGTCGCGCAGCACGGCGGCGAGGTGGTCGCCGAGCAGCGGGCCGGGCGGCGGCACGACCAGGGCCGCGCCCGTCGGGAGCGCCATGCACAGTTCGAGGATCGAGGCGTCGAAGCTCGGTGAGGAGAATTCGAGGACCCGGTCGCCGGGCCGCACGTCGTAGCGCTCCCGCATCGCGGCGGCGAACCCGGCCAGGCCGCGGTGGGTGACGAGGACGCCCTTGGGCACGCCGGTCGAGCCCGACGTGTAGATGAGGTACGCCGGGTGGTCGACGTGCCGGGGGCGCGTCCGGTCGGCGTCGGTGAGGTCGCTGTCCGCCAGCCCGTCGAGCAGGCCGGGTTCGGCCAGGTCCAGGGCCGGGCCGGCGGTTTCGGACGAGCGCGTCACCACCAGCACCGGCCGTGCGTCGGCCAGCACGAAGGCGATCCGCTCGGCGGGCTGGTCGGGGTCGACGGGCAGGAAGGCCACCCCGGCCTTGGCCGCCGCCAGCTGCGCCACGACGAGGTCGGCCGAGCGCGGCAGGACGAGCGCGACGACGCCTTCCGGGCCGCCGCCGCGGGCGACCAGCAGCCGGGCCAGCCGGTTCGCCCGCGCGTTGACCGCCGCGTAGCTCATGGTGCCGCCGGCACCGGCCAGCGCGGGCGCCCCGGGAGTGCGGGCGACCTGCGCCTCGAACAGCTCGGCGAGGGTGCGCACGGGCACCGGTCTGTCGTCGTCGGCAGCCGGAACCGAGACGTCGTATCGCGGCATTTTGCGGAAACCTTTCGAGCACGGGGTGACGTCAGCGCAGGGGGCCGTCCAGGCGCTGGGGAGGGCACACGCAGATCGGGCCTGCGACCAGGTGATTCACGAAATGCGCTGGTGCATCGGGCGCGTTCCGGCTACGACCCCCCGGGGTCGGCGTCGCCGGGAACCGCCCGCTTCGGTTCTTTTTGCCACTCGTTCAACAAATCGCCCCGGCGTGCCACCCGCCGGACGAACCCGCTGGAACGAGCGCAAGACACAGTGATCCTTTCCACCCGGACAGCCACGGCGAGCTCCGGAAACAGTTCCGAAATCGGCGGCCACCCCCGCGGTGCCGATGGGCACCAGCGGCCGCCGAACGCACGCGACAACCGGCGTTCTTCGTGCAACTGGTCGGTCACCCGGCCGTCAAGTACCCCCAAGACCAGCCGGATTGGCATCACGCTACCCAGAGAACGCTCTACTCGTACCGCCGAACGGAGCATTGGCGAAAATGTCCAAAAATCGCGCCGCTTAGTCCGGACTGCGCGTAGTTCGTCGTTGGTTTTTGTTCACTCTTCTGCCGGAAAATGTTACCTCGATTGGGAGGTTTGACTTTGCGGCAGTGCGCCTACCAGCAGCGATCCGGCGTCACTCGGGTGACGAGTGAGTGGATACGCCCGCAGAAGCGGGTATCAAAAGACGTGGCCCACGTTACGGGACGTCACCCGATTGGCGGGTAACACGGAGATCCGCGAAATGATCGATCGGGACGACGGCTCACCACAGATCGTCAAGCGGACAAACTTCACGCCGGAATGGTGTGGCCGCTGATTGCGGCGCCCCGGCCCCGCGGCGGACGGGGCGGCCCCGAATTGGGCGGTGCAGGCGGCCCGGGACCCCCGGCCGCGCGGTCGGCGTGCCCGGTTCGCGAGCGGCCGTGCCGGGTGATCGAAATTCGGCGGTGGGCGGACATCCTCCGGTCGTCCCCACCGCCCAGCGGCCACACCCTCCGGTCGGCGCCTTGCGGCCCGCAGCCGCGAAGCCCTACCGTCGGCGGGTCGACAAGGGGAGGCGGCGTGCGGGTGTTCGGAGCGGTCCTGGGAACCCTGCTCGTCCTGACCGGCGGCACACCCGCCGCGGCCGCGGCCGGCCCCGGGTGGGCGCCCTCGCCGATTGTCTGGACCACCTGTCCCGACGATCCCGACAGCCCCAGCCCGCCCGACGGCGAGTGCGGCACGCTGCGGGTGCCGCTGGACTGGGCGCGGCCGTCGGGGCCGTCGATCAGCCTCGCCGTGGCGCGGCACCGGGCGTCCGATCCCGCGCACCGGCTCGGCGTGCTGCTGGCCGATCTCGGCGGTCCCGGGTCGTCGAACGCGGAGTTCGCGGTGAGCCCGGGCCTTTTCAGCCCGGAAGTCCAAGCCCGGTTCGACGTCGTCGGCTTCGACGTGCGCGGCACCGGCCGCAGCGAGTTCATCAGGTGCGACAGCACCACCGCGCCGCCGGACGGCGAGCCGGCCGATCGCGCGCAGTTCGACGCCTTGCGCGAGTACAGCGAAGAATCGGTCGCTGCCTGCCGCGCGCGCAACCTGCCCGTCTTCGACCACGCCGACACCGGCGTCAACGCCGAGGACATGGACGCCGTCCGCCGGGCGCTCGGCGAAAGCCGGATCAGCTTCCTAGGCATCTCCTACGGCACGCTGCTCGGCCAGCAGTACGCCGAAAAGCACGGCGACCGGGTGCGGGCGCTGGTGCTCGACAGCTCGATCGACCACAGCGCCGGCATCGAGCGCTTCCTCGGCGACCGGGCCACCGCCGCGGACGAACTGTTCCGCCAGTTCGCCGCCTGGTGCGACCGGACGACGACCTGCGCGCTGCACGGCCGGGACGTCGTGGCGCTCTGGCCGCGTGCCCTGGCGATCGCCGACGCGCTGCCCGCGCAGCACAACCGGCTGCGCGACCGGGTCTTCAAGGACATGTACGGCCCCGACTGGGACGACGCGGCCCGGGTCATCGCCGACACCCTCGCCGGGCAGGCGCCGGTGACCGCGCAGTTCGAGTACAACTACGACTCGATCCGCCTGGCCGTCGTCTGCCAGGACTTCGACCTCCGGATCCGGGATTACGCGCGGTACCGGGCATTGCACGCCGAAGAGCTGCGCCGCGGGCCGCTCATGCGGGGCAGCATGCTGGGCCACGACGAGGCGATGGCGTGCCTGGGCGTCCCCGGCCCGCCGGCCAACCCGCCGCACCGGCTGGACCTCGCGCGGGCGCCGCAGGTCCTGCTGCTGAACTCCCGCTACGACCCGGCGACCCCGTACTCCTGGGCCCTCGCCATCCACCGCCAGGCGCCGGCGAACACCACCCTGCTGACGTACGAGGGCTCGGGCCACGGCGTCTACCCGCGCACGGCCTGCACCCGGTCGGCGGTGGACCGCTACCTGCTGACGCTGCAGCCACCGCGCCACGACGTCAGCTGCCCGGCCTGACGCACCCCGTCAGGCCGGGAACCGGCTGCGGCCGGAGACGAAAGCCGTCACCGTCCACGGAGTTCCCCGCGGCGGCAGCAGCCCGGCGTCCGACTGGTGGCAGCCCAGCAGCTCGGCGGCCGAGCACACGGCACCGAAGACGTCGAGCCCGGCCGCTTCGGCCCAGGCGGCGGTGAGCGCCTTCCGGTGCGCCGCATTCGCCCAGGCGGCCTGCCGGTCCAGCTCCGCGGCGTCGCCCGCCAGCCCGGCCGGCACCTCGGGCGGGATGTCGATCGCCCGCCCGAGGCGCCGCCGCAACAACGACCGCCGCCGTTCGAGGAGCCCGTCGACCGGGGTGCCGAGCCGGGCGAGCAGCGCGTCCACGCGCCCCCGTTCGTCGCCGGAGAGCGGCTTCCCTTCGAGGAGGCGCTCGGCCGTCCAACGGCACTCCTCCGCGAGCGGGAGGTCGGCGTGCTCCGCCAGGCCGGTGAGTTCCCGGGTCAGGCTCGCCCGGCGGCTTTCCCATTCCTGCCGCACGGGAGCCCGCTGCACCCACCAAGCCAGCTCCCGGGCGGCCTCTTCGCGCCGCCGCGCCTCCGCCAGCGCGTCCCGCAGCTGGCCGAGGTCCGGCTGCAGCGCGGACTTCACCCGCCGCAGGAGTTCGTACACCCCGGCGCCGCGGCCCAGCTCGACCACGACCACCCGCCGGGCCGCGGTGCACACCACGGCCAGGCAGGGCAGCATCGGCTCGCCGATGCCGAAGTGCTCCTGCAGTTCCGAAGCCACCAGGGAAACCGCGTCCGCGTGCCGGTCGAGCGACAGCGGCAGCCGGGGTGCGTAGTTCGGCTGGAGCCGCCGCCAGTCGGCGACGTCGATGAGGCGGGCGCCGGAATCACCGGCGAGCCGGAAGCCGCGGATGCCCGCCGAAGCCTGGTCGTCGACGGTCTCCCAGTGGCGGGGATCGGGGGTGATCACCGCGAGGTGACGGCCGGTGACGTCGTGGACGCTCGCCCAGTCGGCCAGGTGCCCGGTGTGCACCTCCGCCGAGGCCCCGGCCCGGCTCACGACGAAGGCCAAGGCCGCGTACCCACCCCGGTCCGGCGGCAGGGGCACCTCCAGCAACGCCCGCACCGGAACGTCCACCACGTACCCCATCCCGTTCCCCCTCCTGCCTGGCGGGCCGGCCCCCGGCGTCCGCGGACGTGGTCGATCACCTGCCACGAGATGCGCGGATCGACCGCCGGCTGCCGCCGGGCGTGGACGAGGCTGTCGATCCCGCCCGCCTCGTGCGTCAACGCCCGCGGGGCCGGCCTCGTCCAGGCCGTTGCCGAACGACTCGGTCAGCGTCGCGTACCAGTACAACAGGCCCGCGGCCTCCCAGCGGAACCGGTGCAGCCCCTCCGGGCGGACACCCGCGTCCGGCGGGGCCAGTTTCCGGCTCAGCTCGAGCAGCGCCCCCGGGCGGACGTCCCGGCCCGCCCAGGACAGCAGCTCCCCGCGGACCAGCTGCTCCACCACCACCGCCAGGCTCGGCGGCCCGGAGGCGGGCGAGCGGGCGATGTCGTACATCCGGATCGCGACGCGCTCCAGGTCGCGGGGCAGGCCGGCCGAAAGGCAGTGGCACAGGCAGACGAACGGCTCGGGGATCCCGATCGTCCGGCGCGCGAGCCACTGCCGGGACTCGTCGAGGGTGAACGGGTCGATCGGCACCACCGTCGTGAACGCCGAGTCGAACGCGTCCCGCACCGGGACACCGCTGCGGTGGAAGGAAACCAGCGCGTCTTCGGACACCGAGACGAGGAAGCGGCAGCCGGCGACCCCGCCGATGTCCGCCGGGCGCAGCACCGCCGGCACCCGCTCCACGAACCGGCGGTAGTCGTCGACGATCTCCGGGTGGGTGACCGGCCGTTCGGCCGGCGCGACCGACCGGGCCGGGGCGAACTCGAACAGGCTGCCGCCGCTGATCTTGCCCGACCAGGTGCTCCTGCGCGCCGCAGCGTGCCGAGGCCGGAGGCGTCGCGCAACTTCAGCACCGTCGAGTACGACGGTTTCGCGTGCCGGTTGATCCATTCCCGGACGTAGGAGTGCACGACCTCGTCGCGGTTGGTGCGCCGCCACGCGACCAGCTGGTCCACCCGCCGGTAGGACATGCGCACGCCGGCGGCCCACCACGCGCACCGGGCCGCCACCATCGGCGGCAGGCCCGCCCGGACGGCCACGACCACCCCGGCGAGGACGAGGGCGAACGCCAGCACGGCAACGGCGGCCGCGCTGTCGCCGAAGGTGCCGGGCGAAGTCAGGGCCCAGCCGCAGACGGCCACGGTGAGCACCAAACCCAGCCACGACAACGCGGCGGCGTACCCGGGCGCCAGGCCCGGTCCCACCAGGCCGGCCGCTGCAACCGGTGCGCCTCCTGCCGCCGCCGGACGCTCAGCACGGTCTTGTACTCGGCCATCGCCCGGTCGATCAGGCTGCGGTCGGCGGCCACACAGACGCCACCCGGGTGAACGCCGTTACACCCCGGCGCTCCCCCACCGCCCGTTCCGGCAATGGGTGAAACACCAACGGAAACGAGATCCGCGCCGGGATTTTCGCCGCAATTCCGTCGCCGGTTCCGCGCGAATTCCGCCGTACAATGTCCGGATGAGCAGTCAGGAACAGCACGCCCTCGATGCGCTCTACGACGTCGACAACGTGCTCACGATCGATATCGTGCTGCCGCAGGCGGACTGGGACGCCGTGCGCACCGAGCAGCCCGCCGGCGGGGTGTGCAACTTCGACTGGGCCGGCGGAAGCCGTTACACCTGGCGGAAGGCGACGTCGGTCGAGATCTCCGGGACGAAGTTCCCGGCGCGGACGTCGTTCGCCGACGTCGGGATCAAGAAGAAATCCTTCTGCGGTTCGATCGACAGCGACAAACCGTGCCTGCACATCGACTTTGGCAAGTTCCTCGACGCGAACAAGGCGCCCGTCCAGCAGCTGATCGGCTCGCGGTACCTGACGCTCAACAACTCCGTCCAGGACCTCTCCTACACGCGGCAGCTGCTCGGGTACAAACTGTTCGAACTCGCCGGTCTCCCCCATTCACGGGCCAACTACGCGCGGGTGCTCGTGAACGGCACGCCGATCGGGCAGGGCGTGGCCCGGGTCGACAGCCCCGGGGTGTTCGTCAACGTCGAGCCGGTCATGCCCCGGTACATCGAGCGCAACTTCGGCACCCACAAGGGGAACCTGTACGAGATCGAGCACAAGGACGACTTCGTCGACGGCCGGTTCGCCTTCGTCGGCGTGGAACCGCTGTCGAAGTTCGACGACAAGGCCGACCTGCGGTTCGCCATCGACCACCTCGCCGCGCACGGGCTCGCCGGGGCGGCCGACGTCTTCGACCTCGACCAGTTCGCCCGGCTGTACGCGATGGAGTTCTTCCTCAAGCACTGGGACGGCTATTCGCGCAACACCAACAACACCTACGTGTACAACGACGTGGAGGCCGTCGCCCAGCCGGGCGTCGACGACATCGACTTCAAGCTGATCCCGTGGGGCCTCGACCAGACCCTCCAGCCCGCCCGCCACTTCCGGCTCGACACGGCCGGGTTGCTCGCCAAGCTGGTGCGCGACGACCCCGGGCGGCGCGCGCAGGTGCTCGACCGGATCCGCGAGTACCGCGAGACCGTGTTCGGCTACCGGACCCAGCAGGAGGTGCTCCGGCCGCTGCTCGACCGGATGGCGGCGGCCCTGACCGGGCTCGGCGTCCCCGGCGTGCCCGCCCAGCTCACGATCGTGCGCAAGCAGCTGCGGCTGGCCACGTCCGCCGGCTACCTCTGCGGCGGCCTGCCGGGCGCCGAGGGCGCGTACGTCCGCGAAGACGTCACCAACGAATGCATGCACGCCAGCGCCTCCGAAGCCGTCGCGGACGGGTTCGAGGTCACCCACCGGCTCCGGCCGGCGAACGTGGACGACGCGGATCTGTGGTGCTTCGCCGCTTCGGGCGGCGGGCAGTCGGTGCGCAGCAAGGCCTCCGGCCGGTTCCTCCACGCGACCGCGACGACGTCGGCCCAGGGGCACCAGCTGCTCGCCACGGAGGCCGCGGAAGACGCCTTCTCGGTCGTCCCGGTCGACCCGCCGGACGACGAATTCACCTACAGCGGCCATTTCACGCTGACGAACACCGGCACCGGGTTGGGCGCGGCGTTCGGCGCCGACCCGACACCGGCCGGGAAACCCCGCGTGTACCAGGATCCCGCGCCCGCGCAGCTGTACTTCTCCTGATCAGAGCACCGCGTACCCACCGGCGTCGTCGACGACGAGGATCCGCTCCTCGCCGTCGGCCGAGAAGGCCGTGACGCCTTCCGGCTTCGCGCTCCGGTGGAAGGTGACGTCGAACAGCTCGACCCGGCCGCGGCCGCGGTGCCAGGTGCCGAGCCGGAACGGCGCGTCCCCGTCGCCGGCCGACCGCCCGAGCAGCACCAGCAGGTCCCCGGACCCGGACAGGTCCCGGATCCCCCAGGGCACGGCCGGGTCCGGCAGGGCGACCGGAACCACCTCGGGCGCCCCGAGGACGGCGGTCGTCCACCGCGCCGCCCCGACGTCGGCCGGGATCCGGAGGACCGTGGCCACGCCGGGCGCGGCCGGCCCCCGCAGGCCGAACAGCAGGGCGCCGGCGTCCCAGGCGAGGCCCTCGACGTTCAGCCCGCCCGCGTCCGGCTCCAGCCGGGCGGCCGCGGCGAACTCCGGGAGGCGCTCGAGGAGCCAGCCGCGGAAACCGGCCATCGGCTCGGCGGGCAGGTCGCCGTCGCGCCGGTAGCGGACGCGCACGAGGCCGTCGCTGACCCGGTGCCCGCCCTCGACGCACAGGGACGACGTCACGACGAGGAAGGTTTCCCCGGCCACGTCCGCGCGCGTGAGCCCTTCGGGATCACGGAGGGCGTCCTTGCCCAGCCCGGCCAGCCGCCGCCGGTGGATCCGCTCGACGGTCGTGACGTGGGCGTCGAAGGCCAGCTCGAAGAGGGCGGAAGGATCCTTGTTGTCGACGAAGACGAAGTGCCGCGTGCCGACCCGGACCACGCCGGAGGCGTTGAACGGCACGGTGCCGTTCTGCTCGGGGAAGGGAATCGGCCTGACCTTCACGACGGCCCCGGTCAGGAACGTCCGAGCCGGGTGCCGCACCAGCGGCCGAACGATCGTGCGGCCATCGCACCTCCCCGGACCGGCGTCCGACACCAGCTGAGTCGCGGGCCCCGGCCGGGCCGTTACGGCTGCCGCACGCGCTCGCGGAAGGCGGCCGGGGTCGTTCCGGTGCGCTGGCGGAAGTACTTGGAGAAGTTGGACGCGTCGTCGAAGCCGAGGTCGGCGGCGATCCGGGCCACCGGGTCGCCGCCGTGGGCCAGGCGGCGCCGGGCCTCCAGCACGATGCGTTCGTCGATGAGCTGCTTGGCGCTCAGGCCAGTGTTCTCGCGGGCCAGCCGGTTGAGGGTGCGCGCCGAGTAGCCCAGCCGGGCCGCGTAGGCGGCGACCTGGTGGCGGGTGGCGAAGCGCTGCTCGAGCTCCTCGCGGAACCAGACGAACGCCTGGTGCGTCGGCGGACGGCGGCCGCTGCCCTCCGGGACGGCCAGCACGAGCAGCAGCAGCGCCGCGGCCAGGGCGCGGGCGAGCGCGGCGTCCCGGAGGGTCGCGCCCGGGGCCGCGGCGGTGGCGTGCGCGGCGGCCAGGGCGGCCGCCGCGGGGGTGCCCGCGACCGTCCCGGCGGCCCAGTGGCCGGGGGTGGCCACCCCCGCGGCGCCGATCAGCTCCCAGGTGGCGTCGTCGATCGCGGACGGCGTGAAAAGCACCACCGGCCCTTCGATGGCCTCGACGGCACCCCACTGCTGCACCTGACCGGCGCGCACCCAGAGCAGGTCGCCGGGCCCGAGCGGGTGGCCGGTGAAGTCGACGGTGTGCACGGCGTGGCCGGACTCGATCGCGATCAGCAGGTCGAAGCCGAGCCGCTGCGGGGCGACGAACTCCGCCGGCCCGCCGCGCGCCCGCATGCGCGCCAGCGACGTGAGCTCGATCTCGCCGGTCACCCCGGGCGGCGGCTCGTAGCGGACCGGCCGGATGCGTTGTCCCATTTTCACCATGGTAGGTCCCGTTCACACCGTGAAAAGCCCAGGTCGGGTTCCTAGCCTGGGGTCGTACCCGGGAAATTGACCCAGGTGCGGGGCCGGTCGCCCGGCCGACCGGTGCCTCGCTCCCGTTTCCGCCCGACCCCGAAAGGAAAACCCCGTGAGCACCCTCGACTACCGGATCATCGACGCGGCTGACAGCTCGCTGAACAAGACCAGCGTGCTGGTGACCGGCGAAACCGAGGCCGTCGTCGTCGACGCGGCCTTCACCCGGGCCGACGGGCACCGGATCGTCGCCGAAGTCCTCGACGCCGGCCGGCGCCTCACCACCGTGCTGGTCACGGCGGGCGACCCCGACTTCTACTTCGGCGCGGAGGTCGTCGCGGACGCCTTCCCCGAGGCGCGGTTCCTGGCGCCGGCCGACGTCATCGAGCACATCCGCGAGACCTACGAAGGAAAGCTGGCCGCGTGGGCGCACCTGGGCGCCAACCTGCCCACCCGGCTGGTGGACCTCGCGCCGCTGACCACGCCTTCGGTCGCGGTGGACGGGGTCGCGCTCGAAGTCCGCCGCGGCAGCACGGTGCTGGGCGACCGCGCCTGGTACGTCTTCGAACCGGCCGGGCGCGCCCTGCTCGGCGGGGTGCTCCTGTTCGAGGGCCTGCACGTCTGGACCGCCGACAGCGCGACCACCGAGCTGCGCACCGAGTGGCTCCGCGTCCTCGACGACCTCGAAGCGCTCGAACCGGCCTTCGTGGTGGCCGGGCACCGCGTCGCCGGCGCGCCCACCGACCGGACGGCGATCCGCCACACCGCCGAGTACCTGCGGTTCTTCGAGAAGACCGTCGCCGAGTCCGCCGACGCGGCCGCGGCCGAGGAGCGGTTGCTGGCCGCCTGGCCCGACGCCGGGCTGAAGATCGCCGCGTCGCTCGGCACCCAGGTCGCCAAGGGGGAACTTACGTGGGGCTGACCTGAGCCACGCCGGCCGCCCCGCGACAGCAATCGATTTCGGCGCCAACCGGCCCCGGACGCGGTGATCGCCGATTATCGTTCCGGGGTGGACCGAGTGGAACTGGGATTGCTGCAGGCGCTGCAGATCTACGGGCGGGTGCCGTTCAGCCAGGTCGCCGAGGTGCTCGGCGTGTCGGATCAGACCGTCGCCCGGCGGTACCAGGCGTTGCGCGCCGCCGGCGCCGTCCGGGTCGTGGGGCTGACCCCGCCGGAGGCCGTCGGGGAGGAGTCCTGGCTGGTCCGGGTCGCCTGCACGCCGGGCGCGGCCGACGGGCTCGCCCGGGCGCTGGCCACCCGGCCGGAGACGTCGTGGGTGCACATCGCCTCCGGCGGCTCGGAGATCGTCTGCATGGTGCGCACCCCGGCCCGGGCGGCGACGTCGTCGGTGCTCGCCCGGCTGCCCCGCACGCCGCCGGTGACCCAGGTCAGCGCGCACTGCGTCGTGCACGTCTTCTTCGGCGGCCCCACCAGCATGCTGACCAAGGCCGGTCCGCTGTCGCCGGGCCAGATCGAGCAGTTCCGGCCGCCGGCCGCCGATCCGGTGTCGCCGGACGAGCCGGTCGAGCTGACCGACGGCGACCGGGCGCTGCTGGCGGAGCTGCGCCGCGACGGCCGCACCGGCTTCCGCGAGCTCGCCACGGCCACGGGCTGGTCGCAGACGACGGTCCGGCGGCGGCTCGGCGAGCTGCGGGACGTGGGGGCGCTGTACTTCGACGTCGATTTCGCGCCGGCCCTGCTGGGGTTGCGGACCGCCGCGTCGCTGTGGCTTTCGGTGGCTCCCCGGCACCTCGAGGCCGCCGGCGCCGCCCTCGCCGGGCACGCCGAGGTGGGCTTCGCCGCGGCCACGACCGGGCCGGCGAACCTGTACGTCAGCGTCCTGTGCCGCCACCCCGGCGCGCTCTACGGCTACCTCACCGGGCCGCTGGCCGCCCTGCCCGGTGTGTCCGCCGTGGAGACCGCACCGGTCATGCGCACGGTCAAACAGTCGGAAATCGCCGGTTGATCGTTCTGCTTGGAAGTTAACACCGAAGTCGGCCTCCTTTCTGGGGTTGACCCGGGTACGGCGGTGACAGTGGGGCCGTCCTGGTTCCCCCTCCGATCGGAGACCCCCATGTCACTCGGCCTCGGCCTGCCCGTCGCCCGCCCCGAACGGCTGCTCGACTGGGCGAAGCGCGCCGACGACGGCCCGTTCCGCAGCCTCGGCCTGGCGGACCGGCTCCTCTGGGACAACCCCGAGCCGCTGGTCACCCTGGCCGCGCTGGCCGGCGCGACGAGCCGGATCCGGCTGCAGACCGAAGTCCTGCTCGCCCCGCTGCGCGAACCGGCGTTGCTGGCGAAGCAGGCGGCGACCCTGGACCGGCTCTCCGGCGGCCGGTTCACCCTCGGCCTCGGCGTGGGCGGCCGCGCGGACGAGTTCGACCTCGTCGGCGTGGACCTGCGCACCCGCGGCCGCCGGTTCGACGAGCAGCTGAAGCTCATGCGCGACATCTGGTCCGGCGGCCCGATCGGCCCGGCCCCGGCCCGACCCGGCGGGCCCGAGGTGCTGATCGGCGGCTTCGCCGAACCGGCCCTCGACCGCGTGGCCCGGTTCGCCGACGGGTTGCTGTGCGCCACCGCGCTTTCGGCGGCGGGCCGGCAGTTCGAGTACGTCGAAGCATCCTGGACCCGCGCCGGACGGCCGGGACGCCCGCGGCTGGTGGGGCAGGTGACCGTCGCACTGGGCCCGGAGTCCACTGTGGAGGAAGCGCGGCAGCAGATCCTGGCTTACTACGCCTTCGACCCGCAGCTGGCGGCCGCGACGGCCGGCCGCCTGCTGACCACCCCGGCGACGATCCGGGCCGCGGTCGCGGAGTTCACCGCCCTCGGCGCCGACGAAGTCGTGTGCTACTGCTGGTCACCGGACACCGACCAGGTGGACCGCCTGGCCGACGTCCTCGGCTGAGGACGGGTGCGGCCCGGTGACCGGGCGCCGATTCCGCATTCCCCGTGAAATTTTCATTCGGGTACCCGGCCTTTCGGCCGCACGGTTCCGCGGATCCGGGCCGCCCCTTGTGAGCGTGAACATCCGATGCGACACTGCGTTCACCGTGACCCAGGAAAGGCGGCTCCCGGAAGTTCCGTGCCGAATGGTGCACCGGCTCTCGGAATGCATTCACCGGGCCTCAGCCCGCACCCGTACCCACGAAACGAAGGTGTGACCATGAAGAAGAAAGCGCGGTCGTTCTCCCGAGCCGCGGCGGCTTCCGCTTTCCTGGCGACGTCGCTCGGGGTCTCGCTGGTGCTCGCCTCCACGGCCGCCGGCTCGGCCGCCACGCTCGGGGCCGCGGCCGCCCAGACCGGCCGGTACTTCGGCACCGCCGTTTCGGCCGGGAAACTCGGCGACTCCACCTACGTGAACATCCTGAACCGCGAGTTCAGCATGATCACCCCGGAAAACGAAATGAAGTGGGACGCCACCGAACCCAACCGGGGGCAGTTCAACTACAGCGGCGGCGACCGGATCCTCAACCAGGCGGTCAGCACCGGCAAGCGCGTGCGCGGGCACGCGCTGCTGTGGTACCAGCAGGAACCGGGCTGGGCGCAGCGCATGGAAGGCTCCGACCTGCGCTCCGCCATGATGAACCACGTCACCCAGGTCGCCACCCACTACAAGGGCAAGGTCTACGCCTGGGACGTCGTCAACGAGGCGTTCGCCGACGGCGGCAGCGGCGGCCGGCGCGACTCCAACCTGCAGCGCACCGGCAACGACTGGATCGAAGCGGCCTTCCGCGCCGCGCGCGCCGCCGACCCGGGCGCGAAGCTCTGCTACAACGACTACAACACCGACGGCGTCAACGCCAAGAGCACCGGCATCTACAACATGGTGCGCGACTTCAAGTCCCGCGGCGTCCCGATCGACTGCGTCGGCTTCCAGTCGCACCTGTCCGGCAACCCGCCCGGTGACTACCAGGCCAACCTGCAGCGCTTCGCCGACCTCGGCGTCGAAGTCCAGATCACCGAACTCGACATCGCCGGGTCGAGCCAGGCCGCGGCCTACAGCACCGTCACCCGCGCCTGCCTGGCCGTCGCCCGGTGCGCCGGGATCACCGTGTGGGGCATCCGCGACAGCGACTCCTGGCGCACCGGCCAGAACCCGCTGCTGTTCGACAACAACGGGAACAAGAAGGCCGCGTACAACAGCGTCCTCGACGCGTTGAACGCCGGTGGCCCGACCGTGCCCACCACCCCGACCACGCCGACGACGCCCACCACCCCGACGACCCCGACCACGCCCACCACGACGACGACCACTCCGGTCCCGGGCGGCTGCAGCGCGTCGGTCTCCCTGAACCAGTGGAACGGCGGGTTCGTCGCGACCGTCAAGGTCACCGCGGGCGAAGCGGGCCTCACCGGCTGGCGCGTGACGACGAACCTGCCCGCCGGCGCGGCCGTCACCAGCTCCTGGAGCGCCGGCAACACCGGCACCACGGGCAGCGTCACGTGGGCCAACGTCAGCTACAACGGCACCGTCGCGGCCGGGCAGTCCACGGAATTCGGTTTCCAGGGCACCGGAAGCGCCGAAGGGGTGACGGCTTCGTGCGCCGCAAACTGACCTGCCTGCTCGCCGCCGTCGTGGCCGCGCTCGCCGTCGTGCCCGGCAGCGCGCACGCCGACAACCCGATCGTGCAGCACATCTACACCGCGGACCCGGCTCCGCTGGTGCACGACGGCCGGGTCTACCTCTACACCGGACACGACGAAGACGGCTCGACCTACTTCACCATGAAGGAGTGGCGCGTCTGGTCCTCTTCGGACATGGTCAACTGGACCGACCACGGCTCGCCGATGAGCCTTTCGACGTTCAGCTGGGCCAAGCAGGACGCCTGGGCCGGGCAGGCGATCGAGCGCAACGGGAAGTTCTACTGGTACGTCCCGGTGGTCAACCGCGCCACCGGCCGGATGGCCATCGGCGTCGGTGTCGCGGACAGCCCCACCGGGCCGTTCCACGACGCCATCGGCCGCCCGCTCGTCGAGAACGGCGAAATCGACCCCACGGTGTTCATCGACGACAACGGCCAGGCGTACCTCTACTGGGGCAATCCGAACCTCTGGTACGTGCGGCTGAACGCCGACATGACGTCGTTCTCGGGCGGGGTCAACCAGATCCCGCTCACCACGGCCGGGTTCGGCACCCGCCCGAACGGGGGCAGCCGCCCGACGATGTACGAGGAAGGCCCCTGGGTCTACAAGCGCAACGGCACGTACTACAACGTGTTCGCGGCCAAGTGCTGTTCGGAGTTCATCGGCTACTCCACCGCGCCCGGCCCGACCGGCCCGTGGACCTACCGCGGCACGGTGATGCCCACGCAGGGCAGCAGTTTCACCAACCACCCGGGCCTCGTGGACTTCAAGGGCGGCTCGTACTTCTTCTACCACAACGGCGCGCTGCCCGGCGGGGGCGGCTACACGCGCTCGGTGGCGGTGGAGAAGTTCGCCTACAACGCCGACGGAAGCATTCCCACCATCAACATGACCACCGGCGGCGCCCCGCCGGCCGACACGCTCAACCCGTTCACCCGGCAGGAAGCGGAAACGATCGCCTGGGGCTCCGGCATCGAAACCGAACCCGCTTCCGAAGGCGGCATGAACGTCGGGTGGATCGAGAACGGCGACAGCATCAAGGTCCGCAACGTCGCCTTCGGCGCGGGCGCGAAGTCGTTCACCGCCCGGGTCGCCTCCGCGGCCGCCGGCGGGACGATCGAGCTGCGCCTGGGCAGCGCCACCGGCACCGTCGTCGGCCGCTGCACGGTGGCCGGCACCGGCGGCTGGCAGACGTGGACGTCGGTGTCCTGCCCGGTCACCGGGGCCACCGGCACCCAGGACCTGGTCCTGCGCTTCACCGGCGGCAGCGGCTACCTGTTCAACGTCAACTGGTGGCAGTTCGCCGCCTGATCCGCCTCCTCCAGCGAAGGAAGATCATGTCGTTGCGTTCGTCGGCCCTCCGGCCGGTCCTGGCGGCGGCCACCGCGGTCGTCGCCGGGACGGCCGCGGCCCTGCTCGCGGTGTCCGTCCCGGCGGTGGCCGCTTCCGGCTGCTCGGTCAGCTACACGAAGACGTCGGAGTGGCAGGGCGGCTTCGGCGCGTCCGTCTCGGTCACCAACCTCGGCGACGCGGTCGACGGGTGGACGCTCGAGTGGTCGTTCGCCGCCGGCCAGCAGGTGGGCCAGTACTGGAACGCCACGATCACCCAGAGCGGCACGCAGGTCGCCGCGAAGAACGTCGCCTACAACGCCGCCATCCCCACCGGCGGCAAGGCGGAGTTCGGGTTCAACGGCACCTTCTCGTCGGCCGACCCGGTTCCGGCGTCGTTCCGGCTCAACGGCGTCACGTGCACCGGCGGCGTCGACACGCCCACGACGACACCGACGACACCGACCACCCCCAGCACCCCGACCACCACGACGACGCCACCGAACCAGCCGGGAACCTTCACTAACCCGGTGGTGTGGCAGGACTTCGCGGACGGCGACATCATCCGCGTCGGCGACACCTACTACTACTCGGCCTCCACGATGCACTACTCGCCGGGCGCGCCGATCCTGCGCTCCTACGACCTGGTGAACTGGGAGTACGCCGGGCATTCGGTGCCGAAGCTGGACTTCGGCGCCAAGTACGACCTGAACGGCGGACGCGGCTACGTCCGCGGTATCTGGGCGTCGTTCCTGAACCACCGGGCCAGCAACAACACCTTCTACTGGGGCGGCTGCATCGACTTCGCCAAAACCTACATCTACACCGCCACCGCGGTGGACGGCACGTGGTCGAAGCACACGACGATCGACAAGTGCTACTACGACGCCGGGATGCTCATCGACGACAACGACACGATGTACGTCGCCTACGGCAACACCACCCTCAGCGTCGCCCAGCTGTCCCCCGACGGGAAGACGGAAGTGCGCTCGCAGCAGGTGTTCCAGACGCCGTCGAACATCGGCACCCTGGAGGGTTCGCGGTTCTACAAGCGCAACGGCAGCTACTACATCTTCGCCACGCGCCCGGCCAACGGCCAGTACGTCCTGAAGGCCAGCAACCCGTTCGGCCCCTACACCGTGCAGCAGGTGCTGCTGGACCTGCCGGGCCCGATCCAGGGCGGCGGCGTGCCGCACCAGGGCGGGCTGGTGCAGACCCAGAACGGCGACTGGTACTACATGGCGTTCGTCGACGCCTACCCCGGCGGGCGCGTCCCGGTGCTGGCGCCGATCACCTGGACGGCCGACGGCTGGCCGCGGCTGCAGACGGTCAACGGGCGCTGGGGCGTCACGTACCCGAAGCCGAACCTGCCGCCGCCACCCCGCCAGGTCGAACCGATGACCGGCACGGACACCTTCCAGGGGACCACGCTCGGGCCGCAGTGGGAGTGGAACCACAATCCCGACACGACGAAGTTCTCCGTCGGCAACGGGCTGAAGCTGTCCACCGCCACGGTCACGAACGACCTGTATTCCGCCCGCAACACGCTGACCCGCCGCATCCAGGGCCCGACCTCCACGGCGACGGCCACGCTGGACCTGACGTCGATGCGGGACGGCGACCGGACCGGGCTGGCGATGCTGCGCGACTCGTCGGCGTGGATCGGCGTCAAACGCGACGGCGGCCGCAACCGCGTCGTCATGGTCACCGGCCTGACCATGGACGGGAACTGGAACACGACCGGCACCGGGACCGAGGTCGCGGCCGCGGACCTGCCGGGCACGAAGATCTGGCTGCGCGCCAACGCCGACATCCGCCCCGGCACCGGACGGCAGGCCCGGTTCTCCTACAGCACCGACGGAACGACGTTCACGCCGCTGGGCAGCGCGTTCACGCTGAACAACGCGTGGCAGTTCTTCATGGGCTACCGGTTCGCCGTCTTCGACTACGCGAGCCAGTCCCTCGGCGGCGCGGTCACCCTGCAGCGGTTCGACCTGACCACGCCGTAACCCGTTCGGCGGTAAACCGGACGCCCCGGGATTTCCACCGGCCTGCACCACGGACCCGCCGCCCGCGCGGTGGTTCACTGGTCACCGGAGCCGACCCCCAGGGCTCCCGGCCGCCGGGCCGCACGCCACGAAGGTGGCCGCCGCACCGGTCCGGCGGCCACCCCCGGCGGGCTACTTCCAGGACTCGATCTCGGCGATCACCTCCCGGGTCAGCCGCACCGCTTCGTTGGACTTCTTGTCCGGCGCCACCCCGACGTGGATGCCCACGGCGGCCGGCGAGCGCTCCTCGAGGTACGGCGACACCGGGGCCCCGCTCTCCCCGCCGGAGGTGGAGATCCGGTAGTTCAGGATGCGGGTGCCCGGCGGGCTGAGCAGCTTGCCGCTGTCGTACCACATCGAGTACTCCGGCGCCTTGTCCTCCGGGTAGCCGGCGACCTGCCAGGTCGTGCCTTCCAGCGCGGCGTCCGAGGCCGGGAGCAGCTGGTACAGCGTCACCTCCGGCGGCAGCGGCGTCCCCAGCCGGAGCAGGCAGTAGTCGTACGGCCGGCCGCCGGACGGGTACTGCCCCGGGTAGTTCCACGCGGTCGCCTTGACCACGCCGAACGGCGTCCGGGTGGCGTCCCGGGCGGCCTGGAACGTGACCGCGACGGCCCGGCCGCCGTGGTCCTGCTTGAAGACGGCGTGGGCCGCGGTCACCACGTACTGCGGGGCGATGGCGAACCCGGTCGACTCCAGCACTTCGCCGTCGGGCATCGTCGCCGACACCAGGCCGAGGCCCGACCAGGGCGGCTGGGTGGTCTGCTGCACCCGCTCCCGGCCGTCGGGGTGGAACGGGATGCCGACCTGGGCGTGGGCGCGGACCGGCTGGTGGAACACGGGCAGGGTGGTCGTCATGGCAGTCCTCCTGTGGGGTTTCGCGGTCAGACCTTGACTCGCCGCGGTGCGGCCGAACGGCTCACGCGCGGGGCCGGCACCAGGCCGCCGGTCACCGCTTCCTCGACGCGCGCCAGCACGCGGTCGACCTCTTCCGGCGACGCCGCGGTGATCTCCGGGCTGCCGTCTTCGCGGATCGCGCCCACCGACGCGAATTCGGTGAGCGTCTGGGTGTTCAGGTACGCGACCATCGTCGAGTACTGCTGCGGCGTCCACTCCCCGGATTCGACCTTGGCCATGTAGAGGAGCAGTTTCTGCCGCTTGGCCTCCTTTTCGGTGGCGATCCGCTGCTGCAGCCCGTCGTGCTTGGCCGGGGTGACACAGCCCTCCTTCATCAGCTGGAGGTCGTAGAAGCGGCCCTGGGTCGTCGCCGAGCACGGCACCGCGAGCGCCATCGAGCTGTTGAACCGGACCGGCATCATCCCCTCGAACGTCACCGTCTGGTCGAAGGTGATTTCCTGGTTGAAGAAGTTGCTGACGTACCCGACGTTGATCGACGTGGTGAACGGCAGCAGTTTCGACGCCCACTTCTCGTCTTTCGTGGGTTCCTGCGGGGTCGGGTTCGGTTCGAACTTGAACATCCCTTCGCCGGCCGTGATCTGCTTGTTGATCGCCTCGAACAGCGTTTTCGTGCTGTTGAGCATCTGCCAGCCGAACTCGTTGCCGCCGCCGCCCTGGACGTACCGGATGTCGACGATGTTGTTCGTGATCAGGTCCTGGGTGATCTTGTCGATGCTGGTGCCGAGGTTGAACCAGCCGATGTTCAGCCCGACGTCGACCTTCGTGCGCGTGTACTCCCAGACCCGCCGGAGGTCGGCGTGGATCTCCGCCACCCACGGGTCGGCGTACAGCTCGGCCTCGCCGGAAAGGTTGATCGCGAAGTCCGGCCGCGGTTCCGAATTGTCCTGCTCGCTGCCCACCAGTTCGGCGAACAGGCTGTTGCCGCTGCCGATCTGGTAGCCGGTACTGGCGCCCAGCGACATCTCGTTGGGGAAGGTGGCCGAGCCACCGGTGCCCATGTCCACGATGTGCTTGGCGAAGATCGGCTGCACGGTGACGTTGTTCAGCACCAGCGGCACCAGGTTCGGCTTCTTGACGCCGTAGACGTCGCCGATCACCTTGGTGATGTTGGCCCGCTGGGCCGTGGTGATCTCGGGCACGGCGGTCCCGGACAGGTTCCCGCCGACGCAGCTCTGGTAGTCACCGTTGCCCATGTCGACCCAGTAGGGCGCGGCGTTCACGCCGTAGTAGTCGACCTTGAAGCTGCGCAACGTCTCGCCGAGGACCGAGTCGATCCGCAGCGGGAAGTAGTGGAACATGTCCTGCTTGTCCTTGTCCTGGTACGCGACGACGCCATCCGCCGCGGCGGGACGGTTCAGCCTTCCGGCCATGGGAACTCCAGAAAAGGGAAGGAACAAAGGGTGGGTGGAAACGTGCTTCGGCGGCCGCCGTTATTCACGCCTTGGCCACGTTACGCAGATTCCCCGCCGATCCATCAGTCCACGAACTGATGACCTTCATTCACCGCGGGTCACAACGGCTTCCCGATCGACCCGGATTTCCCCCGGTCCGGCAGAATCGTGCCGCCAAGCGGACCGCTTTCCCGCGCCGGCCGCCGCCCGCTCCCCCGGCGCGCGACCGGAAACCCGTTGCCCTCAGCGTGAAAACGCCGAGTGAGCGCGGCTGCTCCAGCCGGGGGAAACGCTTCCCGTCGTGACGGGATCACCGGCGAAGCGGATCAGCTGTCCGCGGTCCGGTTGGGCCACCCGGAGGACCGGCCGTCGATCGAACCGGGCGGATTCCGGGTTCAGAGCCCGAGGGCGCTCGCGAACAGGGCCGCGATGGCCGCGCGGTGCTCGGGCCGGTCCGCCCACCGCAGCGACCGCCCGGCCTCGACCACCACGCCGAACCCCGCGTGCACCAGGACCCGCGCCTGCCGCGCGTCCAGCTCCGGGCGGGCCTCGCGCAGGTGCTGCTCCCACACCGCGATGTGCTCGCGCTGCGCCGCCACCACCGGGCGGCGCAGGGCCGGTGGCAGGCCCGCGATTTCGGCGTCGGCCACGCTGGTGAGCGCGTGGTGTTCGAAGCTGTAGGCCACGTACGCCGCGGTCAGGGCGGCCAGGGCGTCGTGCGGGCCGGCCGTCCCGCGCAGGTTGTGCTCGACCGCCTGGGCCAGCAGGCCCGCGGCCTGCAGGCACGCCGCGGCCAGGATGTCGGCCTTGCCGGGGAAGTACCGGTAGAGGGCGGACGGCACCAGGCCCACCGCCTCGGCGATCCGGCCGTTCGTGACCGTGGCGAAGCCGTCGCGCTCGAACAGCGGGACCGCGGCCGCGAGGATCTCCGACCGGCGGGTGCGGGGCACCGGCGCGGCCGGGAGCTCGACGACCCGGCCGTGCGCCGCCGGGGCCGTCGCGGCCACGCGCAGCGCCGCGTCCTGCAGCAGGGTTTCGGCGCGCCGCTGGGCGATCGACGTGTGGTGCATCGTGACGGACCCGATCGCCCCGAGCGCGGCCACCGCCCGCAGCTGCTCGCCGGGCCACGGGTGCGCGCGCCGCACGGCGTCCGCGACGCGGCCGACCACCGACGTGAACTTCGCCCGCAGCAGCCCGCGGTCGGCGCGTTCGAGGTAGCGGGCTTCCCACCGGTACACGCCACCGGACGCGCGGTGGGCGACGGTCACCCGCGTGACGGCGGCGAGGACGTCCGGCAGCCCGGCGTCCTCGGGGACGTCGCCGAGCGCCGCGACCAGCCGGTCCGCCATCACGTTCGCGCACTCGGCGAACAGCGCGTACTTGTTCGGGAAGTGCCGGTACAGCGCGGCCGCGGTGATGCCCACGCGCGCCGCGATCTCCTCCATCGAGGCCGCGTGGTACCCGCGCTCGCTGAACAGCGTGGCCCCCGCCTCGACGATGAGCTGCCGCCGGTTGCGCGGCCGGACCGCCGCGGCCGGCCCGGCCGTCACCGCGGCCGCCGGGGCGGGGTGCGCGGACACGGGGCCATGGCGCCATCCAACCACAGGACGCACGGGTCTTGCCGACGCGCGAGTCACCTCCTATGTTAATGAGGAATCTCCTCACGACGTCCGTGTCACACGACGGATCACCACCGCTGATACCGGTCCGACCGGCCTACTGCCTACCACGGAAGCTAGGTAAGTAAATGAGCAATCTCAGCAGGAGGAACGTTCTCACGCTCGGTGTCGCGCTCGGCCTGGTGAGCGCGGCGAGCGTCGTCCCCGCCTGGGCGGCCGGTGGCGCCGACCCGTGGTGGGTCTGGGACGACGAGGTGGACCGCCTGGTCGCGGGCCTCGTCGACGGTGGCGGAGTACCCGCGGTGAACACCGCGCTGCGGTCGTGGGGGAACAACGGCGACCCGCTGCCCGCCGGGCTGCCGGCCGACCTGGCCGGCTGGCTCGGGCGGGTGAACGGGCTGCCGGCCTGGGCCGACGCCGCGAAGCTGCGCCGCGCCGCCGACTTCAACCGCCGCAAGGACACCTACCTGTTCATGCTCTACGGCCTCGGCAGCGGCATCATGAGCACGGTCATCCCGCGGGAGGCCCGGTCGGTCTACTGGTCGGCGGGCGGGGCGAACATGCAGGACCGCGCGGCCAAGACGTTCACCTTCGGCTACGACCTCAGCGACCTGAACGCGTTCGAGCCCAGCGGCCAGTTCGTGGTCACGGCCACCAAGACCCGGCTGGTGCACGCCGCGGTCCGGCACCTGCTGCCGCAGTCACCGCACTGGCGGGCGGTCAGCGACGAGCAGGTGCCGATCAGCAACGGCGACATCCTGGTCACCTTCCACAGCCTCGGCACCTTCGTGCACCGGAAGCTGCGCGAATGGCACGTCCCGATGTCCGCCGCGGACGAGGACGCCTTCCTGCACCAGTGGCAGGTCGCCATCCACCTGCTCGGCGTGCGCGACGAGTTCATCCCGAAGACGTGGGCGGAGGCCGACGCGCAGTCGGCCCAGGTGCTCACCCCGCTGCTCGCCCCGACGACCGAAGGCAAGGAGCTGGCCGAGGACCTGCTCGGGCTGACCGCGCAGATCGACCTCGGCGTCACGCGCGGGTTCCTCAACGAATTCGTGCGGTACGTGCTCAGCGACGAGGTGGGCGACTGGCTCGGGCTGCGGCGCGACTACGCGGCGGCCGCGCTGGTCCGCACCGGGTGGCCCGCCTACATCGCGTTCCGCGAGGGCCTGCTGCCGATCGCCCCCGCCGGGTTCTACCTGTTCGACCAGTTCCTGCGCGCGATCGCCATGCTGTTCCTGAACAAGGCGTCGTCGCCGACGAGCACGCCCATCACGATCCCGACCGGCAACCGGCCCGGGGCGTGAGGGTCCTCCTTCCGGAGGAGGCGATCGGGCACCGAGGATGACGCGGTGAGCGCCGTCGCCCGGATACGTTCCGGAGCATGCAGCGGCTCGTGGTCCGGGCGCGGCGGCACTCCGGGACGGTGTCGCTCTGCGCGGTGTTCCTCTTCTTCACCCCGACCTGGCTCGCGGGCGAGGGCTGGGTGGTGCGCGCGGTCCCGACGCTGTTCTTCCTCCCGCTGCTGGCCCGCAAGCGCTTCCCGCGCACGGTCGCGGTGCTCGCGGTCGTGGCGACGGCCGCGCAGTACCTGACGGCGGTCTGGGCCCACGACCCCGGCCGCGGCGAGCTGGCGATCGCGGTGGCGCTGTTCACCCTGGTCAGGCTGGGCGAGCGCCGGTTCGGCGCGGTGATCACCGCGTGCCTGCTGGCGCTGTCCGCGTTCTGGGCGGTCGCCTGGGCACCGGATTCGGCGAGCCCGGTGGTCGCGCTGGCCGGCACGCTCCCGCTGCCGGTGACCGCGTGGGCGCTGGGCGAGTTCTGCCGCGCCCGCCGCGAACTCGCCGAGGAGGAGGCGCTGCGGGCGCGGCTGGCGGTGTCCGAAGCCGCGGCGCTGGCCCGCGCGGCGGCCGCGGAAGAACGCACGCGCATCGCCCGCGAGCTGCACGACGTCCTGGCGCACAGCATGAGCGTGATCGTGCTCAACGCCGACGGCGCGCGGATCGCCCGCCACCGCGAACCGGAGGTCGTGGACCGCACCCTGGCCACGATCGGCGCCACCGGCCGCGAAGCCCTCGCCGAGCTGCGCCGGCTGCTGGAGGTGCTGCACGCGGGCCAGGCGGCGCGCAGCCCCCAGCCGACGGTCACCGACCTGCAGGCCCTCGTCGCGCAGACCGGCCGCCCGATCGAGCTCGCCGTCACGGGCGAGCCGGACGGCCTCCCGCCGGGCGCGGCCCTGCAGGCGTACCGGATCGTCCAGGAGGCGGTCACGAACCTGATCAAGCACGCCCCCGCCGACGCCACCGGCCGGGTGGCGATCGCCTTCCGGCCGGGGCAGGTCGCCATCGAGGTGACGAACACCGGCGGCGACGCCCCGGCGACGCGGCTGCCGTCTTCGGGCCGCGGCCTCGCGGGCATGGCCCAGCGCGTGGCGATGTACCACGGGGAGCTGGAAACGGGTCCGCTGCCCGGCGGCGGCTACCGCGTGGCCGCGACGCTGCTGCTGGAGGGGCGACCCGCGGAACCGGACCGCCCCCGCGACGTCAGCAGAAGTACTGCGCCAGGACCCAACCACCGTACGGCGAATTGATGTGCCACCACACGTTGTCGTTGTAGTCGATGACGTTCACCCGGATGCCGTAGCCGATGGTCTCGCCCGGGATGGCCGGGCCGCCCGCGTAGGAGCGGACCGTGACGCTGTCCGCGCCGCACTGCCAGCGAACCTCGTCCGCCGAGCTGCCACTGGCGCCCGCGATCCCCGGGGCACCCAGGCAGATCGCCGCGGCCACGAGCACACCCGTTCCGATGACGTTCTTCACGTTCGTTCCCTTCCGGTTCAGTCGTTGTCGTTGTAGAGCGAGGCCGGCCGCTGGACGCAGCCGATCGGCAGGAATCCCCAGCCGAGCACGGTGTCGCGCACCACGGCCGCCTGGCCGTCGCGCGTGGTGAAGCGGTAGCGGACGCTGCCCTGCGGCGCACCCGCCGCCGTCGCCCAGTGACCGCCGTTCGACGCGAAGTCGGTTCCGTAGAAGTAGTTGAAGTACAGCGTGCAGGCCGGGTTGGCCGGCACCGAGCTGCCGTCGGTCGCCTGGTGGGCCGGGGCGTTGTAGTCGCGGCCCACGGTCAGGCGGTGCGAGATCGTGTCCTGGGTGGCGGCGGAACAGCTGTCCGCCACCGGGCCGGCGTCGGCGCCCATCGAGCCCGGCAGGACCCAGCCGCACATGTTCACCGTCGGCTGCGCCCGGCCGAAGTGCCAGTTGGCGCTCGTGGTGACCTCGTCGTCGAAGGTGTCCCCCGGCATCGCGCGGCCGACGTAGTACCCGCTCGGCTTATTGACGATCCAGCTCCCGCCCCCGTCGATCGGGGCCCCGGTGCTCGGCGACGGCGCGGTCCTGATCCGGTGCACCTCCCCGGCATCCGCGGCGGGCACCGCCATCAGCAGCGCCAACCCGGCCGGGACGGCCGCGGCCAGAACGGCCCGCAATCGCAGTTTCCCCATCGCACCTCCTTTCGTTCGGTAATCGGTGACCTCACCGAATGGATCCTGGTGAACGGCCGACATCGGCGGCTAGGGTTCGGGACGCACCCGGACGGATCCGGATGGGAAACGGGGAGAAGATGCCGACCGGAACGACGACGCAATTGATCGACGATCTGCACGGGATCCGCCGGAGAAACGGCATGCCGAGCTTCGCGGAACTGGCCCGAAGAACTGGGTTCCCCCGCAGCACGCTGCACGACGCGCTCCGGGGTGACCGCCTGCCGGCCTGCGACCTGGTGGTGGCGGTGGCCGAGGCGTGCGGCGAACCGGGGCCGGCCTGGAAGGAGCGCTGGATCGCCGCGTCGGCCGCCGAGGGCGACGGCCATCCGGCGCCGTCCGGCGGCCGTCCGAACGCGTCCGAACCGCCGCCGACCAGGCGGATCAGCGTCCGGACGGCCCTGGCGGTGAGCGCGGCGGCGGCGTTGACCGGCGCCGGCGTGGCCCTGCTCGGCACGGCGGACGAACCGTGCGTGCCGGCCCGCGACTACCGGGTCACCCGCGCCGGAGCGGTCCTCGACGCGGCGGGCAGCCCGATCGGCGAGGTCCGCACCGCCGACGTCGTCGAGGTCCGCACGCTGACCCACGACCGCTACCCGCACCGCTACTTCGGCACGGTCGCCCGCACCGGGATCAGCGGGTACGTCGACGAGGCCAAGCTGGCGTTCACCGCACCCGGCTGCACATCCTGACCGCGACCGGAAAAGCTGTTGCGGGTGCCGTAGGATCGGCTTTCTTCTCGGGGGAAGCGGCGATCTTGGGGGCGTTCGATGACCGGTGGCGGTGACGGTTCTTCGAAGAACAGCCTGCACGGAAATGCCACTCACGTGCTGCAGACGCACACCGTCAACGGCGACGTCTACGTCGGCCGGCGGCGCCTCCGGCCGCGGTGGCTGCTCGTCGGCGCGGCCGTGGTCCTGCTCGCCGGCACCGGCGCGGTCGTCTGGCTGCGGCCGTCCGGACCGGCGGAACTGCGCGTGACCGCGGACCTGTCGGCCAACGACGCCGGGCCGTGGGGCTACGCGAGCGAAGACCCCGGGTTTCCCGGCCCCGAGCTGGCCGCCCGGCTCGCCCGCCCGGGCGCCGGCACGGACGGGGCCGTGGCGCACGACGTCCGGGTCTCCGGTGCCGCGAGCCTGGAGCAGCAGGTCGTCCGGCTGCACCTCGAAGGCCCGCGGAGCGGGCAGGTCGTCGTCACCGACATCCGGCCGGTGATCCGCAAGCGCGTGCCGCCGTTGGGCGGCGGTCTCGTGTGGTCCCCGTCGCAGGGCAGCGAGGATTCGGCGCAGACGCTGCTCGAGCTGGACGACCGGTTCCCCGTCCTGCAGGCGGTCGTCCGCGACCCGGGCGGCAACCGGAACTTCCCGGCGGGCCCGTACTTCCCGGCGCACACGATCAAGCTCACCGACGGCGAAACCGGCGAGGTGGTCGTGACCGCGTCGGCGGCCAAAGGCGCCTACGACTACGACCTCGCCGTGTTCTCCCAGTCCGGGACGGAAATCAAGCAGACGATCGTCGACGACGGCGGGAAACCGTTCCGGGTGACCGGGTTCGCCTGCAGCGGACCCCACGAGGCCGCCTACCACGTCGTCTATTTCGCCGACGGCGATTTCAGCCTTCCCCGTGATCCGCACCCGGAACGCTTCGGCACCCTGCCCTACTGCTGATCATGGGGGAATCCGTGCGAAGAAGGACTCGCCTGCTCGTCGCCGGGGCGGTGCTCCTGCTGCTGCTCGCCGGCACCGCATGGCTGCTGACCCGCCGGACCGAGCCGGAAGCCGCCGCACCGGCCGCGCCGGCGTGCGGGACGGTCACGACGGCCGATCTGACCGGGCAGCCTCTGGACGAAGGGCAACTCGGCCCGGTGCGTGCGGTGCACGACGCCGCCTGCCACCGCGACTACGCGGCGCTGGCCCGGCTGATGGACGACCCGTTCGGCACCCGCAGCCCGGACGCGGCCCTGGCCGAGCTGCGCGCGAACGACGGCGCCCCGCTGACGATCCTCGCCCAGACCCTCGAAGTCGCGGCGCTCGCCGACCAGGGCGGTCTCACCTACTGCCACCCGCACGGAGCCATCGCGGTCTTCGCCAGGGGCACCCCGGACCACCAGGGCAAACTGACCGACTTCACGCTCACCGGCACCAACCCCATGGCCGAGGCCTGTTACGAAGCCAACCCCCGGTAGGCCGGAGCCGGGTTCCGCCGCACCGGCGCGGTCCACGGTGTGCGGCCCCAGGGCTTGGCGACCGAAAGCCACGTCATGAACAGGAAAGCCACGAGGTTGAGCGCCGCACCGTAGGCCAGCGGCCCGGCCGCCGGGCTCTCCAGCCCGCCCGCGGCCCGGTTCTCCTCCACCCAGACGCCCAGGCCGAACGTGCTGTAGCCGATGACGGCCACGGTGAGCACCAGCTTCACCAGCACCCACCAGTAGCGGGCGACACCCCACTTGGTGACCACGCACAGCACGAGACCGCCGACGAGGCTGGCGAACGCCGCCGGGATCACCACGAAGTCGTCGATCTTCTCGATCATCAGATAGCACACGATCCGCACGTCCGGCCGGTCCGTGTAGCCGGCCGTCATGGCCAGGACGACGTTCGCGGCGCCGGCCCCCAGCCAGCCGACCGACACGGCCACGTGGACGAACACCAGCAGCTGCCGCAGGCGCTTGCCCGCGGTCCGGCCCCGGAACACCATCCGCGTCCCCCCTCAGGGATTGAGCACGACGATCGCCGCGTTGAGCGCCGTGGCGAACAGCGTCCACGCCAGGTACGGCAGCTGCAGCGCGGCGGCCGGCTTCGAGCGCCGCCGGAACACCAGCAGCGTTCCGGCGACCACCACGTCGAGCACGACGATCTCCACCAGCGCCAGGGTGTACGCGCCGGCCGCGAAGAACAACGGCGTCCACGCCGCGTTGAGCACCAGGCCGACCGCGTACCAGGCGAATTCACCGCGAGTCCCCGAGGCGCGCCAGAACAGCCAGCCCGACACCGCGATCAACACGTAGAGCACCGTCCACACCGGACCGAACAGCCAGGACGGCGGCGCCCACGCGGGCTGCACGAGTCCGTTGTAGACAGTGCGTGACTGCGTCGCGGCCAGGCTGCCGACGACGGCCACCGCGGCGACGGCGGCGAGGAAACCCACCAGCGCCAGCGGAGAACGAGCGGATCGGGGCAACGTCGTCATGCCGGGTCTCCCGCGGTCGTAGGAACGGGGGCGGGCGCGGTACCGAGCAGGTGGGCGAGCGCGTCCGCCGGCCGGGGGTGGCGGAACTCGTGCCCGGCGTCGAGCAGCCGCCGCGGCTCGGCCCGCTGGCCGGCCAGCGCGAGTTCCCGGGCGCCGTCGGCGCCCAGCAGCAGCCGCGGGCCGAGCGCGGGCACCTTCAGCAGCGTCGGCCGCTTCAGCACCTTGCCCAGGACCCGGGTGTACTCGGCGTTGCGCACCGGCTCCGGGCTCACCGCGTTGACCGCCCCGCTCAGGCCCGGATCGGTCACCGCGCGCAGGTAGACGTCGGCCAGGTCGTCGATGCCGATCCACGGCATCCACTGCCGCCCGTCGCCGAGCGGGCCGCCCAGGCCGGCGGAGAACAGCGGGTACTGCAGCCGCAGCAGGCCGCCGCGGGGGCTGAGGACCAGACCGGTGCGCACCAGCACCACCCGGTGCCCCGCCACCAGCGCCGGCTCGGTCGCCGCTTCCCAGTCGGCGACCACGTCGGCGAGAAACCCCTGTCCCCGCCCGCTGTCTTCGGTCAGGACCTCGTCGCCGCGGTCGGGCCCGTAGTAGCCGACCGCGGACGCCGAGACGAACACCTTGGGCCCGTCGGCGGTCCGTGCGGCCAGCGCGGCGAGCGCCCGCGTCGGCCCGATGCGGCTGTCGCGGACGGCCCGCCGGTGCCGTTCGTCGAACCGGCCGGCCACCGAGGCCCCGGCCAGGTGCACGACGGCGTCGACGCCGTCGAGCAGGTCCGCGGCGGGTTCCTCCGGCCGCCACTCCCGCTCGCCGGCCGCCGCGGCGGGCCGCCGCACCAACCGGACGACCTGGTGGCCGCCGGTGGTCAACAGGGCCGTCAACGCGGTCCCGACCAGCCCGCTCGCCCCGGTCACCGCCACGGTCAGCGGCTCGTGCCGGTACCGCCGGTGCGCGGCCAGGTCGGCGGCCAGCTGCCGGTGCCGGTAGGCGAACATGGCCCGCAGGAAGGCTTCCGGGACCGGGGTGTCGACCTGGTCGGTGACTTCCGTCCGGTCGGGCCCGGCCGCCTCGAACCGGTGCGTGTGACGCCACTTGAGCAGCGGACTGGCAAGCCGGTCGACGAACTGCCGCGGCGGTTCGTAGCCCGCCGCGTCGTGCGCGGCGATCCACGGCACCCCACCGGGCAGCACCAGCTTCGCCGTGCCGTCACGCAGGGAACCGGCTTCGGCGCCGACCCGCACGGGCTGCCACGGCGGCGTCAGCCGCGTGATGGCGCCGGGCCGGGCGTGCCAGGCGAAGACGTCGTCGACCGCCGACCGGACGACCGACCGGAACACCTTGACCACGGCCACCCCTCGATGCACAGACGCTGCAATGCCCCGAAGTCTAGGGCGATTCAGGACAACTTGCGCGCCGAGGCCGCGAGATACGATTCAGATTCGATGCAGATCAGCTTTCGGCCCGCTGGGTGACGATCGTGGTCGGGGTCAGCTGCGCGGGCCGGCCGGACATCGCGGTGGTCACCGCACCGACGCTGACGTCGAGGGCGAACGCCCAGGTGAACACCACCAGGATGTCGCCGAGGGTGCCGGTCCAGGTCGGTTCCAGCCACCGGTAGGCGATGAGGGACAGCACGAAGCTGAGCACCGTGAACCGCGTCAGCCCCACGGCCCAGCCGACCCCGGCCGCGAGGACCTGGCGCCGGCCCAGCGAAACCCGCGAGCGCGCCACCGCGCGCCGCGCCGGAACGTGCGGTGCGGGGCGCACGATCGCCCCGGTGACCCCGGCGGCGGTCTTTTCCGCCTCCGACGAGCGGCCGAGCTCGGTCTTGGCCAGCGCCAGCAACCCGGGCAGCCGATCGGCCGCCGCGGAAAGGGGCAGGGACGCGCCCAGCGCCGTGCGGACCTCCGCGGCGCGCGCCGCCGCCTCCGGTGTGCGAAGGGCGACGGCGAATTCGTCGACGGCCTGCCCGAGCCGCGTGACGAGTTCGCCCTGCTCGTGCCCGGCGTCGTACGCGGCGCTCAGCACGGCGAGCGGCTCGGCGTCGGCCGCGGGCGGAACCAGCGTCGCCAGCCGGCGGGCCCGGCCGGCGACCGGGCCGAACGCGGGAACGGGCCGGGCGGCGAGGACCGGCCCGAGCCGCCCCGCGCCCTCGATGACGTCGGCCACGTACCGGCGCGCGGATCCGGCGATCAGGCCGACGTCGTTTTCGAGGTTGTCGAGCGCGGTCCGCGCCCGGGTGAGGTCCCCGCGGTTCAGCAGCGCGTCGAGCTCGTCGAGGCACCCCCGCGCCTCGGCCAGGACGCCCGCCCACGGCACGGTGCCGGGCACCGTCCAATCCGGACGGATCACCTTTTCCTGCTCCGGCAGGGCCGCGGCCACCGCGGCCAAGCCGGCGTCGAGTTCCTCGAGGAGTTCGTTGGCCTTGGCCTCGGCCGCGGTGACGGCCGCGTCCAGGCCGGCCACCGGGCGCAGCAGCCACCGGCCGGACTTCGCGTCGAGGCCGGTGAGCAGCTTGCCGATCTCCTCGCGGAACGGGCCGTCCGCACGGCCGGCGATCAGCTCTTCGAGCCGGGCGGCGAGCTCGGTGGCGCGGCCGACGGCCGCGGCGCGGTCCTGGACGGCCACCAGGGTCCGGCGGACGAGCACCCCGGCGAACAGCCCCAGCAGGGCGAAGATCACGATCAGCGCCGGATCGCGCCGCGTGGTCACCCGGAACTGCACGGTCAGCGGCCGGGTCAGCTGGGCGGAGTCGATCTGCACGGTGCGCGTCACGGTCCCCAGCGGCGGCGTCCCGGCGATCGCGTACCCCAGCGTCTGCGCCGACCGGCCGGACATCGGGGTTGCCGGTGCGGTGACCTCGATCCGGTCGGTGCTGCTGTCCAGCCCGGTCACGAAGAACTGCGTGATCCGCGTGTCCGGCCCGGCCACGAGGTGCAGGTCGGGCCGCTCGTCCCGGGGCCCGCCGATGCCCCACTCCGGGATCCACACGGTCCGCTTGACGTCGATCGTCGCCGTGGCCTGCAGGTCGGCCCCGGGCCGCTTGAGGACGACGTCGACGAGTTCCGAACGGCCGCCGGAGCCGACCGCGACCGTGGCCGTGTAGTCGCCGACGCGCGCCAGGGCGTCGACGCGCACGTCGAAGCGCAGCGCCAGCACGGCGGGCTCGATCCGGACGCCGATCGCCTGCACCGTCTCCGCCGCCACGGGCACGCCGTCCCGCACGACCCGGACGACCCGCGCGGTCAGCCCGGTGACGTCGACCCCGGCGGCGGGGGCGAGCGGCAGGAGGACGATCGCGCCGGCTTCGGCCGGCAGCGTCGCCGACGCCCCGGACGGCAGGTCCACCAGGTCGTCGGCGCTCGCCGGGCCGGCCGTGAGCACCACCGCCGCGATCGCGAACACACCGGCGAGCAGGATCGATCGCCTCATGAGGCCTCCAGGACGACGTCGGCCGAGCCGAACGCGACGAAGGCGAGGGCCGGCACCTGTTCCTCCGCGAGGAGGTGCTGCCGGGCCGCCTGCATGGCGGCACCCACGCTCGCCCCGCTCCCGGCCAGCGTGGCGACCAGGCACCGGGCGAACCGGCGGGCGTGGTCGGTCATGATCACGCATTCGGTCGCGATCACGCCGCTGGCCCCGACCGCGGTCAGCGCCGAGACGTGGTCGGTGAGGTTGCCGGGCAGCATCGCGCCCGAGCCGCAGGCCAGCAGCAGGATCAGCGGCGACGGCGCGGTCCACGACCCGGAGAGGACCCGCTGTTCGGTGATCATGCGCGGGGTCAGCCGGATCTCGGCGGTGCCGCAGTCGATCTCCTGCGTCTTCGTGTCGTGGTGGCCGAGGATGGTGACGACCGGGGCGCGGTCCCCCGGGTCCCACAGCAGGGACAGCAGCCGGTGCTCCTTCCCGAGTTGCCGCGGCGCACCGATCGCGGCGAGGTCCGTCACCAGGCCGGTCACCTCGGCGTCGACGACGCCCAGCGCGAGGTCGACCTTGAGCCGGCCCCGGTGCGGAACGAGGTGGCGGGCCAGGTCACCGGCCCCGTCGAGGCGTTCCTCGACCTGGTGGCGCACGCCCCAGAAACCGCGGACGCAGACCACCCGGCTCTCCCGGTCGTGGCCGCAGCGCGTCTCGGAGCCCGGCGGGTCGAATCCCCAGCACACGGGGCCTTCCTGCGCGTCCACCGGCAGGAGCCAGTCGTACACCAGCGTCCACGGGACGGCGTGGTGCCGTTCCGCGCGGGTGATCTGGATGACCTCGTCGGAGCGGAGGGTCAGCTCGCGAAGCGGCTCCCCGGCCTCGCCGGGCAGGTCCCCGAACAGGGCCGCCCACACCGCCCAGCCGCCCTCGGCGAGGGCACGCAGGGCCGCGGCCGGCCGGAGCTGTCCCCGCGCCGCTTCGGTCATCGTTTCGCGCAGGGCGGGGAGGACCGTCGTCCGCACGTCGTCGTTCACCGGGAAGTGCAGGACCGTTTCGCCGGACTTGACGAACACCCGGTGCCGGCCGTCGGCGACGTCCGCGTTGACGACCAGCGAAACGTACCGCCTCCGGAAGTCGTCCACATTGGTCCACGCCGTCGTCGCGGAGTACTCCAGCCGGGCCGAGGTGACCTCTTCGTCGTACCGCTGCTCCCGTTCGTCCACCCGGGCGACCAGCCGGTAGGTCTGGATCAGGTTGTCCCGGTGCAGGACGTTGACCCGCAGCCACGCCTCGCCGGGCTCGGCGGGCGCACGCAGGTCGAAGACGACGGTCCCGGACGGCCCCGCCGGGGGCAGCCGCAGCGACCGCACCACCGGACCGTCCACGGTGAACCCACCGGCGTACACGACGACTTCCAGTTTGTGTCCCAACGCGGAAACCGGCAGCAGCGGGTCGATGGCCGGCTGCGCCCCGCGTACCACCGACCACGGCGACGGGCCGCCGATCCGGGCGTTCAGCAGGTACTGCCCCCCTGCTTGCACCGCGCACCTGTCACCGACAAAGGGAACCTTCTCCGCCGCCTGGATCCCGGCCCCACGACGCAGAGTCAGCTCGAAGATGCGGGGCGGCTCCGGAGAAATGTCGAAATACCGCCGCCGCAGAACCAGCGGTTCCGCGCCCAGGTATACCGCGCCAAGCAGCACGACGATCGAGATCACCAGGAGCGGCAGCCACACAGAGGCCCGGCCCCCGCCAACCAAGACGAGGACAAGGACGAATGACGACCCGGCGGAGACTCCGGTCAGAGCCTGCGACCAGCGGATGCGCACCGTTCCTCACCTCCCGCCGCACGCGGTCACAAGGATGAGTCGCGCGGGCGCCGGACGGCGTAACGGGTTCGGCCTCACACTTCGATCACGAAAGTGACCGGCCTACGCCCCGGCCTCGCCGTCCCCGTTCTCGAGGGGCTTCGGTGCGTCCTGCCGGGGCAGCGTCTTGGTGCCGTCCCGCTGTGCTCCCCAGTCCTTGAGCACGTCCAGGATCTGCGCCGCCGGCATGACGCGAAGCAGCGCGTCGACGCTGTCGCTGCCGCCTCCGCCGCTGATGATCTGCGGGACCTGCGCCCTGGCGTACTGCGCCAGCACGCGCTCGACGCCGACGTACTCGGGCCCGAGCTGCTCGGCCAGCACCTTCACCTTGACGTACTTGAGCTTCTCGCGCTCCTCCTCCACCTTCACCCGCATCATCTCGATCTCGGCGAGCACCTTCTCGTTCTTCTTCTCCGCTTCGAGTTCGGCGAGCCGGGCGTTCGCCAGGGCGACCGCCTGCTCCTGCAGGGAGACCCGTTTGCGGCGCTCGTTGATCTCCGGGTCGTCGCATTCGAACTCTTCGAGGTTCGTGGTGGTCGCGAGGACGCCGATCGGGGCCAGTGCCTGCCGGACCTCGCCCGTCAGGTCGTTGCAGAGCTCGTTGTACTTGGTGATGAAGTCGAGGATCGTCCGCTCGCCCGAAACGCGCCGGAAGTAACCGTCCACAGTGGAGACCAGGACCTTCTCGACGAGCTGCTTCACGGTGGCGCGCCCGCCGATGTCCTTCGTCGTGCCGAACCGGAGGACCAGCTGCGGAGCCACCTCCCGGGGGATCTGCACGGTCTGCTTCATGTCGAGGCGGACCGTGTGGCCCTGCACGTTCAGCACGATCTGGTCGAGCGAGGCGTCCAGGTTGTCGTCGGACTTCTTGTGCTTCGACCATTCCAGGATCAGCTCGCGCGTCGGGATCCGGACGACGTGGGCGAACCAGGGGTTGAGGGAATAGCGCCCGGAGTCGTGCAGGGTCTCCTGCTGGACGCCCTTCCGGCCCTCGCCGGCCAGGAAGACCCACGGCTCCTGGAAGCTGTTGTGGCCGGGCACCGGCGGCGCCACCGAGGACCGGTTGCCGGGACCTTCGACACCCACGTGCGTGACGACGACACCGGTTTCGGCGACCTCGAGTTCGACGTTGCGCAGGTCCGCGAGGTCGAGGCCCTCCCGCTCGGCCGCTTCGGGCGTCTCGACGGTGATGACCTCGAACATCTCGGTGTTGATGTCGTAGTGGCCGCCGGTGAGGACCTGCTGCTGCGGCCCCTGCTCGCCACCGCCGGCGAGGAAGCTGACACCGTCCCGGAAGAAGTCGCACTCGACGTGCTTGGGCAGCTGGCTGCCGGGCGGGCGGATACCGCCGACCCTGGCCTTGACGACGCCGATCGTCCCGTCCGGCACGTGGATCCGCGGCACGGTGACGACGTCGAACATCTCGGTGTTGATCTCGTAGGTGCCGCTGATGAGGATCTGCTGCTGCGGCCCCCGCTCGCCACCGCCGGCGAGGAACTTGACGCCGTCCCGGAAGTCGTCGCACTCCACGTGCTTGGCCAGGGAGCCTTTGACCCGGCGGTTCCGGCCGACCTTGGCCTTGACGATGCCGACCATCCCGTCCGGCACGTCGATCCGCGGCACGGTCCGGACCTCGTGCACGAACGGCACCAGCCACGTGCGGGTGTTGGCCCTGAGCGTCCGTGCCTGGACGCCCTTTCCGCCGCCGACGCTCACCGCCGCGTCGTCGTCCCCCTCGGTCCGCCGGCCGGATTTCTTCACGACGATCCCGACTTCCCCGGCCGGAACGGTGTGCAGCCCGGCCACCCCGAGGTATCCGGCGGCGGCGAGCAGCACGATCAGAACCACGAATTCCACGTCACCACTCCGATTTCCGCAGCTGCCCGTGCACGGCCATGATCATGGACGCCCACTCGTCGTGCCATTCCGGATACGTTTCGCGCTCCGGGTTGCGCAAGGTCGGGTAGAACGGCCCGCCCGCCGCCGCCCGCCGCGTGAACGCGGGATAACGGGGCGAAACCTCCTCCTGGTCCGCGCGCCAGCCGAGCCGCACGCACACCTGGCGGAATTCGCGGCGCTTGGCCAGGTCGAGGCCGGCCAGCCGCCCGTGCTGGGCGCGGAACCCCCAGGCGCCGCCGGAGGTCTCCGCCCACGCGGCGTCCAGTTCGGTGAGCAGGGCGAGCGGCAGCCGGGCGCCGTCCGAGACGCGCAGCCAGCCGCTGCGGCCGCGGCCCGCCGATTCGGCCAGCGCCAGGGTGGTCAACGCGTCCGCGTGCTCGACTTCGTCGTCTTCGAGCAGTTTCCGGACCTGCCGCACCCGGTCCGTCAGCGCCGGATCCAGTCCGGGTTCGGGCACCTTGGCAAGCGGCGCCGGCGCGGGCTCGGGCACGAGCTCAGGCTCGGGCCGTTTCGGGAACGGGATCCGGAGCGGCTCGGGCGGGCGCTCGTCCGGGCGGTGTGCAGGCGTCGAAACCCCCGGTACGTGGACGTACGCGGTGTCCTGGAATTCCTTGACGCCGATCCGGACCGGCCGGAACTGCCCGGGCCGCAGCCCGCCGAGTCCCGATCCGACGACCTTCCGGTAAACCGGGCCGGAGATGATCTGCGCGAGGTTCGCGCGGGAATTCTCGTCCAAAGCGGCCCGCAGCGGCTTCGAGTCGAGCAGCCGGGCGGTGATGACCGACGCGGGCCCGGCCCAGCCGAGGGGGCCGGCGGTCATGACGTCGCTGTGCATCGCGACGCGCAGCCGGATCCGCATTTCCGGTTCGTGATCTTCGTTGTGGTCCGCGAGCCGGATGTCCAGCTGGTCGACGAACCCGCGGACCACGGCGATCAAATCCACGTCGGGCGGCAGCATCGCCAGTTCGCCGTCACCACCGGGCTGCCGATCCCACCGGCCCCGGTCGATTCCGGCGCCGTCCGCCGCCTCGCCCAGAATCCGATCGAGTTCCCGCTGCAGCACGACGTGCCGGCGCACGGGCCGGTCACTGTACTTCCGGATGTCGATTCCGAGCACGAACCGTTCGAAGAGAGACACGCAACCTCCTGCGCGGCGCCCCGACCGCTCGAACCGACGAGAGTGACCGGCCCGACAATACTCCTCCCGAATACCTGATCTGTGCCGTAAGGCACACAAGCAAGAGTTTTCTTTCCGTTATCGCAGCAGCTTGGGGACAGATTCCCTTAGTCAGCGCAAGCAAATCTTCCTCGGCCTCGATTTCCGGGCCATCCGCACACTCCGATACGGCCGGCGACGCCGCGATGGTGCGGTCTACTCCTCTTTCGCCGCCCGCCGGCGCGACCACTCGCCGGCGTCGGCCGTATAGCGGACGAGCAGCCGCGCGAACTGGAGGCGTTCCTCCGGCGGCCAGCCGGCGGTGATGTCCTCGAACGCCGCGCGCTGGTCGGCGGCGAACCGCGTCCGCTCGGCCTCGCCGCGTTCGGTGAGCTCGAGCACCGTCCGGCGGCCGTCGGCCTGGGACGCCGCCCGCCGCAGCAGGCCGTCGGCGATGCAGGCCGCGACCGTGCGGCTGGCCACCGGCTGCACGACCCCCATCTCCGCGGCCAGGCCGCCGACCGTCAGCTCGCCCGGGGCGTCGGCGACGACGTTCAGCACCAGGTTCCGGGACAGGTCGCGGCTCGAAGCCGGGGTGCGGCGGCGTAGCCGGGACAGCGCCGGGCCGATCTGGTCCAGGGCATCCTCACGGCTCACCCTCCGGATCGTAGTACCTCGCACATCTGCATACCAGTGGTGATATACATAGCAGTAGGTATGCAACTCCGAACGAGAGAGCGAGGCCGCCATGGCCACCACTGCCATCACCGGTGCCCGGGTGTTCGACGGGGAGAAGGCCCTGGGGGTGCAGACCGTCGTCCTCGACGGCCGGAAGATCCACCGGATCGGCGGCGACGTGCCCGAGGGCGCCGACGTCGTCGACGGCCGGGGCGCCACCCTGCTGCCCGGGCTGATCGACGCGCACGTCCACTCCAGCCCCGGTTCCCTGGCGCTGGCCCTGCGGTTCGGCGTCACCACCGAACTGGAGATGCAGGGCCTGCACACGCGCGAAAACCGGGCGCACATCACCGAGGACGACACGGTCGCCGACATCCGGTCGGCGGGGTTCGGCATCACCCCGCCCGGCGGTCACCCCAGCGAGCTGATGCCGGAGGGCTTCCGCCCGGCGGGCGACCTGCCGCCGGTGATGCCGCTGATGCCGTTTTCCACCACGCCGGAGCAGGCCGCCGCCCACGTCCCGCAGCTGCTGGCGCGCGGTTCGGACTACATCAAGTTCATGATCGACGACGGCAGCGTCGAAGGGCACCCGGGCCTGCCGATGCTCGACCAGGCCACGCTGAACGCGGGGGTGGCCGAGGCCAAGAAGCACGGCGCCCTCACGGTGGCCCACACGCTGACCCTCGACGCGACCCGGATGGCCGTCGAAGCCGGCATCGACGGCGTGGTCCACGTGTTCATGGATCGCCCGCACACCACCGAAATCGTCGACCTGGTCGCCGGAGCCGGGATGTTCGTCGTGCCGTGCGTCTGCCTCGACGCGTCGATGATGGGCATCACCGGAGGCCCCCTCGCCGACGACCCGCGCGTGGCCGGCCGCCTCGACGTCAAGTGGGACGAAACCCTGCGCTCGAGCTACAACCGTTACCCGCAGGGCACCCTCGAAGACGTCCTGGCGACGGTGCGGGCCCTGGCCGAGTCCGGTGTGGACATCCTGGCCGGCACGGACGCGTCCATGCCGGAAACGTTCTTCGGCGGCCTGGCCCACGGCGCCAGCCTGCACCAGGAACTGCAGTACCTGGTGGCCGCGGGCCTGACACCCGCACAGGCCCTGCGCGCCGCAACGGCCACGACGGCCCGCCGCTTCGGCCTTTCCGACCGGGGCCGGATCGCCGAGGGCCTCCGCGCCGACCTCCTGCTGGTGGACGGCGACCCGACGACGGACATCGCGGACACGCTGAACACCCGGGCGGTCTGGCGCCGCGGCAGCCGGCTCGGGCAGGCGTGACGACGGCGGCTCGGCCGCCCTCCCGGGCGGCCTCGCCCCCGCGGTCCTCCTCTCAGCCGATGTTCTTGAGGAACAAGGACTTCGCCGTGCTCGTCTTCGAATCGTCGACGCCGTGGCCGTGGGTGTAGTCGCGCTGTTCGTTGTGGGCCCAGTCCGCGATGGGCTTGCCACCGACGTCGAGGTGGTGGAACGCGGAACCGTCCCAGCCGAACTGGTAGATCTTCGTGTGGTCGGCGTAGTACGGCGTGTACGCCGCGCCCGCGGTGAGCTGCTTGGTCATCGTGTTGCCGAAGAAGACGTTGCGCGGGCCCGATGATCCGGACCACTTGACCGCCTTCTGCCCGGTCGACCAGTAGATCGGGAACCACGACGAGTCGTCCGGTGCGTCGCCGCCTTCGTCGCCGCAGTGTGCGGTGCAGTTGCCCGAGCGGTGGGCGTAGGAGACGTTGTTCGTGTTGTTCTCGAACAGGTTGTTGCGCTCGTAGCCGCCGTGGATGTTGAAGTCGGAGTCGATGTCGTTGCCGATCACCACGTTGCCCGAGGCCGACCACTGGAAGGTGAAGTGCCGCAGGTCACGGGTCGTGTTGCCGGCGTAGAGCGAGTCCCACACCCGCGAGCCGCGGAAGTAGCCGTTGCCGCCCTTGCCCTTGTTCCACGAGCCGTCCAGCTCGTTGTTCACGATCTGCAGGTTCTTGGCCTCCTCGGTCACGATCGGGTGCGACCCGGTCATGACCGCGTGGATGCCCCGCACCCACGAGTTCGCGGCCCACTTGAACACGATCCCCTGCATGGCCAGCGACGGGGCCAGGTTCCCGTAGTTGTCCTTGGCCTGCTCCGCCGTCACGCCCGGCGGCGGCGCCTGGGTGAAGGTGAAGTCCTCGAAGCCGACCCCCACGACCGGGTCCACGATCGGCGACGCCTTCGACGCGTACGCCGTGCCGTCGATCGGCGCCGAACCGTCCGAAGTGGAATCGACCGGGACGTCGTACTCGAGCGGCTTGTCGATCGACACCGTGTGGTTCTTCGTGTCGATCGCGGTGATGGTGAACCACTGCTGGCGCATGTGCAGGTTCTGCAGCGGCCAGGTCGTCGGGACCGCGTTCATCGACTGGTAGAACTTCATCGTGTTGGCGGCCCGGATGTTGACGAAGCCGCCCACCTTCATGTTCGTCGTCTTGGCGCTCGTGGCCAGGTAGACGGTCCTGTCGCCGGTGCGGGCGGCGAATCCCTTGTCACCCGGCTTCTCCCGCAGCTTCGCGCCGGCCTTCCAGTGCACGTTGACCGTGCCCTCGAAGATGTCCTTCCGGTTGGCCGGCGCGGACTTGTACTGACTGGCGTAACTGGGATCGACACCGCGCGACTGCACGCGGAACAGGCCGCGGCCCGGCCATAGCCAGCCACCGGAGCCGTCCTCGTAGTTCATCTCGTGCTGGTCCCACTGGTCGCCGTCGGGGGTCACCACGTCGTATTCGGTGTTCTTGTCGGGCCGGTAGACGAACTTCGTGCGGTCCGCGCCGGCGCCGCGCAGGATCAGGTAGCTGGCGTCGACGTGGATTTCGTGCGTGACGTCGAGCGTGCCGGCCGGGAACGTGATCAGGCTCAGCTTGCCGTAGCCCGCCGACGGCGTGCACGAGGTGTGGATCTTGTCGATGGCCGCCTGGATGCCGGCGGTGTCGTCGACGCCGTCGTCCGGCTTGACCTGGTAGGTGGTGGCGAGCTGGGCCGCGGTGATCCGGCAGTTCGCGCTCGGGTTGACCGCGTCGGCGCCGGGCAGGTCCTGCCCGCCGCGGAAACCGGCCTTGCTCCAGTCGTAAAGGCCCGGCACCGGGGCCGCGCGGTTGCCCGCCGACGTGTCGAGGGTGGTCAGCGCGCCCGGGCCGGGTGCGGCGACCGCGGCCGGGCCGAGGCCGGCCGCGACGCACACGGCCGCGATCAGGGGCACAGCTTTTTTCTTGTGGGACAACGAAACCTCCGCCGTAGCTGGCTGGTTTGCACCAGGACTGCTTGCAGGCGGCGGTAACCCGACCATACAACCGCATCCCCCGTTAGTAAAGTACCTTTCTAAATGGGGACCCGGTTCAGCGGAAGGCACCGGCGTGGTCCGCGGCCCACTCGGCGAAGCCCCGCGCCGGGCGGCCGGTGACGGCCCGGACCGTCTCCGTCGTCGGCTGCGGCCGGTCCACCAGCGCCGCCAGCCGCCGGATCCGGGCTTCGATCACCTCGGCCGACCCGGTGCTGCCGAGCCCGCGGGCCGCGAACGCCGCGGTGAGCTCACGGCGGTAGTCGTCGAGGTCCTGGGTCTCGACGCGGACCGGACGCCCGGCGGCGCGGCCGATCAGCGACGCCTGGTCCCGCACCGTCAGCGACTCGGGCCCGGTCAGCTCGTACACCGCGCCGAGGTGCCCTTCCGTGAGCGCGCACGCGGCGACGGCGGCGATGTCGGCTTCGTGGATCAACGCCGAGTGCGAGTCCGGGAACGGGTCGCGCACCACCCCGCCGCGGAGGGAGGCCGCCCACAGCAGCCGGTTGGCCGCGAACCCGCCGGGGCGCAGGAACGTCCACGGGATCCCCGCATCGCGCACCGCCTGCTCGGCTTCGCCGTGGGCGCGGGTGATCGCGTCTTCCGACGCCGCGTCCGCGCCCAGGGCCGAGAGCAGCACCACCTGCTCCAGCTCGCCCGCCCGGGCCAGGAACCCGTCGAGGCCGGCCGTGCCCGCGTAGACGAACGCCTTCGTGACGCCGTCGAGCGCCGCGGCCCAGCCCTCGGGCCGGGCCAGGTCGGCCGCGGCCACCTCGACTCCGGCGGGCAGCCGGGCCCGCCCGGGGTCGCGGCCGGCCGCCCGGACCTCGTGTCCGTGGTCGAGCAGGTGTCCCACCAGCGCGCGGGCGACGTTCCCGCGGGCGCCGGTCACCAAGATCGTCATGCCCCGAGCCTGGCCGACGTGACGGCGAACGGGGTAGGCACCGGCGGTACCACCCCGGCGCCGGGTGATGATGGGAGCGTGGACAGGATCGAGCTGGGCGGGTTCCTGCGCAGCCGGCGTGCGCGGCTGCAGCCCGCCGACGTCGGCCTCGAACCCGGCCCGAGACGGCAGACCCCCGGGTTGCGGCGCACCGAAGTCGCCCTGCTCGCCGGGATTTCCCCCGACTACTACGTCCGGCTCGAGCAGGGCCGGGGACCGCACCCGTCGGACCAGGTGCTCACCGCGCTCGGGCGGGCGTTGCGGCTGACCGGCGACGAACACGCGTACCTGCTGCGGCTGGCCCGCCCGGCTCCGCCGCCCCGGCCGCACCCGGTGCCCGCCAACGTCCTGCGGCTCCTCGACCGCCTCGGCGACGTCCCGGCCATGGTCCTCGACGCGGCCTACGACCTGGTGGCCTGGAACGGGATGCTGGCCGCCCTGATCGGCGACCCCGCCACCTGGCCACCGCGGAAGCGCAACCGCCTGCGCCGCCTGTTCGACCCGGCCGACACGATCACCGGCAACCGCCTGGAGCTGGCCCGGCTGTGCGTCGCGGACCTGCGCGCGGGCGGCCGCTACCCGGCCGACCCGGCGGTCCGCGAGCTGGTCGACGAACTCCTCGGGGAGAGCCCGGAGTTCGCCCGGCTGTGGGCGGAACGGGAGGTCGTGGTGCCGCGCACGCTGACCAAGCGGACGACCCACCCGATCGCCGGGCCGCTCGAGCTCGACTGCGAGATCCTGGCCATCCCGGGCCACGAACACCGGCTGCTGATCTACACGGCAGCACCGGGGACAGCGTCGGCGGAAGGCCTGCGGCGGCTGCGCGCGGGGTGAGCGCCCAGGGCCGGGCCGCCGCGACCGGCCGCGGCTTCCACGGCTGACCGGTCACGATCGGCCTTCCGGGTCAGCCGATTCCCAGCACGGATTCCGCCGTCGTCCAGTCGGTGAGCATCGCCTGCTGCGCGTCGTCGAGGGTGACCCGGCGAGCGCAGACCGCCTTCTTGACCGCGTTCTCGACGGAGTCCTTGCTGTAGGAGTTCTCGCTGCCCGCGTGCGGTTCCGGCCAGAGGTTGGCCGGATCCTTCGGGGCGCCCCCGAGTTCCAGGGGCAGGAAGTGGTCTTCCTCGTAGTCGGACAGGCTCGTGTCGGCGTAGCCGTAGTCGATGATCCCCTGCCGCTTGAGGGCGTTGGTGTAGCTGGTCGACGGGCGGATCGTCGCGGTCCACCCGGACACGCAGATGGTCGACCCGATGGTGGCCTGGGTGACGTCCGGGTTCAGCGCGCCCGGCGTGCACGCGGGGTCGGGCAGCGGGAGGTCGGCCCGCGAGCACGAGGCGGCCGGCGTGGCGGCGTGTGCGGGAGACGGCACGGCGCAGGCGGCGAGCAGGGCGGCGGCGGGCAGCACGAACCGCAAACAGGGGACGGACAAGGGAATCCTCCGGACGGTGGGGACCGAGACGCCCGCCAGCGTCCCGGCGCGCCCGTCCGGGCGGCACCTACCTCGGTCGGGAGAATGTTCGCGAACGACCGGCAAAGCGGCCAACGGGTCGAACCGGCCCGGCCCGGCTCTCAGCGTTTTCACAGCGGGTTTGCGAAAGGGTCGCGCCGTCCGTGGAGTTGGAGGTTTCGTGCCAGACCCGCTCACCCGGCGCCGCCTGTTCGGGGTGGCGCTGGGCGCCGCCGCATTGACCGCGTGCTCGGCGCCTGAGCAGCAGCAGCAGGCCCCCGCCGGTCCGGCGCCCACGACCGCGGCCCCGCCGTCGGCGAGTCCACCCCCGCCGGCACCGTCCCCGCTGCCGACGGGTCCGGCCACCGAGGTCGTCCGCTCCGCCTCGGGACGGCCGCAGGTCGCGCTGACCTTCCACGGCGCGGGCGATGTCCAGGTGACCCGCCAGGTGCTGGACGTCGTGCACCAGCACGGCGCGCACATCACCGTGCTGGCGGTGGGCACGTGGCTCGCCGAGCACCCGGACGCCGCCCGGATGATCCGCGACGGCGGGCACGAGCTGGGCAACCACACCTGGAGCCACCCCGCGCTCTCGGGCTACGCGGCGGAGCCGATGTACGCGGAGATCCAGCGCTGCCGGGACAAACTGGCCGAACTGACCGGGTCGCCGGGCGCCTTCTTCCGGCAGTCGCAGGGCCAGCACGCCACGCGGGAGGAACTGGTCGAAGCGGGCAAAGCGGGGTACTCGCGGGTGCTGTCCTACGACGTCGATTCCCTGGACTGGAAGGACCCCGGGCCGGCCGCCATCCGCGCCGCGGTGGCGAAGGCCCGTGCCGGCAGCGTGGTCAGCATGCACCTCGGGCACCCCGGCACGGTGGCGGCGCTCCCCGGCATCCTGACCGCCCTGGCGGACCGCGGCCTCACCCCGGTCACCGCGTCGGACCTGCTGGCGTAACGGATGCGCGTCCGGCTGACCGCCGTGGTCTTCAGTCTCGCCCTCGCCGCCGGCTGCTCCTCGGGCGGCGGTTCCGCCGGCCCGGACATGTCCGGGATGCCGGGTATGTCCGGCGGCCCGGGCACGGCCGTGCCGCACCTGCCCACGCCGCCGGCCCCGGCGCCGAACCCGCTGCCCGGCATGCCCGGCGTCCCGGACCCGCACGACGTCGACGCGGCGGCGGGCGCCGGGATGCTCTCACCCGCGGTCGCCGGCGACAAGCCGCTGGTCTACGTGCCGCACAGCGGCTCGGGCGACGTCTGGGTGATCGACCCGGCCACGTTCAAGGTCGTCGCGAAGTACCCGGCGGGCAAGGAACTGCAGCACGTGGTGCCGTCCTGGGACCTGCGCACGCTCTACGCCACCGACGACCGCGGCGACCACGTGCTGCCGTTCGACCCGAAGACCGGGTTGCCGGGCAAGGCGTTCCCGGTCGTGGACCCGTACAACATGTACTTCAGCCCGGACGGCCGGTACGCGATCTCGGTGGCCGAACGGCTGCGCAAGCTCGTCTGGTACGACCCGCACACCTGGCAGGCCCACGACGAAACCCCGGTCCCGGAGTGCGCGGGCGTCGACCACGCGGACTTCTCCCCCGACGGCCGCACGGCGGTCTTCACGTGCGAGTTCGCCGGCCGGGTCGCGGTGGTCGACGTCGCTTCGCACCACCTGCTGCGGATGATCGACATGCCGCACCGCAACACGCGGATGGGCCCGCAGGACATCAAGCTCGCCCCGGACGGCTCGGTCTACTACATCGCCGACTCGGACGCGAACGGCCTCTGGGTCCTCGACGGAGCGGCGACGAAGGTGCTTCGCTTCATCCCCACCGGCCGGGGCGCGCACGGGCTCTACCTGTCGCGGGACGCGAAGCAGCTGTACGTGACCAACCGCCACGAAGGAAGCGTCAGCGTGCTCGACGCGTACACCGGCGCACCGGTGACGGTGTGGCACATCCCGGGCGGCGGCAGCCCGGACATGGGCAACGTGACCGCCGACGGCACGCAGCTCTGGCTGTCCGGGCGGTACGACCGCGTGGTGTACGTCCTGTCCACAAAGGACGGAAAACTGCTGGCCGAGATCCCGGCCGGCAACGAGCCGCACGGCCTGTGCGTGTGGCCGCAGCCGGGCCGGTACTCCCTCGGCCACACGGGCATCACCCGCTGACGGGTCCACCTCGGACGCGGTCCGCGCCGGGCACCCGGCCCGGCGCGGACCCCGCGATCAGCCGCGTCCGCCGACGGCCTTGCGCCGCACGAACCCGATCACCCCGGTGGCGACGAACAGCACCGCGCCCACGATGATCAGCCAGAACAACCCCTTGATGGCGATCCCGAGTACCACCAGAACCGCCCAGACCACCAGCAATCCGACCAGCAGGGCCATATCCGCACCTCTTTCCGCTCGTTCCGACCGGAGCGACAGGTACCCCGCCGCCGGGCATCTCACGCATCCGGCTCTCAGCGTCCCCTCAACCGGTTCGTTCTAGCCTCGACCGGAAACCCGGTGCGGCGAGAGGACGCCGATGGACCGCCCTCCCGTTCGCCGCCCGCTGCCCCCGGGCGTTCCTTCCCGACGGAGGCGAGCGGCGTTCCTCCTCGGCGCAGCGGCCGTCCTCACCGCGTGCACGGCGGCCCCCACCGGGCCGCAGCGGCTGTCCCCGGAACTCGCCGCCGACCCCCTCGACCTGACGCCCTTCGCGGCCGCGCCGTGCCACTTGCTCGACCGGCCCCAGCTCGCCCGCTACTTCGTCACCACCGACGGCACGCCGGAACCCCCGGGCTGCCGCTGGACACCCGCGGACACCGCCAAGCTGACGTACCGAGCCGCGGTTGACCTCACCACCGGCGGCCTGGAAGCCCGCTACCGCCAACGCCCGACGATCCCCGGCTTCACCCCGGCGCAGGTGCACAGCTACCCGGCGATCCTTCGCGACCTGGACGTCGGCCGTTGCACGGTCGAAACCGGCGTCGCGAACGACACCCTCCTCGTCGTCACCGTCGACGCACCCGACCGTGCGCTGAGCGCCCACGCGGATCCGTGCACGGAGGCCGAACGGTTCGCGGGCACGATCATCGGCTACCAAGGTCACCGAAAGCCCTGAGTTTCGCACTGCAAAAACGAGGCGTGCGGTCACCGCTGCCCGGCGGCCTTGAGCAGCAATTCGTGCAGGACGGCCCGCTCGGCGTCGGTCAGCGTGCCGACCGTCTCGGCCAAGACGGCCTCGAGGACGAGCGATCCGGCCTCGAAGGCGCGCCGGCCTTCGCCGGTCAGCACGTGGCGGGTGGCCCGGCCGGGCCCGTCGGCCCGTTCGAGGAGACCTCGCTCGATCATGCGCTTGGCGAGGGCGCCCATCGACTGGTCGGTCTGGAACGTCAGTTCCGCCAGCGTGTGCAGCGTGGCGTCCGGCTGCTGGTGCAGATGCCGGAGAACGTCCCACTGCACCAGGGAAAGCCCGTGTCCGGCCAGCCGGCGGTTGGCCTCGCGGTGGTGGCGCCACTGCAGCCGCTTCACAGCGAGCCCGATCTCCTGAAGCGACGGCGACACCAACGCAGCGTAACCCACCACCGGAGGCCTCCTCACCCTTGGCAAAGTAAGTATATTTATATAAGGTTGCTTAGACAGCATAGCCCACGAAGGAGCGATTCCATGCGCAACTCGGTCCCCGCCGGCACCCTCCGGCCCACCCGCACCTTCACCGCGCCCACCACCGGCGGCGGCGTGGTCACCGTCGAAGACCGCGACCACACCCGGCCCTTCCTGCTCCTGCACGGCGGTGGCGGCCCGGCGACGGTGGCCGGTTTCGCCGACCTGCTCGCGCAGCGCACGCACTCCCGCGTGCTGACCCCGACCCACCCCGGCTTCGCCGGCACCCCGCGGGTGCCCGGCCTGGACTCGACCCGCGCGCTCGCGGCGGCCTACGTCGGCCTGCTCGACGAGCTCGGCCTCGCCGACGTCACCGTGATCGGCAACTCCTTCGGCGGCTGGCTGGCCGCCGAGATCGCCCTGCTGGGCAGCCCGCGGGTCAGCGGCGCGGTGATCGTCGACGGCATCGGGATCGAGGTCGAAGCACACCCCGTGACCAGCGTCGCCGGCCTCACGCCCGCCGAACTGAGCAAGCTGTCCTACCACGACCCGAGCAAGGCGCCGGCCGCCGGCGGCGGAACCGGGCCCGGCCCGGACATCCAGGCCCTGGTCTCCTACACCGGCCCGGCCATGGCCGACCCGACCCTGCTGGACCGGCTCCGCACGCTCGACGACCTGCCCGTCCACGTCGTCTGGGGCGAAAGCGACGGGATCGTCAGCACCGAATACGGCAAGGCCTACGCCGCGGCGATCCCGACGGCGAAGTTCACCGTGCTCCCCCGGTCCGGCCACCTGCCGCAGATCGAAACACCCGAAGAACTCCTCGGAGCCATCACCGACTGACCGTTCCCGGAAAGGAACACCCGGCATGAAGACACCCCTCGCGGTCACCCGGATCGCCCACGCGTGCCAGCTGATCGAACTCGGCGACCTGCGAGTCCTCACCGACCCGTGGTTCACCGAAACCGCCACTTACCACCCGGGTGAACGACTTGCCACACCCGTGTCCGCACTCGGCCGGCTCGACGCGGTCGTGATCAGCCACGAGCACTACGACCACTGCGACCTCGACGCCCTCCTCGCCGGCGGCCTCGACCCGGGCACCCCGCTCATCGGGCCGGGCACCGTGACCGCCCTCGCGCGGGAGAAGGGCTTCCGCACCCTGCACACCATCGAGGCATGGGAATCGGCACGAGTCGGCGACCTCACGGTCACCGCCACCCCCGGCGAGCACGGCGTCCACGAGGTGACATTCGTCCTCCAGGCCGGCGGCCGGACAGTGTTCTTCGGCGGCGACTCACTGCGCGTGCCCGAACTCGACGAAATACCGAGCCGCCTCGGACCGCTCGACCTGACGATCCTGCCCACCAACGGCCTCTGCGTCCGGCCGGCCGGCCTGCGCCAGGTGGTGATGGACGCCGAACAGGCAGCAGAGCTGACCGCAGTACTGCGGCCGGCGCTGGCGATCCCCCACCACTACGCGTTCCACAGCGGCTACCTCGGCGACCGCATGATCACCAAAGCCGACCAGGACCCCCGCCACTACGCCGACGCCGTCGCCCGCCTCGCCCCGGACATCGAGGTGCGCATCCCCCTGCCCGGCGTCCGGGTGGTCGTCCCGTAACCGTCCGGGGGACCCGGCTGATCGCGGAACACGGGAAAGCGGGTGGCAGACCGGGCCTGCCACCCGCCGCCGTGCGGCCCGATCGGCGGCGCTGACCCCGGCTTCACCGCCGACGACCTCTCTCCGGGGGTTCCCGCCCCGGCACCGGCGAAAGTTCCGCCCGATCGTCCCTCTACAGTGGACAGCTACTGCGGTACATCGAGATCCCCGTCGCGTCCGCCACCGTCGGGCACAGGAACCTCTCGTAGCGCGTGTCCCGGTCGAGGGCCAGCTTCAGCCACGGGATCAGCGTGCGCATCTCGACCGTGTTCGGCCGGGTCGCGAACAGGTGGTCCACGCCCGTGATCTGCACGTAGGCCTTCTTCAACGCCGCCGGCATCGTGACGTACAGCTTGTCGAGGTACGCCGGGGTGACGACGGGGTCGCGCTGCCCGGCGATGAACATCGTCGGCACCTGGTCACCGGCCAGGTCCAGGTTGCCCACCGGTGATCCCGGGGCCAGCCCGACCGCGGACTTCAGCGACGGGCGCCGCAGCGCTGCGAGCAGGGCACCCGCGCCACCCGCCGAATGGCCGACGACGCCCAGCCTGCTCGCGTCCACCCGGGTGCGGACCGGGCTCTTCTGCGTCAGGTAGTCGAGCGCCGCGAGCAGCTGCGTGGCGCGGGCGTCGGCGCTGTCGGTGCGGCTGGTGGTCTCGATGCCGAGGACGACGAAGCCGAAGGACGCCAGCCGCGGGCCCATCCACGCCTCTTCGTCGGCGAACAGGGCGGAGTAGCCGGGCACGATCGCGACCGCGCCCCACGTGCCCGGGCCGGTGTCGGCCGGGTAGTAGACGTAGCCGCCGTTGAACCCGTTGCCGGGCGGGACTTTCGCCTGTGCCGTCGCGAACGGCCCGTACGGTGCCGCCACGCTCGCCGGGGTGGGATCCGGTCCCCGCTGGTAGGGGTTGGCCGCGGCGGATGCCGTCGGGGCGACCGCCGCCGTGACCAAGCCCAGGACCACCGCGGCCGTGGCGGCGGCTCGGGAGAGAACGCGTCGCATTGCCTTACCTCCTCGGGTGACTACGAACGCGACAGGCCGAAGCCGGTTGTGCCACCTCGAGCGGCCCGCGGGTCCCGCGAGACGACCGGCGCGTGGCGAACCACGCTTCGGTCACGCGGAAGTCGAAGGAGCGGTGCCAGGCCCTGCCGGACGTCGGCTCGTGTGCGCGGACGACGCTAGTGTCACCGGCGCGAACGCGACAACTCGTCCGCGCCGCCGGCCGCGCCGATTCCGACGGATCGGCCAGTTCACAGCCCACGCACCACCCTGTTCCGAGGGCTGAAAGTTACGTGTGGGGAGCAGCAGCCGGGCCTTCGGGGCCGTCGACGCGATTGCCGGACCGCCTGCCCGGCGCCGGCCGCACGGGGCACCTCGGCCCGCATCCCCGGATTCGCTGACAAAGCAACCGCTTACAATGACGCGGACCGGGCCGGCCGTCGGGGCCGCCGTTCGGGCGGGCCTATCTGGGAGGATCAGCGGATGACGATGTCGCTGTCGGCCGAACTGTGGCCGGACGTGCAGCCCGAGACCGCCCGGCGGCTCATGCTCGCCGGGGTCGAGGCCTTCGCCAAGCGCGGGTACCACGCCACCACCACGCGGGACATCGCCGGAGCCGCCGGGATGTCGCCCGCCGCGCTCTACGTGCACTTTCCGTCCAAGGCCGCGCTGCTGTTCGCCATCAGCCGGTACGGGCACGAGCAGACCCTCGCGCTCGTCGAGAACGTCGTCGCCAAGGAAACCGACCCCGTCGCCCGGATCCGGCTCATCGTCGAGGACTTCGTGGCCTGGCACGCCCGGCGGCACACCGTCGCCCGGGTCGTGCAGTACGAGCTGCAGGCCCTTCCCGAGCAGGAGTTCGAGGTGGTCGCCGAGCTGCGGCGGCGGATCGAGCGGATCGTGCGGGAAGTCATCGCCGAAGGCGCCGCGAACGGCGTGTTCACCGTGTCCGACCCGCACGTCGCCGCCCGGGCGGTCCTCTCGCTCGGTGTCGACGTCGCCCGCTGGTACACCGAGCGGGCGCGGCAGACGCCGACCGCGCTGGGCCAGGAGTACGGCGGGCTCGTGCTGCGCATGCTCGGCGTGACGCCCGTCACAGACTGAGCGGTCGTTCAACCTCCCGACGCAGTAGCGGTCACATCCTGTCCGCTTTCTCTGCCACAGTGACTCCCGTGCCGAAACTGGACACGCGCGCCCTCAACCGCGCCACGCTCGCCCGGCAACTGCTGCTCGAACGGGCCACACTGCCCGTGCCCGACGCCGTCGCGCACCTCGGCGGCCTGCAGGCGCAGGAGCCGCAGGAACCGTTCACCGGGCTGTGGTCACGGCTGCGGGGCTTCGCTCCCCACGCCCTCGACGACCTGCTGACCGGCCGCCACGTCGTGCGGACCCACCTCATGCGCCGGACCGTGCACCTGCTCACGGCCGCCGACGTGCTCGCCTGGCGGACCCGCTTCGACGCGATGCTGCGCCAGCGCGTCCTCGGCACCTACCGCCGCGAACTCGAAGACGTCGACCTCGACGAACTCGCCGCACGAGGCCGGGAAGTCCTGGCCGACGGCGAGCCGCGCTCGATGGGCGAGCTCGCCCGGGCCGTCGCCGGCCACTGGCCTGACGCGGGGCCGCGGCCGCTCGGCGAAATGCTGGTCGCCGCGCTGATCCCGATGGTCCAGCTGCCGCCGCGGGGGCTGTGGCGCACCAAGGCCGGCGTGCGCAACCTGCCGCTGCCCGCGTGGCTCGGGCGCGACGGCGACCCGCTCGACCCGGCCGACGGCGTCGGGCAGGCCCTGGTGCGCCGCTACCTGGCGGCCTTCGGCCCGGCGGCGACGGCGGACCTGCGCGCGTGGTCCGGCCTGGCCGGGCTGCCGGCGGCGGTGAAGGCGGTGCGCGAGGAGCTGGTGGCGTTCCGCGACGAGCGCGGCCGCGAGCTGCTCGACCTGCCGGACGCCCCGCGCCCCGACCCGGACACCCCGGCCCCGGTCCGGTTCCTGCCGGCGTTCGACAACGCGATCCTCGGCTACGACGACCGCACCCGCATCATCGACGACGCGCACCGCGGGCTGTCCGTGGCGGCCGAGCGGGTGGTGCTGGTGGACGGCCGGGTCGGCGCCACCTGGACGACGGACGGCGACGCCGTGGCGGTGCGGCCGCTGCGCCGGCTGACCGGGCAGGAACGCCGCGAGGTCGAAGCCGAAGGAAGCCGGCTGGCCGCCTTCCTGACCGACGGCGAGAGCGACCGGGCGCGGGTCGACCCGGGCTGAGCTTCAGCCGACCGCCCGCGCGAACCGCTCCGCGACCTCCCGCAGCCGCTCGACCAGCCCCGGCGGGGCCTCCTCCACCACGAAGTCGAACCCCCACTGCGCCAGGTAGTACGGCACCGTGTCCAGGGTGTTCGCCCCGGTCCGCACCCGGCAGCTGGCGTCGTCGACCGCCTCCACCGCCCCGGCCGTCGGCGGGATCCGGCGCGCCACGGCCCCGGCCGGCGCGGCCACCCGCAGCACGAACTGGTGCGGGTACGGCGCCGTCGAGAGCTGCCGGGCCACGTACTCGGCCAGGTCCGGCGCCGGTGGTTCGCGCGGGGTGAACCGGAAGCCCGCCGCCGGCACGCCCGTGATCCGGTCGACCCGGAACGTCCGCCACGCGTCGCGGCCGAGGTCGAACGCCACCAGGTACCAGCGCCGTCCGGTGTGGACCAGCCGCAGCGGCTCCACCGACCGCTCCGTCGAGGCCCCCGCGCGGTCGTCGTAGCCGAAGCGGAGCCGCTCGTGGTCGCGGCAGGCCGCGGCGATCACCGTCAGCACCGACGCGTCCACCGTCGGGCCCGCTCCCGGCAGCGAGACCGTCGCGGCGTGCAGGGCGCCGACGCGCGGGCGCAGGCGCGCCGGCAGCACCTGCTCCAGCTTCGCCAGCGCGCGCACCGACGTCTCCTCGATGCCGCTGACCGTGCCGCTCGCCGCCGTGCGCAGGCCGACGGCGACCGCCACCGCTTCGTCGTCGTCCAGCAGCAGCGGGGGCAGCGCCGCGCCCGCGCCGAGCCGGTAGCCGCCGGCCACGCCCGGTGTCGCGTGCACCGGGTAGCCGAGGGACCGCAGCCGCTCGACGTCGCGGCGGATCGTGCGGACGTCGACCTCGAGCCGGGCCGCCAGGTCCGCGCCCGGCCACTCCCGGCGGGCCTGCAGCAGGGACAACAGCCGGAGCAGGCGTTCCGAAGTGCCGTACATGGCACGCAGTGTGCCAGACATCGAGGACAGATCCGGTCCGCGATCCGCCGGATAGTGCAGTCGCCCGGTCAAACACTTGCCAGGCACCGCCCCGGGCGGAAAGAGTGGCGCATGCCGATCGACCCGCACGCCCTGCTCGCCGTCGCCCGCGAAGAAGCCGAGCTGGGCAAGGCCGAAGGCGGCGTGCCGATCGGGGCCGCGCTGTTCGACTCCGCGGGCACGCTGCTCGGCCGTGGGCACAACCGGCGCGTGCAGGACGGCGACCCGTCGATGCACGCCGAGACCGCGGCGTTCCGCAACGCCGGCCGCCGCCCGCACTACCGCGACACGATCATGGTCACGACGCTCTCGCCGTGCTGGTACTGCTCCGGGCTCGTCCGTCAGTTCGGTATCGGGCGCGTGGTCATCGGCGAGGCGGAGACGTTCCACGGCGGTCACGACTGGCTCGCCGAGGCGGGCGTCGGGATCACCGTGCTCGACGATCCCGGCTGCACCGCGCTGATGACGGAGTTCATCGCCGCGCGCCCGGACCTGTGGTTCGAGGACATCGGAGTCGAAAAGTCCGAATAGGACAGTGTTGGACGAACAGCGCCGGCCCGCCGGCGCTGGACGAGGAGCCGGTATGCCGTCATCCGTTCCGCTCGTGGACCTCTCGCCGTGGTTCGCGGGCACGTCCGAAGGCCGCGCCGACGTCGCCGCCCGGATCGACCAGGCGCTGCAGGAGTCCGGCTTCCTGCTGGTCACCGGGCACGGCGTGCCGGACGGCCTGCGCACGCGGACCCGCGAGCTGGCCCGGCGGTTCTTCGCGCTGCCCGAGGACGTCAAGCAGCGCTACGCCGTGACCGTCGGCGGCCGCGGCTGGCTGCCGCCCGGCGTCGAGGCCAACGGCTACGCGGAGGGCACCGAGACCCCGCCGGACCTCAAGGAGTCCTACTCCGCGGGCGCGGACGCCAAGCTCGGCGTCGCCGAGATCGACGGCTTCTGGTTCCAGCCCAACGTCTGGCCGCACGAGGTGCCCGGTCTCGGCGAGGCGGCCACCGAGTACATGCGCCGGATGCGGGCGCTGTCGGACCACCTGCTGGAGATCTTCGCCGCGGCGCTCGGCCTCGCGGAGAGCCACTTCACCCGGCACACCGCCCACCCGACGTACACGTTCAACATCAACTGGTACCCGCCGATGACCCGCGTCGGCCCGCCCGAGCCGGACCAGTTCCGGATCGGCCCGCACACCGACTTCGGCACGGTCACCGTGCTCGACCGCCAGGCCGGGCTCGGCGGGCTGCAGGTCTGCTCGGCCGGCGGCGAGTGGGAGGACGCGCCGTTCCACCCGGACGCGTTCACGGTGAACATCGGCGACCTGATGGCCCGCTGGACCGGCGACCGCTGGCGTTCGACGCGCCACCGCGTCCTGCCGCCGCCGGCGTCGGCCCCGGACGAGGACCTGGTCTCGCTGATCTTCTTCTACGAGACCGACCACGACGCCCGGATCACCTCGCTGGCGCCGCCGCTGGGCACCCGGACCTACCCCGAGGTGATCGCGTCGGAGTACCTGCGGGAGAAGCTCGACGCCATCACGATGAGCTGACGTCCGGTTCGGCGCAGACCGTCCGGTTGCGGCCCGCCGCCTTCGCCCGCAGCAACGCCGTCTCCGCGGCCAGCAGCGCGTCCGCGAGGACACCGCCGGCCGCGCAGTCCGCCACGCCGATCGACACCGTCACCCCGACGAACTGCGGGCCGTCCCCCGACGCCTTCAGCGCCACCAGCGTCGAGGCGATCCGCAGCCGGATCCGTTCGGCGATCGCCATCGCGTCGAAGGCGCCGGTGCCGGGCAGCAGCACCGCGAACTCCTCGCCGCCGGAGCGGCCCACCAGGTCGGCGGCCCGGACCTCGTCACGCAGGGTGCCGGCGACCGCGCGCAGGACGGCGTCGCCGATGCGGGCCCCGTAGCGGTCGTTGAGCAGGCGGAAGTGGTCGAGGTCGAGCAGCAGCACGGCCAAGCCGGGACCGTGGCCGCCGAGCCGGTCCAGGCGGGCCTCGGCGGCGCCGCGCCAGGACGCGGCGGTCAGCACGCCGGTGCCGGGATCGAGGGTGACGTGGTCGCGGCGGCCGGCGCCCAGCCCGCCGCGGTGCAGCACGACCGTGGCGCCGGCCAGCACCGGCACCAGCAGCGGCGCGGCGACGGCGGCCCAGGCCAGCGGCAGCCCGAACGCCGTCATCGCGGCGTCGAAGGCGTGCCCCGGCGCGGCGTCGCGCGGACGGCGGGGCCCGTCGGCGCCGGTCACGAGAGCGGCGTTCACCGCGAGGAAGACCAGCCCGGCGACGGTGAGCAGGCCGACGGTCCGGGAGTCGAGGACCTCGCCGAGCGGCCGGACCCCGGTCGCGGTGAGGAAGGCCCCGGCGGCGAGCCCGGCCAGCGCCGTCGCCGCGGCGCCGAACACCTGCCGGTAGCCGGGTCTTCTGCGGACCCGGAACCACTGGTGCAGCGCGGAGAGCGCGACCAGTGCGACGGCGAGGCCCGGCCGGAGCACGAGCACCCCGGCGAAGATCCACGGCGTGTCGACGCCGGGGCCGAGCAGCGTGTCCTCGCGGTGGCGTTCCACCGGCCGCGCGAGTTCGGCCGAGACCAGCATCCCGGCCGTGAGCAGCGCGAACGGCCCGAGCATCGCGGGCAGCGGCGGGAAGCGGACGGCGGCGAGCACGACGGCGGCGACGGCGAGCGCGTCGACCCCGAGCAGGTAGCAGACCTGGCCGCGGCGCGGCAGCCGCCACAGGGCCCAGCGCTGCAGCAGGAGGGCGGGCAGGAACCGGCCCGGGCGGCGGCCCCCGCCGGCGGCGACCGTGGAATCCCCCACCATCTCGGCAAAGTAGCCGGAATGCGGGCCGGTGTCGATCCGCCTTCAGGGGAATTTGACATCGGTGGTCCGGACGAATCCGTGGGTCATTTTCCGACCGACGGAGGGTTGACACGCAATATTGGTCTAGTCCATTGTGTGGTGGCACACAGCACTCCTCCCGGGTTGATCCCGCCGCCTCAAACCGGAGGTGCTCCACCTGCGTTCGGAGGACCCCCATGAAATCAGTGCGCCGTCTTCTCACCCTCGCAGCGGCGGCTTCGGCCGCGCTCGCGACGACGGTCGGGCTCGCCCCGCAGGCCATGGCCGCGGTCGACCCGGTGCTCGCCTCCCCGTACCTGTACCAGTGGGGCGGCCAGACCAGCCCGACCGCCGCGATGTCCGCGACCGGCGTGAAAGCGTTTACGCTCGCGTTCGTCCTGTCCGACGGGACCTGCAACCCGAAGTGGGACGGCAGCCGCTCGCTGACCGGCTCGGACAAGACGATGATCCAGAACATCCGCAACGCGGGCGGGGACGTCATCCCCTCCTTCGGCGGGTGGTCCGGCACGAAGCTGGGCTCGAAGTGCACGTCGGCCTCGGCGCTGGCCGGCGCGTACCAGAAGGTGATCGACGCCTACGGCCTCAAGGCGATCGACCTCGACATCGAGAACACCGACGAGTTCCAGAACAACACGGTCCAGGACCGCATCCTCAACGCGGTCAAGCTGACCAAGCAGAAGAACCCGAACCTGAAGGTCGTCATCACCATCGGCACGACCACGACCGGCCCCGACTCGTGGGGCAAGCGCCTGATCAACCAGGCCAAGGCGATCGGCGCCCCGGTCGACGTCTGGTCGGTCATGCCGTTCGACTTCTCCAGCGGCGGTGACATGGCCGCGCTGACGAAGTCGGCGGTCGACGGGCTGAAGAACCAGCTCAAGAGCACGTTCGGCTGGAGCGACGACACCGCCTACCGGCACAGCGGCCTCTCCTCGATGAACGGCAAGACCGACAACGCGGGTGAGACGGTCACGGTCGCGAACTTCAACTCCATCCGCGGTTACGCGACGAGCCACCACCTGGCCCGCTTCACGTTCTGGGCCACCAACCGCGACTGCAGCGGCGGCGGCGAGTGCAGCGGCATCAGCCAGGACAAGTACGCGTTCACCAAGGTCGTCGCCGGTTACACCGGCTGACACGGACCCGTAGTGGGGCAGTCGGAGGCCCTCTCACCGGCATCGGGGTCGGTGAGGGGGCCTTCGCGGGTTCAGCGCCGCCAGCCGCCGCAGTAGTACGGGTTGCACGGGTACGGGTTCCACCCGGGGTCCCCTGTGGACGGCGGCTTCGTCGTGACCGCCGGCGGCGGAGGCGGCAGCTCGACGGTGACGGTCGGAGTGGGCGTCGGCGTCCGCCGCGCGTGCATGACGACCGGCGACGGCGTGGTCGTCTCGGTCGGCACGGCCAGCGCGGTCGACGAAGACGGCACGGCGGTGGCCGGCTGCAGCTGCGGGAACTGCGTGGACCCGGGAACGGAATCGGGCCGCGTGGCCAGCACGAGCACGAGCCCCCCGAGCACGACGATCACGGCCGAGGCGAGCGCCATCCGCGCCGCCGCGCTCGGCTCGGGTTCGACGTCCCGGCCGGTCCGGCGCGCCGCCAGCTCGGCCGCCCGCGAACCGGGCTTGCGCGGCCGCGCCCCGGTCTGCCGGAGCAGTTCGTCGACCGTGACCCGATCCCGCCGCCTGCGCGCACTGCGCGTCATGCACGACCTCCACCCGATACCCCCGGCCCCGCACTCGCCCGCGGCGGCCTGATCCCCGGTGGATAGTAGAAACCCTTGCGGCAAAAGTAAACGCGCTGATCGCCGCGGTCTCGTTACCGTTTCGAGACAACCGGATCGCGTTCCCGGCCGTAGCCGTCAACGAGCCGCGAACCGCCGCCACAGGCCGCCCACCCGCCGGGTCACCGGGGTGAACTCCGGCAACCTCAGCACCGCCAGCAACCCGAACGGCACCGCCATCCCCAGCACCCCCTGCACCGGCAGCTTCACCCACGCCCCCGCGATCGCCCCGAGCGACGCCGGCACCGCGTACCCCGCCAGGACCGCCGCCACCACGCCCAGCCCGCTCACCGACAGCGTGATCAGCCCGACCCGCAGCGACCGCTTGCTGCGCAGGTGCCCGAGCCGGACCCACAGCCACACCTGGCCGAGCACCGCGCCGACCACGAACCCGGCGCCGTTCACCAGCATCACGCCGTAGACGATGTGCTCGCCGTCGAGCAGGCCGCGGCACAGCAGCAGCAACGGGATCTTCACCGCCGTCATCACCAGCATGATCAGCGTCGGCGTGCGGGCGTCCTTCATCGCGTAGAACACCCGCAGCTGCAGCATGACCAGCGCGAACGGCAGCAGCCCGACCGCCGACACGGCCAGGGTCTGGCCGAGCCGCTCGGCGTCCTCCAGGGTGCCGCGGCCCCACGTGAAGATCGCGATGCCGACCGGGGTGCCGACCACCGCCAGCACCGCCGAAATGGGCACGAAGAGCACCGTGGACATGCGGGAGGCGAGCGAGAGGTCGCCGACCAGCGACACCGTGTCGCCGTCCGCCGCCGCGCGGCTCATCCGCGGCATCAGGGCCGTCAGCAGCGAGACGCCGAGGATGCCGTACGGCAGCTGGAACAGCAGGGACGCGTAGCTGTAGGCCGTGACGCCGCCGCTGGTGCCGCCGGTCAGCACGCGCGTGGTGATGACGAACCCGACGTGGCTGACCACGACGTAGCCGAGGATCCACGCCGCGAGCCCGCCGAACTCCTTGATCCGCGGGTCGAAGCCCCAGCGCCAGCGGAACCGGAACCCGGTGCGCAGCAACGCCGGGATCAGCACCAGCGCCTGCGCGACGATGCCGAGCGTGGTGCCGAGGCCGAGCACGAGCAGCTTCGGGTCGCCCATCCGGACCGGGTCGAGGGTCAGCTCCCCCGGCACCAGCGCGAACACCACGAGCGTGCCGGTGACGACGACGTTGTTCAGCACCGGCGCCCAGGCCGGCGGGCCGAAGACGTTCTGCGCGTTGAGGATGGCCGACAGCAGCGCGAACAGCCCGTAGAACAGGATCTGCGGCAGCAGCAGGTACGCCAGGGCCGTGGTCAGCCCCGGGTTCGCGGTCGGAGACGATTTGTCGACGTAGAGGGCGGTGAACAGCGGGGCGATGGCCACCGCGACGGCCGTGCCGGCGACGAGCAGCACCAGCGCCATCGTGAGCAGCCGCTGCGTGTAGACGCGGCCACCGTCCGGGTCGTCGTGGGAACGGACCAGCAGCGGCACCACGACACTGGCCAGGACGCCGCCGAAGAGCAGTTCGAAGACGATGTTGGGCAGCGTGTTCGCGACGGTGAAGGAGTCGTTGACGACCCCGGTGCCGACCACGGCGGCCAGCAGCAGCTTCGCGACGAACCCGGTGACCCGGCTGACGGCGGAGGCGACCGCCATCCGGCCGCTGGAGCGGGCCAGCGACGACCCGGCCCCTTCCCCACGGCCGGCGCTGACCGGCGAAGCGGGCGGGCGGGCGACAATCTGGCCGGCGAACTCGTCGTAGGGCCGCCGCGAGACGTCGAGGTCACGGGTCGGCCAGTGCGGGCCGCGCAGCTCGCTCGGCAGGAAGACCGTCGCCTCGTTGTCCACCGGTGGTGGGTGCTCCGCCATGGGGACAAGACTGCCAGGTCAGGGGCACGCACGGGAGACCGAACACACGTTCGAACCCGCGACCCTCCGTGACGCTCAGGCGGCGACGGTGATGGCCAGCACGGCGCGGCCCGCCTCGGTCAGCTCCGCGGCGACGCGCCCGGTGCCACCTTCGACGGCCGGCCGCAGGTAGCCGCCGTGGGCGAGGGCGTGCGCGGTGATCTGATCGCAACAGGCGAATCCGTCGACGAAGAGGTCGGGCTCGCAGCTGCACGACATCTGCGCCCGCCCGGCGGCCACCGCCTTCAGCATCGCCATCGCGCGGTGGGTGAGCTCGACTCCTGAACCGGACACCGGACTGCCTTCCTCTTGCGTCACTACAACGGGTTATTCGCCCGTTGGGCCGATTGTGTTACTTACGGCACTATGACGCTTGGGGTGCGGGTGAGGTTCCGTCCGAGTCCGGGACGTGTTGCCTTCTCGTGGGGGCCGCGGGAGGTCATTTGTCTTGTCCCGCTGCTCAGGTGAGGCGCAGCTCCAGGGTCCGGGCCCACTCGCGGACGATCTGCTTCCGCCGCCGTGCGTCGTCCGTCAGGAGGTTGGCCAGCCCCAGGCCGCGGGCCAGGTCGAGGGTGGCCTGGACCAGTTCGCGTGAGCCTGGCCGGGACTCGTCGATGCCCAGCAGCTCCACCGTCACCCGGTGTGCCTCGCGGCCCACCCGCGCCTCCAGGGGGACCAGGACCTCCCGCAGGGCGTCGTCGGTCGCCGCTACCGACCACAGTTGCAGGGCCGCGCGGAACAGGGGGCCCGTGTAGAGGTTCAGGACCATCTCCACGACGCGCTCGATGCGGGACGTGCCGCTCGGGAGGCCGGCGGCCTGGGCCCGCAGCTCGTCGATCTGGGCCTCGCCGAGCAGGTCGACCGCCGCCACCACCAGGTCCTCGCGGGCCGGGAAGTGGTGCTGGGCCGCGCCGCGGGAGACGCCGGCGCGTTCGGCGATGCCGGCCACCGTCACGCCGTGCCAGCCGCGCTCGCCGAAACTGTCGAGCGCGGCCTCGATCAGCCGCCGCCGCGTGGTGCGGCTGCGTTCCTGCTGGGGTTCGCGGATGCCGGTCAAGGTGCTCCTAGTACGACTTCGGGAGGCCGAGGCTGTGCTGGCCGACGAAGTTGAGCACCATCTCGCGGCTGACCGGCGCGATCCGGCCGAGCCGCACCGCCGTCACGAGCGTGCCGAGGCCGTACTCGGTGGCCAGGCCGTTGCCGCCGTGGGTCTGCACGGCCTGGTCGGTCGCGCGGATGGCCACCTCGGCGGCCGCGTACTTGGCCATGTTGGCCGACTCGCCCGCGCCGAAGTCGTCGCCGGCGTCGTAGAGCGAGGCCGCCTTCTGCGTCATCAGCTTGGCCAGTTCCAGCTCGATCTTGATCTCGGCCAGGGGGTGCGCGAGGCCCTGGTGGGTGCCGATCGGGGTGCCCCAGACCTGCCGCTGGTTGGCGTAGCCGACCGCCTTGGCCAGCGCGTACCGCGCGATGCCGAGGGAAAAGGACGCGCCCATGATGCGTTCCGGGTTGAGGCCCGCGAACAGCTGCGCGATCGCCGCGTCCTCCTCGCCGACGAGCGCCTCGGCCGGGAGCTTGACGTCGTCGAGGAACAGCGAGAACTGGTTCTCCGGCGCGACGATGTCCATCGGGATCTTCGTGTACTCGAAGCCCTCGGTGCCGGTCGGCAGGATGAACAGCGCGGGCTTGAGCCGCCCGGTCTTCGCGTCCTCGGTGCGGCCGACGACGAGCACGGCGTCGGCCTCGTCGACGCCGGAGATGTAGACCTTGCGTCCACTGAGGACCCAGCCGTCGCCGTCGCGCTTGGCGGTGGTGGTGATCTTGTGCGAGTTCGACCCGGCGTCCGGCTCGGTGATCGCGAAGACCATCCGCTTGCTGCCGTCGGCGATCCCGGGCAGCCACTGCTTCTTCTGTTCTTCGGTCCCGAAGCGGGAGATCACGGTGCCGCAGATGGCCGGCGAAACGACCATGAGCAGCAGCGGCGAGCCCGCGGCGGCGAGTTCTTCGAGGACAGCCGCGAGGTCGGCGATGCCCGCGCCGCCACCGCCGTACTCCTCGGGGATGTTGACGCCGAGGTAGCCCAGCCGCCCGGCCTCGTCCCACAGCTCGTGGGTCTTCTCGTCCGCGCGGGCCTTGCGGGCGTAGTACTCGTGCCCGTACTTGGCGCCCAGTTCGGCGACGGCCTTGCGGAGCGCGATCCGCTCTTCCGGCTCGACGAAGTTCATGCTCATGCTTCTTCTCCCACCACCGCGAGGATCGTGCCCACTTCGACCTGCTGTCCGACCGTGACCGGCAGTTCCGCGACCACGCCGTCGGCGGGGGCGGCGATCCGGTGTTCCATCTTCATCGCTTCGAGCCACAACAACGGGTCGCCCGCCTTCACCGGATCGCCGGCCTGCACCGCGAGCCGGACGACCGTGCCCGGCATCGGCGCGACCAGCGACCCCGCCGCGAGGGCGGCGTCCGGGTCGGCGAACCGCGGCGCGGCCGTGAGCGCCACCGACCCGAGCGCGGAGTCCACATAGGACACTCCGGCGTGGCGGGCGACGTCGAACGCGCGACGCACGCCGCCGACGTCCAGCACGACCCGGCCGGGCTCGGCGCTTACCAGCTCCGCTTCGAAACCTTGAGCGCGGAGGCCATCGCGGGTCAGCGAGTAGACGACCTCGTACTCGCGGTCCGCGACCGTGAAGACCTTGCGCTGCCCGGCCGAGCGGACGTTGCGCCACCCGCTGGGCAACCGGCCCTGCGTGGTCGCGGCCGCCCGGTTCCCCGCCGCGTCCGCCAAGGCCGCGGCGAGGGCGGACAGCCGCTCGGTGTCCTCCGTGGCCAGAGGCGCGGCGAGGGTGTCCAGGCCGTGGCGGTCGAAGAACGCCGTGTCGGTCTCCCCCGCCAGGAAAGCTTCGTGGCGGAGGATGTTCACCAGGAGGTCGCGGTTGGTGACGACGCCGTGGATCTTCGTCGCGGCCAGGGCCTTCGCGAGCCGGCGGGCGGCCTCGGCGCGGGTCGGTGCCCAGGTGATCACCTTGGCCAGCATCGGGTCGTAGTGGACACCCACCACCGAGCCGCTCTCGAACCCGGAGTCGAGCCGGAGGCCGGGTCCGTGTGCGAACGAACGGTCCACATCGGGCACTTCGAAGGTGTGCAGCGTGCCGCTCTGCGGCTGCCAGCCGGCCGCCGGGTCTTCGGCGTAGAGCCGGACCTCGATGGCGTGGCCGACGGTCGGGGGCGGGTCGGCCGGCAGGCGCTCGCCCTCGGCGATCCGCAGCTGCAGCGCGACCAGGTCGAGGCCGGTGACGTTCTCGGTGACCGGGTGCTCGACCTGCAGCCGTGTGTTCATCTCGAGGAAGTAGAAGCGCCCGTCGGGCCCGGCGAGGAACTCGACCGTGCCCGCGCCGACGTAGTCGATCGCCTTGGCGGCCTTGCGCGCGGCCTCGAACAGCTCCTCGCGCATGGCGGCGTCGACGAACGGCGACGGCGCCTCCTCGACGACCTTCTGGTGCCGCCGCTGGATGGAGCACTCCCGCTCCCCCACCGCCCACACCGTGCCGTGCCGGTCGGCCAGGACCTGGACCTCGATGTGGCGCCCGGTCTCCAGGTACCGCTCGCAGAAGACGGTCGGGTCGCCGAACGCCGATCCCGCCTCGGCACTGGCGCCTTCCACCGCTTCGGCCAGTTCGTCGAGCGAGCGGACCACGCGCATCCCGCGGCCGCCCCCGCCCGCGGACGCCTTGACCAGCAACGGCAGGTCATCGGCCGTCACCGACACGGGGTCCAGTTCGGACAGCACCGGCACCCCGGCCGCGGCCATCAGCCGCTTGGACTCCACTTTGGAGCCCATCGTCTCGATGGCCTCCGGTGGCGGCCCGACCCAGGTCAGCCCGGCGTCGAGCACGGCCCGCGCGAAGGCCGCGTTCTCGGACAGGAAGCCGTAGCCGGGGTGGACGGCATCGGCGCCGGTCTCGGCCGCGGCCTTGACCAGCAGTTCGGCTCGCAGGTACGTCTCGGACGGCGCGTTGCCGGGCAGCCGGACGGCCGTGTCGGCCTCCGACACGTGGGGCGCGGCGGCATCGGCGTCGGAGAACACCGCCACCGTGCCGATCCCGGCGGCACGGCAACTGCGGAACACGCGGCGGGCGATCTCGCCGCGGTTGGCGACCAGCAGGTTCTGGATCATCGCTCGCTCACATCCGGAAGACGCCGAAGCCCTCGGCGCCCTTCACTGGTCCATTGTGGATCGCGGACAGGCTCAGGCCCAGCACGGTGCGGGTGTCGCGCGGGTCGATGATGCCGTCGTCGTAGAGCATGCCGGAGAGGAACATCGGCATCGACTCGGCTTCGATCTGGCCTTCCACCATGGCCCGCATGGCCTTGTCGTGTTCCTCGTTGTACTCCTGGCCGCGGCTTTCGGCCGCCGCGCGGGCCACGATGGACAGCACGCCGGCCAGCTGCGCCGGGCCCATCACCGCGGACTTCGCGCTCGGCCACGCGAACAGGAACCGGGGATCGTAGGCGCGGCCGCACATCCCGTAGTGCCCGGCACCGTAGGACGCTCCCATGAGGACGGACAGGTGCGGCACCTTCGAGTTCGACACGGCGTTGATCATCATCGCGCCGTGCTTGATGATGCCGCTCTGCTCGTACTCCTTGCCGACCATGTAGCCGGTCGTGTTGTGCAGGAACACCAGCGGCGTGTGGATCTGGTTGGCCAGCTGGATGAACTGCGCGGCCTTCTGCGACTCCTCGCCGAACAGCACGCCCTGGGCGTTGGCCAGGACACCGACCGGGTAGCCGTGGATGCTCGCCCAGCCCGTGACGAGCGACGAGCCGTAGAGCGGCTTGAACTCGTCGAAGTCGGAGCCGTCGACCACGCGGGCGATGACCTCGCGCGGGTCGAACGGCACCTTGAGGTCGGTCGGCACGATGCCGAGCAGGTCCTCGGTGTCGTACAACGGCTCGGCGTAGTCCGGCTTCGGTGTCGGGCCCTGCTTGGTCCAGTTGAGCCGCTTGACGATGTTGCGGCCCAGGCGGATCGCGTCGGCCTCGTCCACGGCGAGGTAGTCGGCCAGGCCGGAGGTGCGGGCGTGCATCTCGGCGCCGCCGAGCGACTCGTCGTCGGACTCCTCGCCGGTGGCCATCTTGACCAGCGGCGGCCCGCCGAGGAACACCTTCGCGCGTTCCTTGACCATCACGACGTAGTCCGACATGCCCGGCAGGTACGCGCCCCCGGCCGTGGAGTTGCCGAAGACCAGCGCGATCGTCGGGCAGCCCGCGGCCGAGGCCCGCGTGATGTCCCGGAAGATCCGGCCGCCGGGGATGAAGATCTCCTTCTGCGTCGGCAGGTCCGCACCGCCCGACTCGACGAGGTTGATCGACGGCAGCCGGTTCTGGGCGGCGATGTCCGCCGCCCGGAAGGACTTCTTCGTCGTCCACGGGTTGCTCGCGCCGCCCTTGACCGTCGGGTCGCTGGCCGAGATCAGGCACTCGACCCCTTCGACGACGCCGATCCCGGTGACCAGGCTCGCGCCGACGCGGTAGTCGGTCCCCCACGCGGCCAGCGGCGAGAGCTCCAGGAACGGCGAATCCTCGTCGAGCAGCAGCTCGATCCGTTCCCGCGCGAGGAGCTTGCCGCGCTTGCGGTGGCGCTCGACGTACTTCTCGCCGCCACCGGCCACGGCCTTGGCGTGCTCGGCGTCGATTTCGGCGAGCTTCTCCAGCATCGCCTCGCGGTTCGCGCCGAACTCGGCGGCCCGCGTGTCCACTGTGGACCTCAAGGTAGTCACGAGGTGTATCCCAATCGCTTCGCGGCCAGGCCGGTGAGGATCTCGGTGGTGCCGCCGCCGATGCCGAGGATCCGGACGTCGCGGTAGTGGCGCTCCACTTCGGACTCGCGCATGTAGCCGAGCCCGCCGTGCAGCTGGACGGCCTCGCTGACCACCCACTCGGCCGCTTCGACGGCGGTGTTCTTCGCGAAACAGGCTTCGGCGATGACCTCTTCGCCCGAGACGTGCCGGATCGCGGCCTGCCGGGCGTAGGTGCGGGCCACGTCCACGCGACGGGCCATTTCGGTGAGTTTGTGCTGCACGACCTGCCGCGAGATGAGCGGACGGCCGAACGTCTCGCGCAGCCGGCACCAGTCCAGGGTCAGGTCGAGCGCCCGCTGGGCGTGCGCGTACGCCTGCACGGCCAGCGAAAGCCGTTCGGTGACGAACTGGGTGGCGACCTGGGCGAACCCGCTGTTCTCGGCGCCGACCAGGTTGTCGACCGGCACCCGGACGTCCACGTAGGACAGTTCGGCGGTGTCGGAGCAGAGCCAGCCCATCTTCTCGAGCTTGCGGCTCACGGTGAACCCCGGCGTCCCGCGTTCGACGACGATGAGCGAGAGGCCGTGGGCGCCGTCGCCGCCGGTCCGCACCACCGTCGTCACGAAGTCCGCGCGGCAGCCGGAGGTGATGAACGTCTTGGCGCCGTTGACGACGTACTCGTCGCCCTCACGGACGGCGGTGGTCCGGATCCCGGCGACGTCCGAGCCGCCGTCGGGCTCGGTCACCGCGAGCGAGCCGATCTTGGCCCCTTCGAGCGCCGGCCGCACCCAGCGTTCGATCTGGACGGGATCGTTCGCTTCGGCGATGTGCGGAACGGCGATGCCGCAGGTGAACAGGGACGCGAAGAGGCCGCCGGAGCCACCCGCGTAGTGCATCTCCTCGGCGACGACCAGGGCGTCGAGGTAGTTGCCGTCGCCCCCGCCGATCTCCTCGGGGAAGGCCACACCCAGCAGGCCGAGGTCCCCGGCCTTGCGGTGCAGGTCCCGTGGCAGCTCGCCGGCGCGCTCCCAGTCCTCGAGGTGCGGCAGGACCTCCTGCTCGACGAACTTGCGCACGGTCTTGCGCAGCTCGGCCCGTTCGGGAGTCCGGAAAGGATCGGTCACAAGAGCACCTCGAGGATGTCGATCTCGCGAGAACGGAGCCATTCACCCAGGGCCTTGGCTTGCGGGTCGAATCGGGCCTGCGACGCGACGCCCTCGCCGAGGATGCCCTCGACGACGAAGTTCATCGCCCACAGGTTCGGCAGCAGGTAGCGCGTCACAGGCAGGTCGGCGGTTTCGGGCAGCAGCAGCTTGAACTCGGCGACGGTCAGCCGGTGCACCAGCCATCGCCACGCCGCTTCGGAGCGCACCCACACGCCGACGTTGGCGTTGCCGCCCTTGTCCCCGCTGCGGGCCCCGGCGATCGTGCCCAGCGGTACCCGCCGCACCGGCCCGTGGCCGAGCGGCTCGGGCAGCGCCGGTTCATCCACTTCGGACAGGTCCTGAGTGGACGACGAAGGCGCTATGTCGACACGCATCCCGTCGGGCAGGACAGCCACGTGCGGAACCTGCTCCGCAGCAACGTAAGCCGCGGTGTAGACGCCGTACGGCGAGGCGTCCGACGGCGGTGCCGTCACGTGGAAGCCGGGGTAGCTGGCCAGCGCGAGTTCGACGGCGGCACCGGTGAACGCCCGCCCGGCCGCCTTCGGATCGGCGTCCTTGACGGCGACGTGCAGCAGCGCGCTCGCGGTCTGCTCGGTGTCGGCGTCGGCGTGGTCGGTGCGGGCGAGGGTCCACCGGACGTCGGCGGGTGGCCGGTCCTTCATGGACGCTTCGAGCTGTTCCTTCACGAGCGCGGCTTTCGCCTCGATGTCGAGTCCGGTGAGGACGAACGTGGTCTCGTTGCGGAACCCGCCGAGGGTGTTCAGCGCAACCTTGAGCGCCGGCGGCGGCGCTTCCCCGCGGACACCGGAGATCCGGACGCGGTCCGGCCCGTCTTCGGTCAGCGACAGCGTGTCGAACCGGGTCGTGACGTCCGGCCCGGCGTACCGGGCGCCGGTGATTTCGTACAGCAGCTGCGCGGTCACCGTGCCGGCGTTGACCACCCCACCGGTGCCCGGGTGCTTGGTGATGACGCTGGAGCCGTCGGCTTCGATCTCGGCGATCGGGAACCCGGGCACGCCCAGGGAATGCTCGGTGAAGAAGGCGTAGTTGCCCCCGGTGGCCTGGGCCCCGCATTCGATGACGTGCCCGGCGGCGACCGCGCCGGCGAGGGCGTCGAAGTCGTCGCGGGCCCAGCCGTAGTGCGCGGCGGCCGGGCCGACGATCACGGAGGCGTCGGTGACCCGCCCGGTGACGACGACGTCGGCCCCCGCGTTCAGGCACTCGACGATCCCCCAGGCGCCGAGGTAGGCGTTGGCGGTCAACGGTTTCCCGAGATCCAGCTCTTCGGCGCGGTTGACGAGGTCATCACCTTCGACGTGGGCGATCTTGACGTCGAGGCCGAGCTTGGCCGCGAGTTCCCGCAGCGCGTCCGCCAGCCCGGCGGGGTTGAGCCCCCCGGCGTTGGCGACGATCTTGACGCCCTTTTCCCGCGCCAGCCCGAGGTTTTCCTCCATCTGCCGGAGGAACGTCTTCGCGTACCCGCGGTTCGCGTCCTTCATCCGGTCGCGGCCGAGGATGAGCATGGTCAGCTCGGCGAGGTAGTCGCCGGTCAGGACGTCGAGGGGCCCGCCGGTGAGCATCTCGCGGACGGCGGAGAACCGGTCCCCGTAGAACCCGGAGGCGTTGCCGATGCGGTAGGTCATGCGAACTGCCCCGGCGTCCGGCCGGCCCCGGGCGGGCCCGCGAAGGCCTGCGCGATGCCGAGCCACTCCTCGACGTCGGCGCCGTGCGCGACCAGGCCGGTGTCGGCGGGGTGCCGCCGCTGGGTGACGACGAGGCAGAAGTCCAGGGCGGTGCCGGTCAGCTTCTGCTCGGCGTCCTCGGGCCCGAACGCCCAGGTGGAGCCGTCGGGCGCGGTCAGCTCGACCCGGAACTCCTCGGCCGGCGGAGCGAGCGAGTGCACCTTGTAGGCGAAGTCGCGGGTCCGGGTGCCGAAGCGGGCGATGTGCCAGATCCGGGCGGTCGGCTCGCGGGTGAGCCCGAGCGCGTCGAAGACGTCCTGCCCGTGGGCCCAGGTTTCCATCATCCGCGCGGTGGCCATCGAGGCGGCGCTCATCGGCGGCCCGTACCAGGGCAGCTTCTGCCCGTCCGGCACGGCTTTCAGGGCCTCGGCCAGCCGCGCGCGGCCGTCCCGCCAGTCTTCGAGGATCTCCGGCGGCGGCAGCTGGGCTCCGGCGGCCGCCCCGTCGTCGACGTAGGTCTCCCCGGCTTTGAGCAGCTCTTCGACCTCGGCCTGCCAGTCTTCCGGGCGCGCGGCCGCGATCAGCGCCTTCCGGTCGGTCCAGGCCAGGTGCGCGATCTGGTGCGCGATCGTCCACCCCTCCGCGGGGGTGGCCCGCGCCCAGCCGGACGCGGGCAGGTTCGCCACCACGTCGTCGATCGTCCGTGTCTCCGCGTCGAGATCCCCGAGGATCACGCCGAGGTCCGCCATCGCCCGCCTCCTTGCGTTCCTCGGGTCAGGGTGGCACCGGGGCGGAGAAAAATCAAGCACGCCTGATTGTTTCGCGATCGATACTAAGATCGTGCGACGTAAAGTCCACCGTCTAGCGCCGCCAGAGGGAGAAGCGGCGAAGGACGTCGATCGCCCGGCCACGATCACCTCGGGAGACCTTCCGGTCGCGGCTCAGATCGTCAATCAGATCGATGATCGTCACGCGGTCCAGGTCGATGTTGCCGACGGGGTCGAGCCGAAAATCGTCAGGGGCATTCGTCCGGACGTCCATAGCGCCCGACAGCCGCGCGTACTCGCCGAGCAGGAGATGGGCGAGCAGCTCCGCCGCGTCGACCCGGGCCACCCCCGTCACGTCGCTGTCGCCGATGAAGCCGAGAAGTACGCGAACCGCGGCCGGCTTGTCGATGGATCCCTGCAGGCCAGCAACGAAGACCCGGGCGCGGTCGCCGAGGGAGCGGTCATCGACCAGCGAGAGCACCGCGTCGCCTCCGCGACGGCCGCCGACCTGGAGCATGATCTCGAGGACGCGGAGCCGTCCGTCGTCATCGAGCGTCGTATCCCGGACGAGCGACTCCAGCAGCTCCATCGGGTTGTACTCCGCCATGGAGGCCAGCATCTCGACCGCGCCGATCCGCACGTTGTGGTCGCTCATGCGCTGCGTCGCGATGCGTTCGAGCTCCCGCAACGCGTCCTTATCCCCGCGCTCCGCCAGCGCCCCGGCCGCGCGGATCCCCACGTGCGGATCGACCGAAAGGTCCGACGACAGCTTCGACAACACACTCTCCGCCTTGGAACCTCCATGCCTGACCAGGGCACGAACTGACTCCTCGCGCACGTAGACCGGAAGGTCGGCGGCACGGGCGAGTCCGTCGAGCAGTTCGATCCCGCGCACCTCTCCAGCTCCAGCCAACACCGCAGCAGACCGGACTCGCGAGTAACCGCTCACCCGCGCGTCCAGGGCGAGCTCGGCGAGTAGTTCAGACGCCAGTGCCGCTCCCCGGCCGCGGAGGGTCATGGCCGACGCGACCCGTTCACGTCCGGCCAACGTGGCGTCCCGGGCGAGATCGACGAGCAAGCGGGACACATGGTCCGGATCCAGCGACTCGACCCGCGCCGCGAGCGTGGCCCGCATCCGCGAACCGATCGACTTGTTCCTCGCCAGCTCGTCCAGTAATCCGACCGCAGCGGCGACATCGACATCGACGTCGACGACGGCCTCGGCCGCCCTGGCCCGGACCGCCGGGTGGAGGTCGTTGTCACGAGCGATCAGGCGCAGCCGGTCGAGCGCGTCCTCCGCACCGATGGCAGCCAGCAGGCGCAGGGCCAGGAAGGCGTTTTCAAACCGCCCCTGATCACCGCGTACAACTCCTCGAGCACGACGAGGAGGCGGCGAATTCAAGGTGTTGCCCAGGACCCAGACCAGGTCGACAAGCTTCCTCGCCATCGCCAGAACGACCCTTCGCGGCACATCGGTGCCAAGCCGCAGCAGGACGGCGATGAACTCGCACCCGGCCAAGCCGCCACGGTCGACCAGCCGGAGCAGGCAGTCGGCGACGGCGTCCTGGACTTCGCCGCACTGATCGAGGACGAATCCCGTGAACGAGGTGTCGACCTCCGGCGGCGGCGGTACCCGTCGGCCAAGGATCCGTTCGAGGATAGCAACTCGTGGCTTTCTCCCGAAAAGGACAGCCAGCGACTCAAGGCAGGCCGACGCTGACCGCGTTGCGTGTGCGGCGGCCAAAAACTCCCCGATGGTCTGGTGGAAGAAGGACAGTTCGCCGCTGCGCAGCATCACCAACCCGCTGCGTTGCAGCAGGCTTTGCAGGTACTCGCGCCAAACGGTGGCCGGTACCCGCTTGGGACATGCGGCTCCAGGCAACCCGGAGACGATGTCCAAGATCGAAACCAGGGAGCCGCTCTGCAACTCGGCCGCCGACCGGGAGATCAGTTCAGGCAGGCGTTCGAGGGTCCGCCAACCCTCACCCAGTGCCTCGTCCCCATAGCGTTCCAGGCTGGTCCGCACCTGGGCTTGGATGCCCGACATGTCCGCACTCTGCATGCGCCGCATCAGCTGCTCCACGTACTTGCGGTAAATCTCGCCTCGACTGGCCGGCAGCGGAGCATCTGGGTTCGCCCCGTGCAGCTGGCAGAGCAACGCTGCCATCAGCGGCGTCCGGGCGAGGCCGAACACCCTGGTCCGCCGCACCGCGTTCGCGAACCGCTCGGCCACCCGGTCCGGATTTTCGAGCCCGAGCACGCGGAACCAGTCGACGGACACGCGGTTCAGATCCGCCCAGGTGAACGGCTCCAGTTCGTACACGGGAGCCTGTGCGCCGAGGACAGCGAGCTCCCATTCGGGCAGGGGGCGGGTGGCGATGACGAACCGGTACTGGCGCCCGCGGCTGCCGTCGGAGATCTGATCCAACGCCGCCAGGAGGTTCCGACGGTCGGCCGTGTCGGTGATTTCGTCGAGTCCGTCGACCATGACGAGCCACGGCACGTCCTCGTAGGGGCACCTCTTGAACAGATCGTCGGGCAGTGGCTCGAGCAGGCCGAAACGGCTCAGCTCGGCGGTCGCCGCCTCCGCGAGCGCGGCCGCCAGTGGCTTACCTGACAGGGCCGCCGCGGACACGAGGATCGGCAGCGAAGTCTCGAGTTCTCCCGCCCGCCTAGCCGCCACCGCCCGGATCATGTGGGTGCGGAACAGACTGGTCTTGCCGCCGCCGGGCGCGCCGACGACCACGCAGATGCGATCATTGTCCAAGATCTCTTCCGCGGACATCCGGCCGGGCACGCGTCGGACGGACGGCATGGACGTCCACGAGGCGGACTCGCCGGCCAAGACGGCGGCCGGGCTCGCGGCGAGTTTTCCGGACACGGCCGACCCGGTCCGTCTCTCGTCCACCCGGACCCGCCGGCGCACGTATACCTCGGTGAGCGGCGGCGTATTGCCCGGCAGTACGCCCGGGTAAGGGTGCTCTCGAGCCGCGCGGACCGCCGCCGCGATGTAGTCGTCGATCGGGAAGTGAGCCGGGCCGCCTTCCGGCTCGGCTCCCGCCCGACCCCGCCCCTGGGCCGATCGGTCCGGCTGGGCGGCCTCCAGCAAGTCCGCCCAGTACCTCTCCGCGGGAGCCGCGGCGCCGGTCAGCTCGCACCACAGCCGCACGAGTGCATACACAGCGGCCAAACTGCCGACCGATGGTGTTTTGGCCTTCGAAAAATCTTCCGCCAGCCAGTCACTGAGCCGCTGTCCACGGAAATCGGCGACGAGATATGGCGATTTGCGCAGGATCCGTGCGGTTTCGTCCTGCGACAACGGGCGGAGCCCGGCTCGGCGGCGTGCGGCATCAGCTCTGCCCCTGAGGGCGCGCAACTCGTCGTACAAACGCCGCTCACTGCGCGTGGCGATGGCTCCCTCCCCCGCCTCCTTACTCCCCCGCAGCGGGCGAAATCTCCACCCGCAGCAGCGTGCAGCGTAGCCCACGACCTGCCCGCTTCACCCGCTCGAGACCCCGACTCGCCGAGGACCAGCGGACGATCTCCCGGCACGACCATTGGGCCGAGGAGGTACCCCGTGCACAACCGGAAACACGGAAGCGACGAGGACGGGATGACGGAGAAGATCACGGCCACCGCGAGCGAAGAATTGTCCCGGCGCGCCTGGGAAGGCGGTGCTCCATTGCTCGCCCAGCTGATCCACCTCGCCTTCACTGGAGACCGGGAAGCCTTTATCAGGATCGTTTCCCTGTTCGTTCTGCTCATCGGGGCTGTGGTCCTGATCGGTGCAGTGCTCCCGTGGGTCTCCGCCGCCGCGCTCGGTGGCGGTTCGGTCTGGGCAGGCCGCCGCGCCCGCCGCGGCACTGCCCCGACCATCGCCCCGCCGACCGCGGACCGCTATTGACACCTTGCCAGTAGCGCCGGACTGCAATAGCGTCGTCGCATGGCCGACTACGCCGAGATCACCTACGCCGTCGCGGAGCGGGTCGCCGTGGTCACCCTGAACCGGCCCGAGGCGCGCAACGGCTACACGATCCGGATGGCCGACGAGCTCGCCGCCGCCATGGACCGGGCCGACCGCGACGAGGACGTGCGCGTTGTCGTCCTGACCGGCGCCGGCCGGGACTTCTGCGTCGGGGCGGACCTCTCGCAGGGCGGCTTCGACTTCGACCCCGACGAGGGACCCGGCAAGGGATGGCAGGAGCCCGCCGGCCGGTGCTCGAAGCGGATCTTCGCCATGCACAAGCCCGTGATCGCCGCCCTGCACGGTGCCGCCGTCGGGGGCGGGCTCACCATCACTCTCTCGTGTGACTACCGGCTCGCGTCGGCGGACTCGCGGTTCGGGTTCGTCTTCACCCGCCGCGGCATCTACCCCGAAGGCGCCTCGGCCTGGTTCCTCCCCCGGCTCGTCGGGATGGGCACCGCGCTCGACTGGATGATCAGCGGGCGGGTCTTCGACGCGGCCGAGGCCCTCGAAAAAGGCCTGGTGCACCGCATCGTCGACACCGGAACCGTGCTCGACGAAGCCAAGGAACTCGCGCAGGAGATCGTCGAGACGACCGCCCCGGTGTCGGTCGCGGTGACCCGGCAACTGCTCTACCGGATGGCGAGCGCCGAATCGCCGTTCCCGGTGCACGAGCTCGACTCGCGCCTGATCGGCGGCCTCGGCGCGAACCCGGACGCCGTCGAAGGGGTCCTGTCGTTCCTGCAGAAACGGCCGCCCGCGTTCGGCATGCGCGTCGAAACGGACCTGCCCGACTACCTGCCCTGGCTGGAGAAATGACCGCCTATCCCCCGCAGCCCTGGCACCTCGTCGCCGACGCGCACGTCTCGATCTGGCGCGTCCCCGCGCGCGATGTCCACCCCGGTGCCCTGTCCGTCGCCGGGCACACCACCGTCTTCACCGCCTGGATCGCCTACCGCGAGCCCGGGCAGCTCGCCTACCACGAGCTGCTGGCCGCCGTCCCGGTGCGGGGCAGGCGGACCACCTGCACGATCACGCAGATCTGGGTCGACTCCGAAGTCTCCCTCCGCGGCGGCCGCGAGCTGTGGGCCATCCCGAAGGACCTCGCCACCCTGCAGTTCACCGACCGCACCCACACCGCCGCGACCGGCGACGACTGGATCGCCACCGCCGCCTTCACCCCCAGGCCGGGTTCACCGCTCGCCCTCCCCAGCCGGTTCGACGTCCTCCAGGACCGCGACGGCACCCCCGTCCGGACGCCCGTCGGCGCGAAGATCCGGCCCGGGCTCGCCGCGGCCGACTGGACCGTCAACCCGCGCGGCCCGCTCGGCTACCTGGCCGGCCGGCGGCCGTTCCTGAGCCTCGCCCTGCCCGCCACCGTGCTGCGTTTCGGGGCGTGAGCAGCACCTCTGGGTGATCACGTAACCCGGCAGGGTGAGGACCCGCGACACGCCATTTAGGGTCCCGCGCGCGCCTCGACCCCAACATGTAGTCTCTCAACACCGGCAGCCCCCAGCGACGGGGAGACCGCTGCGGAGGGTCGCCGGGCAGCTTTCAAGAAACCGCAGCGCACGGCCTCATGACGCCGTGTGGCGATCGAACGCGCCCGAAAACTTGGAGACACGCATGTCAGTCGAAACTGGTCAGCGGCCGTCAGCCGCCGACGCACCCACCGCGATCCGGGTCATCCGGCGGGACGGCAGCGTGTCGCCGTTCGACGCCGGGAAGATCTCGGTCGCGCTGACCAAGGCGTTCCTCGCGGTCGAGGGCGGCGACGCCGCCGCGTCCTCCCGCGTGCACCACGTCGTCGCGGAGCTGACCCAGCAGGTGGAGACCACCCTGCTGCGCCACGCCGGCCCCGAGACCGCCCTGCACATCGAGCAGATCCAGGACATCGTCGAGCTCGCCCTCATGCGCGGCGAGCACCACAAGGTCGCCCGCGCCTACGTCCTCTACCGCGAGGAGCGCAGCAAGGCCCGCGAGGCCGCCAAGCCCGCCGCCACCGAGGTCGCCCTGAACGTCAAGGGCGCCGACGGCGTCCTGCGCCCGCTCGACTGGGCCCGCGTGTCCCACGTCGTGGGCGAGGCCGTCGCCGGCCTCGAGGACGTCGAAGCCGGCCCGGTGCTGGCCGAGGCCAAGCGCAACCTCTACGACGGCATCAGCGCCGAAGAGCTGGCCCTGGCCCAGGTCCTGGCCGCGCGCGTGCTGGTCGAGCAGGAGCCCAACTACTCCTACGTCTCCGCCCGGCTGCTGCTGGACAAGCTGCGCGGCGAGGCGCTGAGCTACCTCGCGAAGCAGCCGCGCCAGGCCAGCCAGGACGAGATGGCGGCCGAGTACCCCGCGTACTTCCGCGCCTACCTGCGCCGCGCCATCGAGCTGGAGCTGGTCGACGGCGAACTGCAGCGGTTCGACCTGGACAAGATCACCGCCGCGATCCGCCCCGAGCGCGACCTCGACTTCGGCTTCCTCGGCCTGCAGACGCTCTACGACCGGTACTTCCAGCACCACGACGGCACCCGCTTCGAGCTGCCGCAGGCGTTCTTCATGCGCGTCGCCATGGGTCTCGCGATCCGGGAAGACGACCGCGAAGCCCGCGCGATCGAGTTCTACGAGCTGCTCTCGAGCTTCCACTTCATGGCCTCCACGCCGACGCTGTTCAACTCGGGCACCACGCGCCCGCAGCTGTCGTCCTGCTTCCTGACCACGGTGGACGACGACCTGGACTCGATCTTCCAGGCCTACAAGAACAACGCGCTGCTGGCCAAGTACTCGGGCGGCCTCGGCAACGACTGGACCCCGGTCCGCGGCCTCGGCGCGCACATCAAGGGCACCAACGGCCAGTCGCAGGGTGTCGTGCCGTTCCTCAAGATCGCCAACGACACCGCCGTCGCGGTCAACCAGGGCGGCAAGCGCAAGGGCGCGGCCTGCGCGTACCTCGAGACGTGGCACGTCGACATCGAGGAGTTCCTCGACCTGCGCAAGAACACCGGTGACGACCGCCGCCGCACCCACGACATGAACACCGCGAACTGGGTGCCGGACGAGTTCCTCCGCCGCGTCGAGGCAGGCGCCGAGTGGACGCTGTTCTCGCCGAACGAGACGCCGGACCTGCACGACCTCTACGGCAACGAGTTCGCCGCCCGCTACCGCGAGTACGAGGCGATGGCCGACCGCGGCGAGATCAAGGTGTTCCGCCGGATCCGCGCGGTCGACCTGTGGCGCCGCATGCTGACCATGCTGTTCGAGACCGGCCACCCGTGGATCACGTTCAAGGACCCGTGCAACCTGCGCTCGCCGCAGCAGCACGTCGGCGTCGTGCACTCGTCCAACCTGTGCACCGAGATCACGCTGAACACCACCGTCGACGAGGTCGCGGTCTGCAACCTCGGCTCGGTGAACCTGCTCAAGCACGTCACCCCGTCCGGTTTGGACACCGCGCGCCTCGAGAAGACCGTGCGCACCGCCGTCCGCATGCTGGACAACGTGATCGACATCAACTTCTACACGATCCCGGAGGCGCGCCGCTCCAACCTGCGCCACCGCCCGGTCGGCCTGGGCATCATGGGCTTCCAGGACGCGCTGTTCGAGATCGGCGTCCCGTTCGCCTCCGAAGCGGCCGTCAAGTTCGCCGACGTCTCGATGGAGCACCTCTCGTACTACGCAATCTCGGCGTCGACCGACCTCGCCGAGGAGCGCGGCCAGTACCAGTCGTTCGAGGGATCGCTGTGGAGCAAGGGCATCCTGCCGATCGACTCGCTGCAGCTGCTCATCGACGCCCGCCAGGGTGACGGCCTCGACGTCGACACCTCGTCCACTTTGGACTGGGCGCCGCTGCGCGAGCGCGTCAAGACCGTCGGCATGCGCAACTCCAACGTGATGGCGATCGCGCCGACCGCGACGATCTCCAACATCTCGGGGGTCGGGCAGTCGATCGAGCCGCTGTTCCAGAACCTGTTCGTCAAGTCGAACATGTCCGGCGACTTCACCGTCGTCAACCCGCACCTGGTCAAGAGCCTCAAGGCCCGCGGCCTGTGGGACGAGGTCATGGTCAGCGACCTCAAGTACTTCGACGGGTCCCTGGGCCAGATCGACCGCGTGCCGGACGACCTGAAGGCGCTGTACGCCACGGCGTTCGAGATCGAGTCGAAGTGGATCGTCGACGCGGGTTCGGTGCGCCAGAAGTGGATCGACCAGGCGCAGTCGCTGAACCTCTACATCGCGGCGCCGAGCGGCCGCAAGCTCGACGAGCTGTACCGCTACGCGTGGCACAAGGGCCTCAAGACCACGTACTACCTGCGGGCGCAGTCCGCGACGCACGTGGAGAAGAGCACCCTGCGCGGCACCGACGGCAAGCTGAACGCCGTCTCGGCCACCCCCGCCCCGGCCGCCCCGGCTCCCACGCCGGCGCCCGCTCCCGCGCCGACGCCGGCCCCGGCGCCCGACGTGGACTTCGTGGCCACCGAGGGTGCCGCCTGCCGCATCGACGACCCCGACTGCGAAGCCTGCCAGTAAGCCCTCCCGCGGCTTGTCGTGAGTGGTAAGGCGGGGGTGGTTACCCCCGAGGCCCACACCCCCCCGCCCCCCCCAGGGGGGGTCGAGTACCACAAGCTCGGGAACGGCCGCACCCGCCCG